>DAIPIP010000038.1:0-20724 GCA_036770725.1 Opitutaceae bacterium
TGATTTACGGGGGCTTGCCGGAGGCCTCGAAGGAGGAGGCGGTGCGGCGTTTGGAAAAGGCGGTGGCGTTGGCTCCGCAACGGGTGCCGCATCATTTGGAGTTGGCCTTCGCGTATAAGGCGCTGGGGCGGAATGCGGACGCGCGGGCGAGTTTTGAGCGCGGTCTGGCGCTGCCTTCGACGGAGCTTTACGACGAGGCGGCGAAGGAGCGGGGGCGGGCGGGTTTGGCGGCGCTCTGAGGCTCGGAGCCGGCGGGGCGACGATCAGTTTAATCCGGAGGAGGCGGGTGGCGCGGGGCCAGTGCTTGATTGCAGAAACAAGCGATATACTGACGGGCGCTTTTGGCCGGGGCCGGTGTTGTCGAAAAGGGCATGTGACGCTGGCGCACCTCCCTTTTCGCCGCCTTGGCCGCAGCCAATGATCACTCCGCCATTTTATCGCTTACCTCTGCAATCAAGCACTATTCTGGGCGGCGGGGAATTCGACGAGGAAGGTGGCGCCGCGGCCGGGTTCGCTTTCGCACCAGACGCGTCCGTCCATGCGTTCGACGAGTTCTTTGACGATGGAGAGGCCGAGGCCGGTGGAGGGTTCGCCGCCGGTGGGGCGGGCGCTGAGGCAGGTGTAGCGTTGGAAGAGGCGGGATAGCTCGTCGGGGCGGATGCCCGGGCCTTCGTCTCGCACGCTTAGGCGAACGCGGTTGGCGGCGGCGCGGGCGGCGGCGATGCGGATGGTGGAGCGCTCGGGGGAATATTTGACGGCGTTGGAGACGAGGTTGTCGCAGACTTGGCGGAAGGCGGCGCGGTCGGCATGGATGGCGAGGCCGGGCTCGGCCTCGGCGTGGTGGAGGGCGATGGCTTTGCGTTGGGCGACGGGTTCGAAGGTGGCTAGGGATTCGCGAAGGGCGGGGACGAGTTCGATGTGTTCGGAGTGGAGGCGGCGGGTGCCGGCTTCGAGAGCTTCGACGTCGAGGAGGTTGCGGATCATGTGCATCATTTGATGCACGAGGAGATTTAGGCGATCGAGGCCTTGGCGGCGGGTGGCGGGGTCGTCGATGCGCATGAGTTCTATGCCAAGGAGGATGCCGGCGAGGGGGTTGCGGAGATCGTGGGCGGCCATGCGCATGAGGCCGCTTTTTTCGCGGTTGAGGGTTTCGAGTTTGGCGTGGGATTTCTCGAGTTCGCGTTGGAGGCGCAGGCGTTGGTCGAGCTCGCGACGAAGGCGGTAGTTGTGCCAGCCGATCGCGGCGATGACGATGATGGCCGCGGCGCAGGCGGAGACGAACCAGCGGATGGCGGTGTGCCAGCTGACGACGGCGCCGGTGTCGAGGCGGACGTAGGTGGCGACGAGGTCCTGACGTTCGGCGGCGGAGAGGGTGGCGATGGCTTGGTCGAGGATGGCGGCGAGTTCGGGTTGGTCGCGGCGGATGGCGAGGCGGAGGGCGAAGGTGTAGGGGGCGACGCCGGCGACTTTGAGGTTGGAGAGGCCTTGCTGGCGTATGTGGTGGCCGGAGTTGACGAGGAGATTGAGGGCGGCGTCCACTTCGCCGATGGAGACGGCGTGGAGGCAGCGGGCCATGGAGTCGTATTCGACGAAGGCGAGGTCGGGCAGGTCGCGTTTGAGGGATTTGGAGGGAGCGTAGTCGCGAACGATGCCGATGCGGCGGCCGACGAGGAGGGAGAGGTCGTCGAAGTTGGGCTGGTCGTCGCGGGTGATGATGACGAGGGGGAAGGCGAGGTAGGGGCGGGAGAAGCGGAAGTGGGCGGCGCGCTCGGGGGCGTCGGCGGTGCTGGTGAGGACGGATACTTCGCCGTCGAGGGCGGCGCGGTAGGCGGAGGCCCAGTCGGGGTGGTGGACGGCTTCGAAGCGCAAGCCGGTGCGGGCGGAAATCAGGGACAGCAGGTCGGCGTCGAGGCCGATGAAGGCGCCGGATTCTTCGTCGCGATAAGAGAAGGGAGTCCAGGCGGGGTCGTAGGAGAAGCGAACGACGGGGTTATCGCGTATCCAAGCGAGCTGGGCGGGAGTGGGTTGCCATGCGGAGGGTGGGGCGGCGGGGGTGCCCGGGGCGGCGTGGGAGCCGAAGATGAGCAGCCACAGGACGATAAGGCCGGGTATAAAAGTGGATCGCGACATGGCCCTTTACGCAGGAAATCTGCACCAGCTGAATCTAGGGGACAATCCCTAAGGACTGGGCATTGTTAAATAAGTAATGGCCGAAATTAATAGAAAACCGATTTCCAAGATGAACGCAGCGTCGAACGATAATTCCCCGGTTTCAAGTGAGGCAGCGGGGCTTGGGGAGATGGGTGGCGAGGCGGTGCGTGCGGAGGTGTTGAAGCTGGTTATGGAAGCTTCGCTGATGGCGTGGTGGGATTGGCGGGTGGCGGAGGACCGGATGGTTTTTCGTGGGGAGGGCCGGTGTTTTTGGGGAGGGGATTGGCCTGGTCCGCTGGCGGCGGGGCAATGGTTTGCGTTGTTGCATGCCGATGATGAGAAGTGGGTTAAGGAGCAGGTGGAGGCGTGTTTGCGGGGTGAGGAGAGTGGTTTCGGGGTGGAGCATCGTCTGCGCACGGCGGAGGGTGGGTGGTGTTGGGTGGTGAATCACGGCCGGGTGATCGAGCGGGAGGCGAGTGGTCGGGCGCGGCGCATCATCGGGACGACGCGGGAGATCGAGGCGAGTAAGCGCGCGGAGGTGGAGCTGGCGCGGGATGCGGCGTTGTTGGCGCATATCCAGGACGCGGTTTACTGTTTGGATGAGAATTTGGTTTTCACTTACTGGAACGCGGGGGCCGAGGGGATTTACGGTTGGCGGGAAGCGGAGATAATGGGCAAGGCGCACGACGTGTTGTATCCGCCCACGTCGCGAGCGGCGGTCGAGGTGGACACGAGGCGGGTGCTGGCGGGCGGGGTGTTTGCGCGCGAGGTGGAGGTGTGTTCGAAGAACGGGGTGCGGGGGTGGGTGGATTTGCGTTCGTATCCGCTCTTTGATGTGGAAGGGCGGGCGACGGGATTGATGGTGGTGGCGCGAGACGTGACGCAGCGTCGGCTGGAGCGGGAGGAGCGGCTGAGGATAGAGCAGCAGACGGCGCAGGCGCAAAAGATGGAGACGCTGGGGACGCTGGCCGGGGGCATCGCGCATGATTTTAATAATTTGCTGGCCGCGATTTTGGGGTATTCGGAGATCGCGGCGGGGTTGTTGGCGGACGGGCATCCGGCGCTGGCTAAGTTGAACAATGTGACGGTGGCGGGGCGTCGCGCGGCGGAGTTGGTGCGGCGCATCCTCGCGTTTTCGCGTGCGGGGGAGCAGGCGCATGCGCCGTTGGACATGGCGGTGTTGGTGCGGGAGACGGTGCCTTTGGTGCGGGCGAGCATACCTTCCACGGTTGAGATCGAGCACGAATTGCCGGAGGGGGCGCTTGTGGTGCAGGGCGATCCCACGCGTTTGCAGCAGGTGTTGATCAATAGCTGTGCAAACGCGGCGCATGCGTTGCAGGGACGCAGCGACGGGTGCATTCGGCTGAAGCTGGACGGCGTGCGGGTGACCGGCGAGCCGCCGGCGGTGCGGGTGGGGACGCTGCGTCCGGGGATGTATGCGCGATTGGCGATCACGGACAACGGGTGTGGGATGAGCGACGCGGTGTTGGAGCGGATCTTCGAGCCCTTTTTCACCACCAAGCCCAAGGGGGAGGGGACGGGCTTTGGTTTGGCGATGGCGAGTGGCATCGCGATGGCTCACGGCGGGGCGATACAAGTGGACAGCGCGCCCGGGCGGGGGACCTCGTTCAAGTTGTTTCTGCCGACCTTGCGACAGGGGGCGGCGGAGAAAGTCAGCCTGCCCGAGTCGTTGATCGGGCGCGGCGACGGGCAATGCGTGGCGATCATCGACGACGAGGAGAGCGTGGCCCTGCTCACGCAACAGGCCTTGGAGCATTTTGGTTACAGGCCGATGGTGTTTAACCGTGCTCGGGATTGTCTCGAACGTCTGCTGGATCAGCCGGACGCGTTTCAATTGGTGATCACCGACCACACCATGCCCGAAATGACCGGACTGGAGTTGATCAAGGCCTTGCGCGCGGTGGGGAGCGAGGTGCCGGTGCTGATGTTTTCGGGGTATGGCCGCGATTTGGACGCGGAGGAATTTGCGCGGCTTCCGCGCTTCGCTTTCCTGGGCAAGCCTTTCGAGCTGGGGGCGCTGTTGCGCGAGGTGCATCGGCTGATCCAGATGGAATAAAGTCTTGGATATTCGCCGTCGGGTGTTGGAAGTTCGGCGCTTTCCGACCCTCTCCGCCCACTCTTTTTCTTAATCGCGATGCCCAAAGGCCAGCCTCCGTCCGACCACGATCAGCCCGAACTTCCCCTCAACGGTCAGCCGTCGAGCGAGCCGGTATCCCCCGAGGTGAAAGCGGAAGCCAACGTCGCCGCCGAGGGAGCCGAGGGCGCGGAGCTGCCCGCCGCCGAATCGGCCGAGCCCGTCGCCCCGCAAAACAACGACAACGCCCCGCTCGCCCACTCTTACCGCAACTGGTTCCTCGAATACGCCAGCTACGTCATCCTTGATCGCGCCGTTCCCCACCTCGATGACGGCCTGAAGCCCGTTCAGCGCCGCATTCTGCACACGCTTTGGGACAAGGACGACGGCCGTTTCCACAAGGTCGCCAACATCGTCGGCGCCACCATGGCTTTTCACCCGCACGGCGACGCCTCCATCGGCGCCGCGCTCGTGGCCATGGGGCAGCGCTCCTGGCTGGTCGAGCCGCAGGGCAACTACGGCAACACCCTCACCGGCGACGCCGCGGCCGCGCCGCGTTACATCGAGTGCCGCCTCACGCCCTTCGCGCGCGAGGTGCTATTCAACCCCAAGACGACCAACTGGCAAAAATCCTACGACGGTCGCAGCGAGGAGCCGGTGACGCTGCCGGCCAAGTTCCCCATCACCTTGCTCGAAGGCGCGGAGGGCATCGCGGTCGGCCTTACGACCAAGATCCTGCCGCATAACTTCAACGACCTCTGTCGCGCCTCGATCAATCACCTTCAGGGTAAAACCTTCCGCATCCGGCCGGATTTCCCATCGGGCGGCATCGCCGATTTCTCCGCTTACCAAGACGGCGAGCGCGGCTCGAAGGTGAAGGTGCGCGCCAAGATCGAGCAGCGCAGCAAATACCAGTTCGCCATCACCGAGCTGCCCTTCGGCGCCACCACCGAGTCGCTCAAGGCCTCGATCGAAAGCGCCATCGCCAAGGGCAAGCTGAAGGTGAAGCGCATCGAGGACATGACCTCCGAGACGGTCGAGATCCTCGTGGAACTCAGCTCCACCGCGGACCCCGACAAGTTCATCGACCAGCTCTACGTTTTCACCGATTGCGAAGTCACGCTCTCGCCCGCCGCGTGCGTGATCATCGACGACAAGCCCAACTTCATGGGCGTATCCGAAATCCTGAGACGCTCGGTCGAACGCACCAAATCCCTGCTCGGCCTCGAGCTCGAGATCCGCATCGGCGAACTCGCCGACCAGTGGCATGCCGATTCGCTCGAACGCATTTTCATCGAGGAACGCATCTACCGCCGCATCGAGGGATCGAAGACCTGGGAGTCGGTGCTGGAGGAAATTCGCGCCGGCCTTAAACCCCACCTGCATCTGCTCCGCCGCGAGGTCACCGACGACGACATCACCCGCCTAACCGAAATCCGCATCAAGCGCATCTCGGCCTACAACCGCTTCAAGGCCGACGAAGCCATGAAGGCTCTGGAAAAGGAACTCGCGCAGGTGAAACACGACCTCGCGCACCTCACCGACTACACCATCGCCTGGTTCGAGCGCCTGCAGGAAAAGTTCGGCAAGGGCGTGAAGCGCAAGACCACCTCCGACGAGATCGAGCAGATCAGCGCCGCGAGCGTGCTCGTCGCCAACCAGAAGCTCTACGTCAACAAGACCGAAGGTTTTATCGCGCTCAACACCCGCAAGGACGACTTCGAGTTCTTGCAAGACGTGACGCCCATCGACGACGTCGTGGCCTTCATGGCCGACGCGACCTGCAAACTCGTGCGCGTGGCCGACAAGGTTTTCGTCGGCAAAAACATCGAGCACCTTCACGTCGTGCCGAAGGACGGCGACGACCGCTACTACACGGTCGTTTACCAGGACAAAAAGACCGGCAAAGCCTTCGCGAAACGCTTCCAACTCGGCGGCATGACCCGCGAAAAAGTTTACAACCTCGCCGCAAGCGAAGGCTCGAAACTCGTGTTCTTCGACGAGACCAAAAACATCGAAAGCATGCCCAAGGCCGTGACGGTTTACTTGAGCGGCCGGTGCAGCGCGCGGGTGAAGGATTTTCTGTTCGATCTCAGCGAGCTGAGCATCGGCGCGCGCGGCAACAAAGGCATCACCGTGACGCAGTATCCGATCCGCGACGTTAAGCGGGCGTGAGGTAATTTTAACCGCAGATAACGCAGATGGGCGCAGATGAATAACCGGTGTTAGTCCCGATGCATTTATCTGCGATAATCTGCGTTATCTGCGGTCACTTCTTTCTGTAAATTTCCACGTTGAGGCGCGGGCGTTACGGCGTCTGCATGCGGGAATGCCGCATGCAGTATTGACGCAGTTGCTTGTCGTCCAGGATCGCGATTCCCGTCGCCGTCAACTCGAGCAGCAGCTCGCCGCCGTGCCCGCCGACCGGGCGCGGGTGGAGCGCGACATCGCGACCGAAAAGGCGGCCATCGACGCGGCCAAGGCGGAGTTGCTCGGGCTTGAGACGAAGAAAAAACTTTTGGAAACCGAGATCGGTTCGGCCGAGACGAAGCTTGCGAAATATCGCACCCAGCAACTCTCGGTGAAAAAGAACGACGAGTATCAGGCGTTGACCAAGGAGATCGCGACGATGGAAGAGGCGGTCGGCGCGCTGGAGGAGCAGGAACTCGGGGTGATGTTTGAAATCGACGGCGCGAAAGAGCGTTTCGCCGCCGCCGAGGCCGCGCTGAAGATCAACATCGTTCAGCATCAGGGCCGGTTGGCCACGTTGGCCGAGCGGGAGAAAAACCTCGGCGCGGAGTTGGTGGAGGCCGTGGCGGCGGCGGAGGCGGCGCGAGTGGATGTGCCGGAGATTTCGCTACGGGTTTACGAGCGCGTTTTGAAGCGCCAGTGGCCGGTGGTGGTGCCGTTGCGCGGGGGCAAGTGCGGAGGCTGCCACCTGAAGGTTTCGAGCGAGGCGGAGTCGGGCTCGCGCAGCGCGGATCCGGCGCAGCTGGGGATCTGCGATCAGTGCGGGAAGATTCTTTATTGGGATGCGGCTTGATTGGTGATGGGCGGGGCGGCACGGTGCGCGTTGGTCCCGGGGTGGATGGTCGCTCCGATGTTCTTTCGCATCCCACGGCGTGTCGTGATCCGACGCGCCAGGCAGAGAATCTCGTCGGAGAGGAAAGTCCGGACACCGCAGGGCAGGATGCCGGTCGAGGTCGCAAGGCCGAGGCCGGGCGGCGCGCTTCAAGGCGCGTTGACGGATAGTGCCACAGAAAACAAACCGCCGCGCGGGCAACCGCGCGGTCAGGGTGAAAAGGTGGGGTAAGAGCCCACCGCGCTCGTCAGCAATGACGGCGGCACGGCAAACCCCTTCCGGTGCAAGGCAAAATAGGCGACCGGGCTGCTCGTCCGATGGTCGCGGGTATGCCGCATCTTCCTGCGCGTCGCTTCGGCGGCGTGGCGGAAGGCTCGTTCGCCGGTCGCAAGATCGGCGGGCGTTGAGAGAAATGATCGTCATCCGTCGTCGCGAGACGGCGGATACATAATCCGGCTTATAGCTTCGGGACCGCTGATTTTCAGGCGAGTAAGGCGCAAAAAAAAACGGCGGCGACTCGCGGGAGTCGCCGCCGTTTTTTGGCGTTTTACGGGAGCCGCGTGCCGGAGTCTCGTTTTTCACGAAACGAGCTACGGTGACTTCGTGGCCTGATTCGTGGGAATCGAGAGCATCAAGTTAAACTAGATGCGTAAGGGTGGGCTCAGCGATTCTGGCGGGCTTCTTCCTCGGCGGCGCGGGCTTTGATTTCTTCCAGGCGTCTGGTGGTGAGGAGCTGGAAGCTGCCGCCGTTGCGACGGGCCACATTCGTGAGGTTGGTGACGGCTTGGGCGGGGTTGTCGTTGGGGCCGACGAAGAGGAAGAGGTTCAGGGCGGGGCGCTCGGGCACCAGTGCGCGTTGGAGGCGGGCGTAGTGGGCGAGGAAGTCGTTCCAAGGGGCTCCTTCGATTTGGGAAACGTGCCTGCTGGGGATATTAACGAGCGAACCGTCGCGGCGACTCCAACCGGTGCGATCAAAGCGGATGTTTAGGCCATTGCGGCGCAACTCCGCCTGCACGTCGCTGCGTTCGAGGTCGCCGATCCAGCGAAGGACGATGGGGTCTTTTTTCTGCGCGACGAGTCTTTGATTGGCGGCGGCGAGTTCGGCGGAGGCTTTGCGATGGGCGGCATCGCGTGCGCGAATGACATCCGCGACTTCCAGGCCTTCACTCTTCAGCCGCCGCACGGCTTCCGCGTAGTTGTCTTCCATCTCCTTGGTTCGGCGTGCGATGGTGGCCTCGTCCACGCGTCGGCGGACATGGCCCTGGGTGGCGGTGATGACGTAGATGACGTCGGGTTGTTGTTCCAAGGCGGCGTGAACGGCGCGGGCCCAGACGGGGGGGAGGAAAAGGGGGTCAATACCGGCGCTTTCGGGCAGTTCTTTCATGGCCCAGGTGGCTCGGCCTGCGGCAGAGTTGGGACCGTAATTTCCGAGTTTGGTGTTAACGGGGGCCATCCATTCGAAGAAGGCGCGTTTGTTATCGGAAGAGGCGGGTGCCAGATCGGGGCGGAAGATGTTTACGGCGACTTGGTTGTTTTCGTTGCCGGAATCGTAGCCGAAGAGAACGACGTTGAACTGGGCGGCGGGGGGAAGGCGCCCGACGAGGCTCATGATTTGTTCGCGTATGATGGTGAAGGCCTGAAAGCCGCCTTTGCCGGGTTCCATGATCTCGGTGCTGGTATCAACGACGAAGATGACCTTGCTGACGTTCTGCGTGGTGGAGCCAAGGAAGTTCAGGCTCATGAAGCCTCGTCCGCCGAGGCCGGTGCCTCCGCCGAGGGAGGTGGCCATGCCGGTGCCGGCGCCGAGGCCGACTCCGGCCCCCATGCCGCCGAAGCCGCCGAAGCCGCCGGCCCCCATGCTGGGGAGGTCGGGCATCTCGGGGAGGGCGAGTCCGCCGGCGGCGGAGGAGACGATGCGGTTGGCGGAGACGGGGCTTTGCGCGCCGCCGGAGGCTCCGCCTCGGCGGGCGACTTGGAGGCGGTGCTCGACTTGTTTGACGGCGGTGCTCTCGGAGATCTCGGCGGCCTCGAAGGTGCGCTTTTTCTCGCTGGTGGCCTGCTGGACGACGATGGCTCCGGCTCCCAGAATGAAGACGACGTGGATGATGACGGTGACCAGCAGGGGGACACTGGAGGTCAGGCGGACGTAGAGGTTTTTTTTCTTTTGCGCCACGGCGGCGGGCTGCGGCGCCGAGTCGGCGAGGGGTTGCCCTGCGACTGGCGTGACGTCTTCGGGGTTGTCGTTGGGATTGGACATGGCGGGGCGGCGGGGCGGCGGTTTAGAACTCGTCGATTTCGGCGGTGAAGGTGACGTTGGTCACGCCGGCCACGGCGAGGGAGTTTAGCACGTCGATGGTGCGGTAGTAGGGGGAGTCGGGGTGGCTGATGAGGGTGACCACGAGTTTCGTTTTGGCGGCGTCGCTGGAGGCTTGGAGCTGGCCGAGGGTGTTGGTGAGTTGGGGCAGGTCGCGACTTTCGACGGTGTCGAATATCTCGTCGTTGAGGGTGACTTCGCCGTCTTCAGCTACTTGCAGGATTTGTTCGTCGAAGAACTCGGTCGGGGTTCCGGCCACCGCCACGCCGGGGAGCTTGGTTTGGAGGATCTGCTCGATTCGAATCTGTCCGGCGAGGGCCATGAAGAAGACGAGGATGACGAACACGACGTCAATCATGGGGGCGATCTGAAAGCCGATGTCGGCGTTCGCGCTGGGTTTGGGCATTTTCATGCGGAAGAGGAGGTTTAAGGGGTAAGTGAAGTCGGGGGACCAGCGAACGGAGGTGGCGTAGGGATCGTGCGGTGGGGCCTTAAACTTCCGCCTTAGCGGGCGACGGTGGCGAAGGTGATGTCGATGATGCCGGCTTGGGCTCCGGCTTGGATGACATCGTTTACGTAGCGGACGGGGGTATCGGAGTCGGCGCGGATGAGGATGCGGACGGCGGGGTTGGCGTTTTTACGGGCGGTGAGGACCGGGACGACAGCGCTGGGTTCGTCCACGGGCGTTTCCTCGAAGGTGGTGACGGCGAGGTTTTCGGCCTGTTGCCAGGCGATGTTAAACACGAGTTCTCCCTCGGAGTTTTCCTTCTTGTTGGCATCCGGGGCCAAGGGGACGTTGATACCGGGATCGTAGCGGGTGACGGCGGAGCTCGCGATGCTCATAAAGAAGATGAGCAACACGAGAAGAACGTCGATAAGGGGGGCGATTTGGAATTCGGGCTCGCCGTCGCCGCCGCCGCTGCTGGCCATGGTGAAGAAGGGTTAAGGGTGGAGGGGAGGGGTGGGTGGTGCGCGGGGGCTCAGGCCTGGGAGGCTTGGGCGGAGCCGGCGACCCAGTTGGGCGTGGCGGCGTAAATCTCGGCGCCTTCGAAGTTGGCGTCGCGCAGGTGCTCGTAGGGGAATTGGCGGAAGAGGTCGGCGACGACGACTTGCATGTCGTGGAAGGCGTGGGAGACGCGGTTGCGGAGGAGGTAATAGAATACGAAGGCGGGAATGGCGACGACGAGACCGCCGGCGGTGGCGTAGAGCACGGCGCCGATGGCGGCCGAGAGTTTGGAGGGATCGGCCGCGCCGGCCGCGCCCATGGCGGCGAAGGCGTCAATCATGCCGAAAACGGTGCCGGTGAGGCCGATCATGGGGGCGATGACGCCGATGACGGAGAGGTAGGCGATCTTGCTGTTGAAGGCGCCTTGCGCGCCGGTCACGGAGGCGACAACGGCGTCTTCGACGGCGGATTTGCCTTCGGGGGCCGAGCGGAGGGCGTCGCCGACGAGGTTGTTGAGCGCGCCGGGGTTGGCACGGGTGTGGGCGTAGGCGCCGTGGTAGTCGCCGGCGCGGAACAGGTTTTTGAGTTGTTCGACGTCTTGGGCGGGCACGAGGGCCTTGCGGCTGGTGCGGAGGTAGCCGTCAACGGTGAGCCATACGATGAACATCGAGCAGACGAGCAGGATGTAGATCGTGGGCATGTTGAGCTTTTGGAGGAGCGTCTGTTGCGCGACGACGGGAGCTGCGTCTTGGGCCAGGAGGGCCAAGGGCGTGGCGAGGACGAGGGAGGCGAGGGTGAGGGCGCGTTTCATGGGGAAATGAGTGGGTTTGAGTTATCGAGAGTGGTTACAGGGAAAGAGGGCGGGGGCGGATCAAAGTCCGAATTCTTGTTTGGCTTGGGCGGCTTGGGCGGTTTCGGGGTAGGTGTCGATGAGTTCGAGGGCGGCGCGTTCGGCGCGGCCGGTGTCGCCGTAGCCTTTGTATGCGCGTGCGGCGCCGAGGAGGGCGGGGGGGAGGAGTTCGTCGAGGGTGCCGTAAAAGGCGGGGATGCGGAGGTAGGCTTCGAGGGCTTCGACGTGGGCGGAGCGGGCGGCGGCGAGGTCGCCGCGTAGAAGCCAGGCGCGGGCCTGCACGGGGGCGGGGGCTTCGCGCATGATTTCTTCCAGCATGATGTTGGCGAGGGATTCGCGGCCGCCGCGGGCGTCGATCTGGGCGAGGGCGAGTTTGGCGGTGCCGGTGATTTCGGGGCCTAGGTTGGCCTGCATGATTTCACGAGCGGCGGCGGAGATGGGCAGGCTGTCGTTGCCGAGGAGGAGGGCTTGGAGGCGGAGTTCGGCGGCGCGGGGCCAGTGGGAGCCGGGGACGCGGGCGAAGGGGGCGAATTGGCGGAAGACCGGTTCGATGAGGGCGAGGGCTTCGGGGCCCTGGCCGGCGCGAACGAGGGCTTCGGCTTTTTCAAAGGCTTCGGGTTCGGGGAATTCCAGGCGGGCGATATCGCCGAAGGCGAAGCGGCGTTCGAAGGAGCCGCCGGAGGGGATTTGAACTTGTTGCACAAGCGCGCCGGAGCCGAGGGTGACGTCGGCGGCGGGCAGGACGGCGCCGTCTTTCATGACGTAGCGTTGCGCGAGAGCGGTGGCGGGCAGGGCGCACGCGAGGGCGGTCGCGAAGAGGAGGAAGGCGGGGCGGAGGGAGGGGGTGCTCATGTGCTCGTGGTGGCGGGGGTTTCGGCGGCCGGAGCGGGGGTGGAGGGAACGAGGGGGGCGAGGCGGCGATAGAGTTCCTGGGCCTGGGCCCACTCGGCTTGGTGGGGGCGGAGGCGGTCTTCGGTGAACATGCGGTTGACGGTGGTGACGGCTTCGGCGATCTGGCCGAGCTTTTCGAAGGTCTCGGCGGAGCGCACGTAGGCACGCGCGACCCAGGGGGTGAAGCGCTTGTAGGAGAGGTAAATGCGTTGGAAGTGGGCTTGGGCCTTGGCGAGGTCGTCGGGGGTGCCGCGGCGGAGGGCGATTTCGCCCAGGTTGTAAAGGGATTCGGCGGTGGATTCGCCGCGCCAGGCACGATTGCTGGCGACTTGTTCGAAGAGTTCCTGAGCGCGGTCCACGCGGCCGATCAGCATGTAGGCGCGGGCTTGGCCAAGGGTGGCTTCCTTGAGTTTGAAGCGGGCGCCGGCGACGTCGATGGCGGCGTTGAAGCGGCCGAGGGCTTCATTGCCGTCACCGTCGAGGAGGGCGATCTCGCCGAGGCCGACGTAGCCGTAGTCGGCGAAGATGGAGCGGGGGTGTTCGGTGATTATCTGCTCGTAGAATCGTTTGGCGAGGTCGGGCTGGCCTTGGGCGAGCAGGGTGTCGCCGACTTTGCCGAGGATGCCGGGGGGGAGCTGGTCGGGGGCGTAGTTGGAGGCGATGCGGCCGAGGTATTCGTCGCGGAGGGTTTCGTTTTTACGGAGGGAGGCGATTTCGGATTGGACGAAGATAGCGCGGGCCTGGGCGGTGGGGTTTTCGCGGGTGTTGGTGTCGAGGATGAGCTGGCGGGCGCGGTTGAAGAGGACTTCGTCTGAAACGGGTTCGGGTTTGGGTTCGCCGCGACGGGCGCGAACGGGGCGCGCGAGGGTGGAGGCGATTTCGACGAGGAGGCGTTCGACGTCGCCGCGGGAGGGGTCGTTGACGTAGCGGCGGGTGATGCGGGATACGAGTTCGAGGGCTTCGTCGGCCTTGCCTTCGCGGGTGCGGATGCGGCTGATCCAGTAGGCGGCGTTGATGACGTAGGGGTGATCGGGGCGTTCGGCGGCGAATTGCTCCCACATGGCGACGGCGGCGTCGTATTCTTTGCGGGATTGGTAGAGGCGGGTGAGTTCGTCGAGGACGTAGCCGAGTTGTTCGTCGGATAGGGAGAGGGCGAGGGCGGAGTGATAGGCGATGATGGCGTCCTCGGAGTTTCCGAGCGCGGCGAGGGCGTCGCCGTGGAGGGAGTGGATCTCTCCGCGCTGGGGGTGGGCGGAGGGGAAATCGTTGAGCCATTGTTCGCAGAGTTGAACGGCGGCGGCGAAGTCTTGCTTGGCGAAGGCGGTGGCGGCGAGGCGGTAGCGGGCGTCGGCGACGAAGCGGCCTTCGGGGTAGTCCTTGAGGTAGGCCCGGATCTGAACTTCGGACTCGGAGGCGCGGCCTTCGGCGAGGTCGGCCATGGCCGAGAGGTAGCGGGCGTCCTCGACGAACTGGCCTTGGGGGAAGTCGCGGATGTAGTCGCTGACGATTTGCTTGGCCTCTTGGTAGCGGGCGAGGGTGAACAGGGTGTTCGCCCGCATGAGGCGGAGGGAGTCGTTTAGGCCGGAGTCGGGGTAGCGGGAGGTGGCGACGTCGAGGAACTTGAGCTGGGATTCGGTATCGTTGCGCTGGCCGGCGGCCATGGCGGCGAGGTAGAGGGCTTGGGGGCCGAACTGGGAGTTGGGGAATTCGCGGGTGAAGCGCTCGACGCTTTCGTTGACCTTGTCGAAGCGACCGGCGTCGGCGTAGGCGCGAACGAGGCCGAAGAAGGCGTTTTCGCGTTCCTGGGAGTCGGGGAAGTTGGCGAGGAGGTCTTCGAAGAGGAGGGAGGCTTCCCAGACGCCGCCGCGTTCCTGGAAGGTGTAGGCGAGGCGGTAGCGGAGGCTGGCGTCGTAGCCGACGAATTTTTCGACTTGTTCGAGGGAGGTTTTGGCTTGTTCGAGGCGGGCGCCGAGGCGGCGGATGGAATCGGCGTCGGTGGCGGAGGGGGTGCGGAGGGCTTGAAGGCGCTGGAGGGCGCGTTCGAGGGCGGCGGTGCGCTTTTTTTGTTCGGCGATGAGGGCGTCGCGGCTGGTGATGGAGCGGAAGGCGGCGAGGGCTCCGGCGTTGTCGCCGGCTTTCATGAGGGCGTCGCCGAGTTGGAGGACGAGGATGTTGAGGCCGGCGAGGTTATCGACGAGGACGAGGTCGCGGCGGAGGAGGGCGAGGCCGCGGCGGGCTTCGGCGAGGTTGCCGGCGCGGAGGTGGAGGTCGATGAGGGAGAGGGCGGCGTCGGCCCAGTCGCGGTCGCGGGGGGCGGTGGCGAGAAGGCGATTATAGGCCTCGATGGCGACGGGGAGCTGGCCGGCCTGGGCGGCGGACATGGCGCCGTAGAGCATGGCCTTGTCGCGGTAGGTGATGGATTCTTCGGCGGCGCGGAAAACGGGGATGGCTTCGACGTATTTCTGCTGGAGGGCGAGGGAGAGGCCCCGAATCATGCGGGCTTCGGCGAGGGCGGTGGCGCCGACCGAGGGTTGTTTCTCGATGGCTTCGCCGAGTTCGGCGGAGCGGGCGTAGTTTTGAACCTGAAAGTGGGTGTTGGCGGCGGTGAGCATGAGGCGCTCAAGGCTGATGCCGGTGGGCAGGTTTTCACCGGCTTGCACGCGTTTGATGATTTCGTCGAGAAGGCCGGCGGCGTCCGCGGGTTTGCGGGCGGTGAAGAGTTGTTCGACCTCGGCCAGCTGGTTGGGTATGGGGATGGTCGGGATCTGAGCGAAGGAAGACGCGCTTGCGACGGCGAGAGCGGCCAGGGAAAGGGGGAGGCGCAAACTGCGGCTCAAGCCGCGAGGGGGGCGGGGCTGCATCATAGGGGGGAAAGTAAGAGCGTCGTGAATCTCCGCGTCAGGTCAAGGATTGGCTTGGGTGATAGATGCGGCAAATATGGGCTCGGGCCGCAGGGAGTTGGGGCGAGTCGGAACGCGGGCGTTGTGGGCCTTTGTGGGCTTTTATCGCCGGAAGCTTTGTGTGGACCTTATTGCGTCGGGGTGGGTTCCGAAGGAGTGATGCGTAATGTCTGGTAGCGGCGGACGCCGAGGAGGGATGGTTGCCAGTTTTGGACGTCGGGGTGGACGAGATGGACGCGGGCTCCGAAGAGGAGGGGGGCGATGGGTGCTTCGTCCAGGAGGAGGGTTTCTGCTTGTTGAAAGAGGGCGAAGCGGGTGGCGGGATCGGGGGCGCGGGCGGCGCGGGCGATGAGGTCGTCGTAGGCGGGGGAGGACCAGCCGGTCTGGTTGTTGCCGCCGCCGGTCACGAACATGTCGAGAAAGGTGTTGGGGTCGTCGTAGTCGCCGATCCAGCGGGAGCGCACGAGGTCGTAGTTCAGGTTTTTGGTGGCATCGAGCATGACCCGGAAGTCCTGGCTCTCGATGGTGACTTCGACGCCGAGTTCTCGTTTCCACATGGCTTGGACGGCTTCGAAGATGCGGGTGGTGACGGCGTTGTTGGGAAGCAGGACGGTGAGGCGGGGAAAGTCGCGTCCGCCGGGGAAACCGGCTTCGGCGAGGAGGGCGCGGGCGGCTTCGGGATCGTGGGGTTGGCGGGCTTGGGCGTGGTAGCCGCCGGCGCCGGGCGGGGTGTAGTGGTGGGCGGGGAGGCTGGAGCCTTGGAGGACGGTGGTGGCGATGGCGGCGCGGTCTATGGCGAGGGCGAGGGCGCGGCGGACGCGGGCGTCGGCGAGGGCGGGACGGGTGGTGTTGAAGCGGAGGTAGATGGTTTCGAGTTGGGGGTCGATGCGGAGGGGCGAGGGGGATGGGGCGCGGTAGTTGGCGATGCGGTCGGGCAAGAGGTCGTAGGTGACGTGTCGCTGGCCGGCGCGGTAGGCGGCCTCGTCGGCGGGGGTGTTGTCGGTGGGGTAGAAGACGACGCGTTGCAGGCTGGTCGCGGGGTCGTAGCCGGGGGCGGAGACGGAGTGGTGGCGGGGGTTGCGTTCGACGATGATGCGGTCGTTGGGCGTCCAGGCGGCGAGGCGGTAGGCGCCGTTGCCGACGTGGTTTTCGGGGCGGGTCCAGGCGGTGCCGCGCTGGTCGATGCGGCCGTGTTTGAGGACGGTGGGCGGATGCACGGGGAACCAGGACATGTTGGTGATGAGGCCGAGGAAGTAGGGCGTGGGGGAGGCGAGTTCGACGACGAGGGTGTGCGCGTCGGGGGCGGAGAAGCCGACGGTGGAGAAGTCGTCGGTGACGCCGGAATTGAAGGCTTCGGCGCCGCGGACGGGGTGGAGCATGTAGGCGTATTCGGCGGCGAGGGCGGGGCGGAGGATGCGCTCGAAGGAGAAGAGAAAATCGGCGGCGGTGAGCGGGTCGCCGTCGGACCAGCGGGCGTCGGGGCGGAGGCGGAAGGTCCAGCGTAGTTGATCTTCGGATACAGACCAGGATTCGGCGACGGCGGGGACGGGGCGGCCGGTGGCCTCGTCGAGGGCGACGAGGCCTTCGTGGAGGGCGAGGATGATGTTGAACTCGGTGAGGGCGGTGGCGAGGTGGGGGTCGAGGTCGCCGGGTTCGGCGCCGTTGCCGAGGTGGAGGGTCTGGTCGGCGGGGGCGGATGCGACGGCGGTCGGGCGGGGGGAGCAGGCGGCGGCGAAGAAGGCGGCGGCGAGAAGAACGGCGGCGGCGAGGAGGCGCGAGTGGGGCGACATGGGCCGGAGCCAAGAAGCGGCGCGGAGCAAAGGCAAACGTCGGGCGCGCGGCGGCGGGGCGCTCAGTCGGCGGGCTCGGGTTGAAGGATGCGTTTGAGGAGGTCTTGGACGGGGGCGGGGAGTTCGCCGTAGACGAGGGTGTGCTGGAGATAGGTGCGCACGAGGGGGTGTTGGCGGGCGTTGCTTCGGAGGGACCAGAGGGCGGAGCGGAGGAGGAGGTCGCGCCTCACTTCGGGCGGGGCGGAGGCGAGGGCGTCTTCGAGGTCGGCGCCGGGGGCGACGGATCGGGACCGGGTTTGCCAGCGCTCGGCGGCACCGAGGTCGGCGTGGTGGAAGAGCGGGGCGAGCAGGGGTCGTAAATCGGTGTAGCGACCGGTGGCGAAGAAGCGGCCCCAGAGGGCGTCGAGTTGGGCGATTTCGGCGAGCGGGGAATCGGGATCGGCGGGCCAGTCGTAGGCGCGGAAGTCGGCAATGCGGGTCCAGGTGGAGGCGTCGAGGGTGGCGGGTCGAGCGTCGGGAGCGCGGCGGAAATGGAAGCCGAGCACGACGCTGAGCAGGTAGGCTTCGTCGGGGTGGGCTTCGGCGAGGCGGGCGGAGAAAGCGGGGAGGAGCCAGGGGTTGTCGCGAAGGAGTTGGTCGTAGAAGCCGAGGAGGGGCGGGAGGGCGCCGGTGCGTTTGTCGGCGGGGAGGCCGAGGTGGAGTCGGGGGAGGGCGGGGAGGGCGAGCTCGGGGGTGGGTTGAAGGTGGTAGCGGGTAAGCCAGGTCGGGGGATCGAAGTCGGCGGGGAGGGTTGGGGGGCGGTAGTCTTCGACGCGGAGGGTGTGTCGGGAGGTTTTGGTGGCGCGGGAGGCGGGGTCGGTGCTTCGCAGGGTTACGGTGTAATCGCCGAGGGGGTCGCGGTCGGTGGTGCGGAAACTGGCAAAGGCGTCGGCGGGAACGCTGGCGCGTCGGGCGGGGCTGAAAAGGCCGGGTTCGCGGATTTCCAGTTCGAGGTGGAGGGCGGCGGCGGGGTCGGGGCCGGGGGATGCGGGCAGGATAAACACGGTTTGACCGCGAAACACGCGGCGGGGGGCTGGGGTGGCGACGGGGACGAAGGCGGGGCCTTGGAAGTCGTAGCGAGGGGGCAGGAGGGTGAGCACGAAGTCGGTTTCGCGGGCGGCGGCGGGAGGTGCGGGCGCGAGGGGGGAGGCGGGGTCGGGGCGATGCGCGCAGCCGGCGGCGAGGCCGAGCAGGAGGGCGGCGAGAAGCGGGCGGGGATGGCGCATGGGCGTGTAGTTGGTTTTTGAAAATCAGTCAGCGCGTGCGGGCTCAAGGCGAAGGGCGAGGGACGGGCGCGAGGGGTATGGGTGAGGGATAAGATGCGATAACGTGTGGCGGCGCTTGTGCGCGAGGGGCGCGCGAGATAAGGCATGGGGCATGTCCGAGTCGATTTTGCCCGCACCCAGACCCGATCCTGTTTCGTCCCGACCGGATTGGCGGGCGCGGATGTCGGCGTGGGTTTTGGTGGCGGCGACGGTGGCGGTGTTTTGGCCGGTGACGCGCTGGATCATGGCGGAGACGGTGGCGAGGGAGCAGATACGTCAGGCGTTTATCTTGCTGGCGGCGGGGGTGGCGGTGGTGGTTTGGAAGCACCGTCCGGAGTTGCGGGTGACCGGGGTGGCGAGCGGGCGGGCGTTGGGGATGGTGGCGGTGGCGTTTGCGTTGACCGGGGTGGCGGGGGTGGCGGGCTGGCCGGTGTTGGTGTTGCCGGCCTTCGCGCTGGCGGTGGCGGGGTGCGTGCAGGGGCTGTTCGGGGCGGAGAGTTTTCGATATTTTCGGCCGCTGGTGGCGGGCGTGGGGCTGTTGTTGGTGATCATCGTGGCGTTTCCGTTGCTCGACTGGCCGCTGCGTCGGCTGGCGGCGGTGGGTTCGGCGAATTTGTTGGCGTGGTTGGGGCTCGCTCCGCAGCTGACGCTGGCGGGCACGCCGGCGGATCCTCAGCTGGTGTTGTCGGTGGCGGAGGGACACTTTTGGGTGGCGACGGAGTGCAATGGTTTCGGGTTGATCACGTCGGGGGCGTTGGTGGCCATTCTCGCCGGAGGCATCGCGGGGCGGTCGTGGTGGTCGGTGGCGTTGCTGGTGCCGGCGGCGCTCACGATCGGTTTCGTGTTCAACGTGCTGCGCATCCTGGTGATCTCGACGACGGCGCGGTATTTCCCGGGCAACTACGATGCGCTGCACGAGATCGTGGGGACGCTGGCGTTGTGGGGCGGTCTCGGCCTGGTGGGCTGGCTGGCATGGCGGCGGGGACGGAGCCCCGCCCTCCAAGCGTGACGGCTCACGCCGCGCGCCCGGGCCGGGGAGGCGGTCGGGGTTTGGCCACGACAGGCGGACAAGGCGGTCCGCCCTGCAAGCGATCCTAGGCCGTGTCTTGTAAATAAACCGGGCCATCGCGGGCGCTCTGCGAGTGAAGCGAGAAAAGGCGCCGGGCCTGCGTTGCCCTCGGCGGCACGGGCCTCTGGCCCGCCTCCGCCTCGGTCGCCTTGGCCGAGCGCCTTTTCTCGCTCACGCTGGCCCGGTTTATTTACAAGACACGGCCTAATTCAGGTGCCAGATGGCGAGGTTTAGGCAGGAGGCGAAGGCGACCCAGAGGACGTAGGGCGTCCACAGCAGGGCGGACGGGCGGTCGGCGCGGGCGAGGGAAGGCTGTATCCAAGCAATAACTACAAGTAGCGGACCGATGACGAGGAGGCCGGCGGCGGGGCTGCGGAAGTAAAAGAAGGCCCAGGACCACGCGCCGTTGAGCGCGAGTTGAAACCACCAGGTGAAAAGAACGCGGGTGCGGGCGGCGCCGGCGGGCAGGCGCCAGATGCGCCAGGCCGCGACGGACATGGCGATGTAGAGCAGGGTCCAGGCCGGGCCGAATAGCCAGGAGGGGGGAGTCCAGGCGGGTTTGGACAGGGTGGGATACCAGTCGCGCACGCCGCTCGACGTGGCCATGCCGCCGAGAGCGGCGACGGCGAAGGCGGCGAGGAGAAAGCCGATTAAAACGAGCAGGGAGCGGAGGGTGGTGGAGCGGGACATCAAGGAAAAGGGGCGGGGCGCAAAATGAGCATGCCCCCGAAATGCCCAAGAAGCGACTGGTGATCGCAGTCGGCGTTGGTGCGGTGGCGGGAATGCGAGACGGCGACCTCGTATGTTCTTTGATGTTTTTCGGGCAAGGGTGGGGGCTTTGGGGTTTAAGGTGGCGGAAGTGCGGGGGCGCTTTCGTGCGGCATGCAGCACGATGGCGGAACGATCACGAAACGGCTGCCGCCGTGCCGCTACCTGCTCACGGAGGTCGTTCGCGGCGGGTCGGGAATCGTTGAGTCGCCAAGGAGTTCGCCATCGGACAAATCGTGAGAGCATGAGTAAATTATCGCAGGGTCCGCATGATGCTTGGCTTGCCGATTTCACCCCGGCGGACGGCACGCTGCCGGCTCCGCAGGCTGCTCTCTTGGCCAAGATTCGTAAACAGTTTCCCGGGGCAAAGGTGGGTAAACGCGCGAGCCGAAACGGCGTGCTCCATTGGTATCTGGTCGATCCCAGGAAGGGACCGATGGCGGGGCCGCTTCAATAGGGAGGCGTCTGGACTAATGCCATACGCCTATTGAATTTGGACTTTAGGATGTAGGCCGGACCGCTGGCATGGTGCCAGACATCGTTTACACATAGGATGCCAGACAT
>DAIPIP010000197.1:0-4855 GCA_036770725.1 Opitutaceae bacterium
CCGGCGGCGCAGCGCGCGCGGACTCGCGCCGAAGGTCGCCTTGAACACGCGGTTGAACTGCGAGATCGAGGCGAAGCCGCAGGCCCGCGCCACCTCCGCCACCGAGCGCGCGGCCCCGTCGTCATCGCCCTCGCCCTCGTCCTCGGCGAGCATCGCGCGCGCCCGCTCCGCCCGATAACGCGCCACGTAGTCCACCAGCCGCAGCCCCGTGGCGTGATGAAAAATCCGGCTCAGATGCGCCGCGCTAACCCCGAGCCGCCGCGCCAGCAAGGGCACGCGCAGGGGCCGCGCATACTCCGCGTGAACGATGCGGTAGGCGCGCTCCACCAACTCGGGCACGCCCGTCGGCGCGCTCGCGAGGTGCTCCGTCATCGCGCGCCCGATGCGCTCCGCCCCCGCCTGCAAAATCCGCGCAAGCGCCGCGCGCCGCACCGGGCCGCACTCGGGAGCGCCCACGCGCAGCCGAGCCAGATCCTCCGCGCGCCAATCCACGCCAAGCCGCGCCAACAGATGCCGCGCGCGGTTCGCCGCCTTGGTCGTCTCCGCGCCCTCGCGCAGCCCCGCCACCAAAAAATGCCCCGCCACCACCCCACCCACCGGCACCGGCACGAGCAACTCGACCAAGCCCGCGTCGCACGCCGCCTCGACCGGCGCGGCCGTCGCCCGCTCGCGCAGTTTTTGGCGAAAGGAAACGCACATCCGGCATCCGCCCGGCTCGCGCCCCATGCGCGCGCACAGCGCCACCGGCTCCGGCCCCGCATTCCGCCCGCCATCCGCCTCTCCCGCCGCCGCCGAGACCGAGGGCCAGAAACGCACCGTCACCCCGGCCAGCAAAGACACGTCGTCCAGAAAGCCCCGCAACTCCGGCAGGGCCGACATACGCGAGGCGAGGGCTTGGCGAACCACCAAAGGCATGACGCCGAGGCAAAAGCGCGATTGCTCAAAACACGACACCAATTGCGCATTTTATGATGCCACATTTTGCGCATCTTGCGCCAAGCCGTCGGCAGCGTGCGGTCGCCGATTCCGCTAGAGTCTTCCCGCCATGAACACACCGCTCACCGCCAACGCCTCGCCCACCGTCCGCGCCGCCGCACCCGCGGCCGGCTTCAAACTCCCCTACGCCTTGCCGCGCGAGGCCGAGGAAATCCTCGCCGCCGCGCCCAAAGTCACCCTCGCGCGCAGCGTGGACGATCTGGTCTCGCTCGCGGTGCGCGACGCGAAACACGGCTGGCACGAGGTCGCCTACGAGGTGCCGGGCAAGGGCATGGTTCTCGAGGCCCGGGTCTGCCAGGCGCGCAACGGCATCGCCGCCAACTACGTCGATCCCTACATGCGCCGCCGCGACCCGGACTGCATGGTCATCGGAGACGAGCGCCCGACCGACAAGCCCACCTACCGCGCGCAGTTCGGCGCCGAGTTCGCTCCGCTGCGCGAGGAGACTTTCGCTTGGTTGAAGACGCAGCCGCTGGCCGTGTTCCCCTTCATCGCGGGCATCAAGGGCAAGGGCACCCACGCCCTCGTCATCGCGCCGGACAACGCCGGCTTCTTCGCCCTCGGCCTCGCCCTCCTCCAGGGCATGCTCTCGCCCGACGAGGTGCCGGCCGACTTCAAGCCCGGCGCCATCATCTACGTCGCCCCGCCCTTCCGCCACACCCACTTCGCCGGCAAACAGATCGTCGTGCACAACCGCCGCGAGGGCCTGCACGAGTTGTTCAGCTACAACCTCTACCCCGGCCCCTCGGCCAAAAAGGGCATCTACGGCGTGCTGCTCAACCTGGGCGAAAACGAAAACTGGACCACCATCCACTGCTCGACCGCGCAGGTCATCACGCCCTACGGCAACAAGCTCGTCATCTCGCACGAGGGAGCCAGCGGCGGCGGCAAGAGCGAGATGCTCGAGCACATCCATCGCCAGCCCGACGGCAGCCTGCTCCTCGGTCGCAACCTCGTGACCGGCGACGAGCGCAGCGTCGTGCTGCCGCGCGCCTGCGACGTGCGCCCCGTCACCGACGACATGGCGCTCTGCCATCCGTCCCTCCAGAAGGGCGAGGGCAAGCTCGCCGTGGTGGACGCCGAGGACGCGTGGTTCGTGCGCGTCAACCACATCAACGCCTACGGCACCGACCCGCACCTCGAGGCCCTCACGCTCAAGGCCGGCCTGCCGCTCCTGTTCCTCAACATCGAGGCCCAGCCCGGCGCCACCGCGCTGATCTGGGAGCACATCGAGGACGCGCCCGGCAAGCCCTGCCCCAACCCGCGCATCGTGCTTCCGCGCAACCTGGTGCCCGGCGTGGTGGACGGCGAGGTGGACGTTGATGTGCGCAGCTTCGGCGTGCGTTGCCCGCCCTGCACCCGCGAGAACCCCACCTACGGCATCCTCGGTCTCTTTCACGTGCTGCCGCCCGCGCTCGCCTGGCTCTGGCGTCTGGTCGCCCCTCGCGGCCATGCCAACCCCAGCATCGTGTCGAGCGAGGGCATGTCGTCCGAGGGCGTGGGCTCCTACTGGCCCTTCGCCACCGGCCGGCGCGTCGATCAGGCCAACCTGCTCCTCGACCAGATCACCGAACATCCCGATGTCCGCTACGTGCTCATCCCCAACCAGCACGTCGGCGCATGGGAGGTGAGCTTCATGCCGCAGTGGATTACCCGCGAATTCCTCGCGCGTCGCGGCGGAGCGAAGTTCGACAGAAGCGAACTGCGCGCCTCGCGCTGCCCCCTGCTCGGCTTCACCCCGCACAAGATCCAGGTCGAGGGCGGCACCATCGGCTCGTGGTTCTTCGAGGTGGACCTGCAGCCCGAGGTGGGCGAGGCGGCCTACGACAAGGGCGCCGAGTTGCTCAACGAGTTCTTCGCCCGCGAACTCGAGACCTTCCTCACGCCCGACCTGAATCCGCTAGGCCGCAAGATCATCGAGACCTGCCTCGCCGGCGGCACCCTCGCCGACTACGAGGCCCTCATCCCGCAATAAACGACGCAGCGAGGCGGCAACGCCCGCCGCCTTCCATCCCACCGTCTCGCCCATCGCAGCCCGCCGCCCCGCGCTTTTGCCAGCGCGGGGCGGCATTTTTTATGCCGCCCGACAGCGGCCCGCTGACACCAATAGGCAATCAGCCGCTCGCCAAACCGGCAATTGGACGCTAACCAAACCGTCAAATAGACGCTAGTTTAAACAAATATTTTAAAGTGCTTTACGTAGATTATTCTCCACTAATAGACAAATAGACGCTTGATTAATAGGCAAATAGACGCTCGCCTAACCGGCAAATGGACGCTCTTGATTGGCCACGTTCTATGCTGGGTCCGCTGCGCATCGCGCTGGCGGACACGCCGGTGGTTGCGATCTTGGGTCCGCGCCAGTGTGGCAAGAGCACCCTGGCGCGGCTGCTCATGCCGAAATACGGCTACGTGAGCCTCGACGATCCCGACGCGCTCGCGCTCGCGCACAAAGACCCGCGCAACTTCATGGCCGCGCTGCCCGATCCGGTGATCATCGACGAGATTCAGCGCGCGCCGGAGCTGATGCGCGCGATCAAGCACTCCGTGGACCGCGACCGGCGTCCGGGGCGCTTCGTGCTCACCGGCTCGGCCAATCTCCTGCTCATGCCCAGGCTCGGCGACTCGCTCGCCGGGCGCATGGCGGTGCTCGAGTTGCAACCGCTCACCGCCGCCGAGCGCGCGCGCCGCGAGGGCGATTTTTTGCGCGCCTGGATGGCGAACGAGCTGCGACCCACGCTCAGTCTCGCCGAGACCGCGCCCGGCGACCCGCTTGATTTTCCGCGTCGGATTATGTCGGGCGGTTTCCCCGAGCCCCTGGGCCGCACTCCCGAGCGCGCGCGGGCCTGGCATCGCGACTACCTGCGCTCGCTCCTCGACCGCGACGTGAACGACGTCGCGCGCATCCGCGAGCCGCGCGAGGTCGGGCGCCTGTTGAACTTGCTCGCGCTGCGCAACGGCGAGCTGCTCAACGTCTCCACCCTGGCCAACGAGCTCGATCTGCGCCGCGAGACGGTGGACAACTACCTCTCGGCCTGCGAGCGACTCTACCTCGTGCGCCGCCTGCAACCCTGGCACAGTCACGAGTCCAAACGCCTGATCAAAACGCCCAAGGTCCACTTCGTGGACAGCGGTCTCGCGGCGACGCTGGCCGATCTCGTGCCCGAGGACTGGACGCAACGGCGCGACCGCTGCGGCCATCTGCTGGAGTCCTTCGTGCTCCAGCAACTCATCGCGCAGGCCGGCTGGACCGACCCCGAGCTGAAGTTCTGGCACTACCGCGACAAGGACCTCGTCGAGGTGGACATCGTGATGACGCGCGGCAAGCGCACCTGGGGCGTGGAGGTGAAGTCCACCGCCACGCCCTCGCTCGCCGACGTGTCGGGCCTGCGCCGCCTGGCCGCGCAGTGCGGCAAAGACTTTGCCGGCGGTGTGCTCTTCCACTCCGGCGAGCACATGATCACGCTCAGCGACCCGCGCTTTCTCGCCGTGCCGCTCTCGAAACTCTGGGAACTGTAGCGACCACGGCAGCCCGAGAGTGGCATGGGCGTCCCGCCCATGTTTCGAACCCACGGGCGGGACGCCCGTGCCACTTCGATCCGGCTTTCGCTGCCGCCAAACCCGGGCGCACACGAGGTGCGCCCCTACGAAAATCCGCCGCTTTGTAGGGGCGTGGCTCGTCCACGCCCGCAGCGTTTCCACAGCTTAACAAAATAGAACCAGCCGAACCGCGCTCAGCCGTCCGTGCGCAGGCGCGCGTAAACGCGGTGGTTCACGTAGTGATCGTAGAGCCACTCGGCGTCGCGCGCTATGCCTTCGAAACGAAAGCCACAGCGCTCGGCCACCGCCGCGCTGGCGG
>DAIPIP010000198.1:0-4844 GCA_036770725.1 Opitutaceae bacterium
CATGCAAAAATGCCGCTTACATCACCCTCTTGCCCGCTAAGTGGGACAGCACGGGCCTCTGGCCCGCCTCCGCCTCGGTCGCCTTGGCCGAGCGCCTTTTCTCGCTCACGCTGGCCCGGTTTATTTACAAGGCACGGCCTAGTATTGGGGGACCGCGGAATCTATACGTTGACTCCAGGCGTGAATGCCGCCGGCGACGTTGGTGACGCGTTCATAGCCGCGAGATCGCAAAAACTCTGTTACGCGCAGGCTACGGCCTCCGTGGTGACAGTGAATGAGAAGGTATTTTTCTTTGGGAAGCGTGCCCAGGTGCTCGGGTATCTGTCGCATGGGTATGAGCCGGGAGCCTTCGATACGTGCGATTTCGTGTTCGTATGGCTCTCGGACATCAATGAGCTGCACGGTATCGGAGGCTGAGGCGAGCAGGTCGCGGGTTTCCTCGACGGAAATTTCCAAGGGAATGAGGTGGGGATAGGGCTGCATGGTGAGCAAAACGGGTGCCTATAAAATGAGCGGATGCAAAGGCTGCGAGCGAGGCGTTTGGGGGCATTCGCGCAACTGCGACGTTGCACCGCTTGAGGGCGTTTGGCGTAGTTTATAGTTCATGGCTAAATCAAAATCATCCGTCTCGCCCGTTCCCTACGTCGTCATCATCGCCGGGGGGAAAGGGGAACGTTTTTGGCCGCAAAGCCGGGCCGCACGGCCGAAGCATTTGTTGCCTGTTGTTGGTGAAACTCCGTTGCTCGCGCAGACCTTGGAGCGAGTGCGTGGAGTGGTGCCGCCGAAGAATATTTTTGTGATCACCAGCGCGATTCAGGCTGTGGAAGTCGGCAAGGTGTGCCGCGGGCTCATTCCTCGCGCCAACATCGTGGCCGAGCCGGTTGGTCGCGATACGGCTGCGGCGGTGGGTTTGGCCGCCGCCATCGTGGGCGCGCGCGATCCGGCGGGGGTTTTCGCGGTGTTGCCGGCCGATCATGTGATTCACGATACGAAGTCGTATCAAACCGATCTTCGCGCGGCGTTCGCGGCGGCGGGCTCGGCCGAGGTCATGGTCACGATCGGCATCCCGCCGAACGAGCCCGCCACGGGTTTCGGCTACATCCAGCGTGGCGAGACCTGGGCCAAGGTCGGCGCGGGCAAAGCCGCGCGTCAGGTTTACGCGGTGAAACGCTTTGTGGAAAAACCGAAGCTGGAGGTCGCGGAGGACTACTTGAAATCCGGCGACTACGTGTGGAACGCGGGCATGTTCATCTGGAGCGTGCCAGTGGTGGAAGCGGCGTTCGCGGCGCATGCGCCGGAACTCGACGAGGGCCTGAAAAAAATCCGTCTCGCGCTGCGCAAGAAGCAGGCGCTGCCGTCGGTGTTGAAGCGCGTTTATCCGACGCTGGTGAAAATCTCGGTGGACTACGCGCTGTTGGAAAAATCGACGAATGTGGTGATGATTCCGGCGTCTTTTGATTGGGACGACGTCGGCGCGTGGCCGGCGGTCGCGAAGCATTTCAAGGCCGACAAGGCCGGCAACGTGGCGCGCGGCGAGGTTATCGTGGAGCAGGGCGGGGGAAACCTCGTGTTCGGCTCGGGCAAGCATCTCGTCACGCTGCTCGGCGTGGACGATCTCGTGGTCGTGCATACCGAGGATGCGACGCTGGTGATGCCGAAGTCGCGCGCGCAGGACATCAAGGCGCTGCTCGCCAGGGTCGCGGCGCGCGCCGACGCGACGAAGCGGCTTTGAGCGTTTCGCCACGTTATGCGGTTTCTCGGCATCGACTACGGCACGCGGCGCATCGGGCTGGCGACGGGCGACAAGCTCGGCATCGCCACGCCTCTGCCGGCCTTGGTCGAGCCGGACCTCGCGGCTCGCCGGCGGGGTTTGTCGATGATCGTGCGGCAGCGGCGGGTGGATGAAATCGTGTTGGGTTATCCGCTCAACATGGACGGTTCGGCGGGTTTTAAAGCGAAGGAGATGGAGGCGCTCGCGGTCGAACTGCGCGCGGAGTTCGGTCTGCCGGTGCATCTGGTGGACGAACGTCTGACGTCGCATCTGGCGGAGAGCGGCATGAACCAAAAACAGCTACGCGAAATCCGCGCCAAGGGCATCATCGATTCGCGCGCGGCGGCGGTGATTTTGCAGGATTATCTGGACCAGCGTTTCCCGCCCGGGCTCGGGCCGGCGCCGGAGGACGCGCAGACGGATTGAAAGGCTCGCGTTTAAAAGGATGAACGAAGTCGCTCCACTCCCGCGTTGGAAATGCATGGTCGCCTACGAGGGCACGGATTTTTCCGGCTGGCAGGCGCAGCCGGATAAAAACGCGGTGCAGGATCACATCGAGAGACGTCTGGGCGAGCTGCTCGCGACGGAGGTGCGCATCCATGGCAGCGGCCGCACGGACGCGGGGGTGCATGCGCGCGGGCAGGTTTTTCATTTCGACGCGAACTGGCGGCACGGTGCGGGAAAATTGTTGGCGGCCTTGCGCGGTGGATTACCGCCCTCAATTCAGGTGCGTGCGGCCGAGATGGTGGGGCCGGAGTTTCACGCCAGGTATTCCGCGAGCGGAAAAATCTACCATTATCACATCGTGCATGGGGAGTGGGCGGATCCGTTTGAGCGACGTTACGCGTGGTCGATTCCAAGACGGCTGGATGTGGAGGCGATGCGTGCGGCGGCGGACGTGTTGCGCGGACGGCACGATTTTCGCGCCTTCAGCGCTTTCGGCGGCGAGGAGCGGGAGAACACGGTGCGCACCTTGGCGCGCCTCGATTTGTTCGAGGACGGTTCGCGCCTGCGCATCGAGGCGGAGGCGGAGGGATTTCTCTACAAGATGGTGCGCAGCCTGGCGGGCGCCTTGGTGTATGCCGGCATGGGCAAACTCGCGCCCGAACGCGTGGCGACCTTGCTCGCGAATCGTGAGCGCACGGCGGAGGTGGAAACCGCGCCGCCGCAGGGCCTGTTTCTAATTCGTGTGTTTTATCCCGAGCCGTGGAATCGTTGAACGAAGACGAAGCATGCGGGGGCGGGGCAAATGACGCGCCCGATTCCGCGATCAGCGGCGGCTGGCGCGGGTTGGGCGGGGCGTTGCGGGATTTGGTGTTTCCGCCCTCGTGCGTGCATTGCGGAGGGCTGGTGGAAGACGGTCCGCTACGCCACGTCTGCGCGGCGTGCGAGCCGCTGATCGTGCGCGTGGGGGAGCCGGCGTGCCCGTGTTGCGGGCATCCCTTTTTCGGGGAGGCGTCGGGCGAGCGGCTGTGTGTGCATTGCGAGGGTTTGCAGCCGGAGTTTGGCGAAGGGCGCACGGCGATATTGTTTCGCGGTCCGGCGCGGGCGCTGGTGCATGCGCTAAAATACCGCGAGGGACTTTACGTGTTGCGCGATCTGGCGGCGATCATGGCGGCGAATGCGCGCGTGGCGGAGTTTTTGCGCGGCGCGGCGCTGGTGCCGGTGCCGCTGCATGCGCGCAAGGAGCGGGAGCGCGGCTACAACCAAGCGCGCGAGCTGGCGCGGGCGTTGGCGAAGAAACTCGGGGGCGGGACGCGTGTGGTCGAGTGCCTGCGCCGCGTGGCGGACACCCGCACGCAGACGAATCTCGACCGCGAGGAGCGGCGGGCGAACCTCAAAAACGCGTTTGCGCTGGCACCGGGCACGGTCATTACACCCAACCTCCGGCATGTGCTCATCGACGACGTATTTACCACGGGTTCCACCCTCAACGCCTGCGCGGCCGTGCTGCGGCGGGCAGGCGGCGTGAAGCCGGACGTCTGCACCTTTGGCCACGGATAACCGAAATTACTTTTTATAAACCCCTTCCGCGTTTATGTCGCTCTTCAGCAAGCCGAAGTATTCCACCGTTGTCGTTAAAAAGAAGGACATCCCCAAGGGCCTTTACACCAAATGCCCCATTTCGGGTGAGGTGGTTTTTAACCAGGAGCTCGAGTCCAACCAGATGGTGGTGCCGAAGAGCGGCTACCATTTTCCGATCGGGGCGCGCGCGCGCATCGCGGGCCTCTTTGACCCGGAAACCTTCGTCGAGCATGACGAGTCGGTGAAATCGGCGGATCCCTTGCAGTTTGTCGATTCGGCGCCCTATCCCGAGCGCATCAAAAAGTATGAGCGCGACAGCGGCCTGCCCGAGGCGGTGATTTGCGGCGTAGGCGCGATCCACGGAATCAAGATTTCGGTGGCGGTGATGGATTTTCGCTTTTGCGGCGGCGCGATGGGTTCGGCGGTGGGAGAAAAAATCACGCGTGCGATCGAGCGCGCACGGGAGCAGAACATCCCTTGCATCATTTTTTCCGCCTCGGGCGGAGCGCGCATGCAGGAGGGCATTTTTTCCCTGATGCAGATGGCCAAGACGAGCGCGGCGCTCGGGCGTCTCGCCCAGGCCAAGCTGCCCTACATCTCGGTGCTCACGCATCCGACCATGGGCGGAGTCACGGCCAGCTTCGCGGTGCTCGGCGATCTCAACATCGCGGAGCCCGGGGCGTTGATCGGCTTCGCGGGTGCGCGTGTGATCAAGGACACGGTCAAGCAGACGCTGCCGCCCGGTTTCCAAACGGCGGAGTTTTTGCAGCAAAAAGGACTGATCGACCTCATCGTGCCGCGTCTCGAAATGCGCGATACCCTGCGCAACGTGTTGTGCGCGCTTCACACCAAGAAGGCTCCGGCCGCGGCCTAGAAGGCCACGGAGTTTTGTTGAAAATCACATTCCTGTTTTGAGCACCGCGCGGGAAATCCACGCGGCGGATTACGCCGCCATTTGTGAACGCCTCTTCGCGCTCAAGGCGCGAGGCGTGTCGTTCGGCATTGATCGCATGCGGGATTTCGCCGCCGCGCTTGGACACCCCGAACG
>DAIPIP010000199.1:0-4818 GCA_036770725.1 Opitutaceae bacterium
TCATGCGCGACGTAAAATCGAAGGGCTACTTCGAGCAGATGAAGGGCCGCGGCACCCGCACCCTCGACCTCGACGGCCTGCGCAAAGTCTCCTCCGCCGCCAAGTCCGGCAAAACCCACTACGTCATCGTGGACGCCATCGGCGTCACCAAATCCCTCAAAACCGCCAGCCGCCCGCCCATCACCCGCCCCACCGTCCCCTTCAAGGACCTCGCCATGGAGGTTGTCATGGGCGCCACCGACGCCGACACCGTCTCCTCCCTCGCCGGCCGCCTCGCCCGCATCGAGCGCCAACTCACGCCCCTGCAAAAACACGTCATCGCCCAAAAGATGGGCGGCACCGCCCTCGGCCAGTTGGTCAAAAACCTTTTCCACGCCATCGACGGCGACGCCATCGAACAAAAGGCCCTCGCCCTCTCCGGCCAGCCCCCCGGCACCGACCCCGGCGACGCCCGCCGCGAACAGGCCCAGCAACAACTCGTCGCCGCCGCCCGCGCCCCGCTCACCGGTGCCGTCGTCACCCAGATCGTCGAAGCCTGCACCGCCAACCTGCAAACCATCGACCACGACACCCAGGACCAGCTCCTCAACGCCGGCTGGGAAGGCGACATCCACGAACGCGCCGCCGCCTTCGCCCAGGATTTTGAAACCTTCTGCCGCGAGCATCACGACCAGCTCGACGCGCTCACGATCTACTACGCCCAGCCCCAGCGCCGGCAGGAAATCACCTTCGCCCAGATCAAGGACGTGCTCGCCACCCTCCGCGCCCACGCCCCGCGCCTCGCGCCCCTCCGCGTGTGGGACGCCTACTCCCGCCTCGACGAAGTCCCCGCCAACGCCCGCCCCCTCACCGAATTGACCGCCCTCATCGCCCTCCTCCGCCGCGCCTGCGGCATAGACCAGAAGCTCACGCCCTTCGCCGACACCGTGCGCCGCAACTACCGCGACTGGATCGTGCGCGAAAATGCCGGCAACCCCTTCACCGCCGCCCAGACCGCCTGGCTCGCGCTCATCCGCGACCACGTGATGACGTCCTTCCGCCTCGAACGCGAAGACCTCGAATACTCACCCTTCGACGCCCAAGGCGGCCTCGGCAAAATGTATCAACTTTTTGGAGACCGCATGGACCCCCTCATTACCGAACTGAACCAAGCCCTCACCGCTTGAAGTCGTTGTTGTGCATCGAATCCGCCTCCGTGCACGACAACGCCGTTTGCTTCGCAGCAGTTCACCACAACCGCATTTGTTGCGCGCGAAAGCCTCATTCATGCACAACAAACACCCGATTACTCATTGATCAACCCGTGCAACCGTGCAATCGTGCAGCACGAAAGGTGAAAACCATGAATGTGACCCTTAAACTCCCAGATGAAATCGTCCGCGAAGCCAGGATCCGAGCGGTTCACGCGGACAAATCGCTTTCCTCGTGGGTGGCTGGTTTGGTGAATCGCGAGCTGGCCAGCACCGACGGCGAGGCAGGAAAATCCATGACCCTGGCGGAGGCGATGCGGGTTCCCGGCATGCCCGATTCTTTTTACGAAAAAGAGCTCCCTCTACCGGATCGTCGCGAAACGAAACATCGCGAGTTCGCCTTTGATCCTGACGAGAAATGACCCCAGTCCTTCTGGATACGGTCACGGTTTCGGAATTGCGACGCGCGGAACACCGGATGCATCCCGGAGTGCGGGCCTGGCAACGGGACGTCGGGGCGTCATTCATCAGCGTCATCACGCTGAATGAACTCCGCTACGGGATGAGAAAAGTGGAGCCCCGCGACCCCGTTTTTGCCGCCCAACTGGTGGCTTGGTATGCCCAGATTATTGCCCGCCCGCAAATATTTCGAATCCTCCAGGTGGATCGCGCCATCGCCGAATTAGCCGCCGACTTCCGCGCTTTTCACGACACACCGCTGGAGGATTCCTTGATCGCCGCCACCGCCAAAGTCCACCACCTCACCCTCGCCACCCGCAACACCGCCGATTTTCAAGCCTGCAGGATCAGCGTCGTCAACCCGTGGGACTTCGCCCCATGACGTCCTTCCGCCTCGAACGCGAAGACCTCGAATACTCCCCCTTCGACGCCCAGGGCGGCCTCGGCCAGATGTATCAACTTTTTGGCGACCGCATGGACCCCCTCATCGAAGAACTGAACAAGGAGCTGACGGCGTGAATTACCCGAGCACCTGGGAATCCGTGACGATTGGCGAATCACTCGACCTAATCAATGGCCGCGCTTTCAAGCCTACCGAATGGAGCGCCGCTGGCCGTCCAATCATCCGGATTCAGAACCTCAACAATCCGAAAGCTGGCTTCAACTACTACGCCGGACCGCTTCCCGAAAAATTCTCCGTAACCACTGGCGACCTTCTGTTCGCTTGGTCTGGAACTCCCGGCACTTCATTTGGAGCGCATGTTTGGAAAGGTCCGGATGCGTGGCTGAATCAGCATATCTTTAAGGTCGTCTTCCCTGAGAAGGTTTTCGCCAAGACGTTCCTCCAGCTCGCGATCAACCAGAACCTCAGCCAATATATCGGTGTCGCGCACGGCGGAGCCGGTTTAGCGCATATTACCAAAGGGAAGTTCGAATCGTCATCGATCCCCCTGCCCCCGCTGCCCGAGCAGAAGCGGATTGTGGCGAAGATCGAGGAGTTGTTCAGCGAGTTGGAGGCCGGAGAGGCGAGTCTGCGGAAGGCGCGGCGGCAACTCGGCGTCTATCGCCAGTCGCTCCTCAAACAAGCCTTCGAGGGCAAGCTCACGGCAAAGTGGCGCACCCAAAACCCCGACAAACTCGAATCCCCCGCGTCCCTCCTCGCTTCAGCGTCTGATAGCCGGCGCGAACGTTGGAGCGGACGTGGAAAATGCCAGGCAGCCAAAGGTCCAAAACTGGATGCTGAACGTCCCATCCCTGATTGCTGGTGCTATGCGTCGGTCGATCAAATCACCCTGAACTTCGATGGCCAAAGGGTTCCATTGAAGCGTGAGCATCGGGACAAACGCTCAGGTGCCTATCCCTACTACGGTGCCTCGGGAATCATCGACGACATCGACGACTATCTTTTCGAAGGCGATTATCTCCTCATCGCGGAGGACGGCGCGAATCTGCTTTCGCGTTCGACGCCTATTGCTTTCCAAGCGCACGGAAAGTTCTGGGTGAACAACCATGCACACATCGTCCAGCCGGTATCGGCGGTGCTGATGCGCTTCCTTGAATTCTACCTCAACGGGAGGGATCTCACTCGATTCATTAGCGGCACCGCTCAGCCCAAGCTGAACCAAGCGAACCTCGATCAAATCCCTGTCCCCCTCTGCTCCCTCCCCGAGCAACAGGAAATCGTGCGCCTGCTGGACGAGCAATTCGAGGCCATCGAGCGGAACGAGCGGGAGCTCGACGCCGCCTTGAACCGCAGCGAGGCCCTGCGCCAGTCCATCCTCAAACGCGCCTTCTCCGGCCGCCTCGTCCCCCAAGACCCCGCCGACGAACCCGCCTCCACCCTCCTCGCCCGCCTCCGCGCCGAGCGCGATCAAGCCGGAAAGGGCGGACGGACGCGGCGATAAGACATCTTGGGCATTTCTCGCATGCACGATATCGCGGTCATTATCGCCACCCACCAACGGGAGCGGCTCCTACTCGAACGCTCCTTCGCATCCGTGCTCGCGCAATCACTGCAGCCGAAGCGGCTGATTATCGTGAACGATGGCGACCCGCTCTCTACGTCGACGCTCACCGCACTGCGAGCCCCGTCCCACTCCTTCGAGTTCGAGGTGCTGGGCAACCAGCGAAGAAAAGGCTACGCCGGCACCCTGAACAGCGGACTGATCCGGCTCCACGAGATTGGCTTTGAGGGTTTCGTAGCGGTGCTCGACGACGATGATACGTGGGACGTCGAACACCTCGCGCTGAACCAATCCACGGCCCACCGGGATTTGGCAGACGCCGTCGTCTCGGGCCTGCGTCTCATCAAAGATGGCGAAATCCGGCCGCGGGATGTAATCAGGGCGCTAAAGCCGGAGGATTTTTACTGCGGCAACCCCGGCTGGCAGGGCAGCAACACCTTTGTTCGTCTGCACTCCTTGCTCGCGGCCGGAGGCTTTCGCGAAGGCCTGGTCAGTTGCAACGACCGCGACTTGGCGATTCGTCTGCTAAGGCTGCCGGGCTTCCGCGTCGCCTTCACCGGGCAATGGACAGCTTCCTGGTATCTGGAGAAAAATCGCGCCGCGCTCAGCCACGGGCGCTCGGACGCCAAGCTGGCTGGCCTTCGTGGCTTTTGGCGCCTGCACCGGGCGGAGATGGCGCCCGAACAGCAGGCAAGATTCATTACGCATGCCTCCACGCGTTTCGGCTTTGACCGCGAGGCCGTGACGGTAGACGACGGACCACCCCTCGATTTGCTCCCCCTGCCCTAGCCGCCGTGAACTCCTTTGGCCGCAACCCATCTCAGCGCACGCGACTGCCATGGCTGGAGCGGACGTTTTACCGGATACGCGCCATTTGGCGGCACCTTCGCATCCAGCGCTTCATGACCCGGCTGCTCGGCTCGCAGTATCGGCGCAGCCGCGACCGCATAGAGATCGATATCACCTACGCCTGCAATCTGCACTGCCTCAACTGCAACCGCTCGGTCACGCAGGCGCCCGAGGCGATGCACATGCGCGTGGAGATGGTGCGGGATTTCGTGGACCAGTCCTTTGCGAGCGGGAAACGCTGGCGGCGGATTCGCGTGCTGGGCGGCGAGCCGACGATGCATCCGCAATTCGAGGAGATCATTGCCGAGTTGCTGCGCTACCGTGACGCCACGCCAGGCTGTCTGCTGGAGGTGGTA
>DAIPIP010000200.1:0-4803 GCA_036770725.1 Opitutaceae bacterium
TGGACGGAGAAATGCCGCAGCCTCAGTTGGCGGCCCTCCTCATGGCGATTTACTTTCAACAAATGTCCGCCCAAGAGACGGCCATTCTGACCGAAGAGATGATGCTCTCGGGCGAGGTCATCGACCTTTCGCACATCGCCAAGCCCAAGATCGACAAGTATTCGACCGGCGGCGTGGGCGACAAAACCGCCCTCGTGCTCGTGCCGCTCGCCATGGCCAGCGGCGTCGTGGTGCCCATGATGTGCGGCCCCGAGCATGATTACGTGATCGGCACGCTGGAGAAGCTCTGCGCCGTTCCCGGACTCAAAAGCAACCTTACTGTCGAGCAGTTCTCCAACCAGCTCGCCAAGATCAACGGCGCCATCTGCGCCCAGACCCCCGACCTCGCGCCCGCCGACGCCAAGTTCCTCGAACTGCGCAAGGAGACCGGCACCATCCCCAGCCTCCCGCTCATCACCGGCAGCGTGCTTTCCAAGAAGCTCGCCGAGGGTAGCGAAGGTCTCGTGATCGACGTGAAGTGGGGCAACGGCTCCTTCATCAAGGATCTCGAGCAGGCCAAGCAGCTCGCCCGCGCCATGACCCGCGTCGGCCGCTCGCTCAAGCGCCGCTGCGTCGCGCTCGTGACCGACATGAACCAGCCGCTCGGCGACACCGTCGGCACCGGCCTCGAACTCAAGGAAGCCATCCAGCTCCTCAAGGGCGAAGGCCCCGAGGACATGAAGGAACTCGTGCTCAAGCTCGGCATGGAAATCGTGCGTCTCGCCGGCGTCGCCGGCTCCACGCTTTCGGCCAAGCAGACCGTCGAGCGCCACCTCACCGACGGTTCCGCGCTCGAGAAGCTCAAGGACCTCGTCAAGGCGCAGGGCGGCGATCCGTCCTTCATCGACGATCCCGAAAAATTCCCGAAGGCGAAATACATCCGCAAGCTGCCCGCTCCGAAGCGCGGCTACGTCCACACCATCGATGCCTCCAAGATCGCGCGCGGCGTGCATCTGCTCGGCGCCGGCAAGGAAAAGCCCTCGGACAAGATCGACTACGCGGTCGGCGTTTCCGAGATCAAGAAGGTCGGCACCCAGGTGAAGCAGGGCGAGCCGCTCATGATGATCCACTACAACGACGAGGCGAAGCTCGAGCAGGCGCTCAACTATTTTAAGGACGCCTATCGTCTCGCGCCCAAGCGCCCGACGCCCCCGCCCCTTGTGGTCGAGCGCGTGGCCTGAGCCGCGGCCTGAGCCAATCAAGTCATACGAAAGCCCCGGCGTTTCCGCCGGGGCTTTTTGTTGGTTTGCAGCGTGACGGCGGAGTGCGGCGACCCCGCCCTACATTACCTTACAGTCCGCCTTCGTGGGCGGAGGGGTTTTTGAGCTGATCCTTCCAGCCGAGGATTTTCGCCTGCGCGCCGAATTTCTCGGCCATGGGTTTGTCGCCTTTTTCCATCCAGATTCGGGAGAGGGTAGTGTTGATAAAAAGGTCGTCGGCCTGGAGGGCGTGGGCGCGCTCGGCGGCGGCGAGGGCAGTGTCGAGACGGCGCGCGCTAAAGTTGATCTCGGCCAAGGCGTGCCAGGCGGCGAAGGAGCCGGGCGCGGCGGCGACGGCGCGGTCGAGTTTTTCAACGGCGCCGTCGGTGTCGCCCATCGCGTAGTCGAAGGTGGCGTCGTCGATCAGGGACTGGAGTTCGTCGTCGGTCATAAAGCGGGAACGTGGCGGCGATGCGGACAAAAGAAAAGCCGCGTCCTTGGCGGGACGCGGCGAAGTATGCCGGGGTGCGATGGGCGGGGCGGAAATCCGCGCCGACGCGCGCTCAGGATTTCGGCGCGCCGCCCACGAGGGCGAAGGTAAGCTGGATGACGGGCGCGACCTTGTCCTCGTTTTGACCGGGCTTGATGCCGTAGTCGGCGCGCTCGACCTCGAAGGCGCCGCGCACGACGAGCAGATCGCCGCCGGCCTCGGGCTTGTTGATGCGGGCTCCGAACTGGCCGGGCAGGTAGGTGAGGGTGACGGGCACGGTGACGGATTTGGTGACGCCCTTGAGGCTGAACTCGCCGTTGGCGGTGGCGCTCCAGCGCTTGTCGCCGGTGGGCTTGACGTCGGTGAGGCTGGTGAAGGCGAAGCTGATCTCGGGATGGGTGGCGGCGTCGACCCAGCCGGCGCTGAGGAGGTGCTCGGTCATGGTGGCGTTGGGCACGCGGAGCGAGGCGGTGGCGACGCTGACCTTGCCGGCGGTGGCGGCGACGTTTTCGGCGTCGAAGGTGACCTTGCCCGAGACGTCGCCGGCGGTGCCGGCGATGGGCTCGAGGATGGAGTCGAGGGTGAACTGGATCGCGTTCACGCCCTTGGGGTCCTTGAAGTCAAAGGACTGGGGCGCGGCGATGGCGGTGATGATGGTGAAGCCTGCGAAGGCGATGGAGCGGAGGACTTGGTTCATGATGTGGATGGGAACTGCTGGTTTTAAAAACGATTTCAGGCGGACGGGGATCTCGGACCGCGACGGCCAAAGAAAGTTGCGGCAAATACCAGCGCGCCGCACGCGATGCCGGCACCGAGGTAATCGACGCCGGGGATGAAGCGGTCTTCGTAGACGATGTATTCGATCTCGGTGATGGGATCGAGCTGGGTGACCGGCACGCTGTTTTGGGTCCAACCGCCATGGTAGCCCTTGGCGGCCCAGAAGCAGAAAACGAACAAGGCGATCAACACGCCCGCGCCGCGCAGAAGGATGCGCCAGGCGGCGATGGTTTGGGCGGGAGGCAGGCAGGCGGCGGGATCGCTCATCGTGGCGTGAGGCAATCGTTTCGAGGCGCGCGCGCAAGCGGTCCGATGGTTTTCAGAGGATCAACATGGCGTCGCCGTAGCTGAAAAAGCGGTATTCGCGGGCGACGGCCTCGGCATAGATTTCGCGCATCCACTCGATGCCATCGGTCGAGCCGGGGGCGAGGAAGGCGCTGACCAGGCAGAGCAGGGTGGAGCGGGGCTGGTGGAAATTGGTGATGAGCGCGTCCACCGCCGCGAAGCGGGTGGGCGGGTAGAGGTAGATCGCGGCCTCGCCGAGCACGGCGTGGTCGGCGGCGGGCGCGCCGGGCGGGTGTTTGCGCCAAAAGTCTTCGAGGGTGCGCACGCTTGTAGTGCCCACGGCGATACGGCGCGTCCCGGCGGCGGGGGCTAGCGAGGCGGCCTGGGTGGCGGGCGGGATTTCGTAGATTTCGCGGTGTATGGCGTGGGCCTCGATGGTGTCGGTCGCGATGGGTTTGAAGGTGCCGAGGCCAACATGAAGCGTGAGGTCGGCGCTACGCACGTCTGCGGCTTGCAGGCGGGCGAGAAGTTCGGGCGTGAAATGCAAACCGGCAGTCGGCGCGGCGGCGGCGACCTGGCGGGCGCGGTCGGCGTAAACGGTTTGGTAGCGTTCGAGGTCGGCGGCGCGTTCCTCGGGCGTGTGCTGGCGTTCGATGTAGGGCGGCAGAGGGACCTCGCCTACCTGATTCGCGACGGCGACGATGGTGGGCGCGGATTCGCAGGTGAAGGTGAGGCGCGCGGCGCCTTCGGGATCTTTTTCCCGAACCGTGCCGGTGAAGGCGCCGGAGATGCCGAAGGTGGCGCCGGGCGGAAGTTTTTTGCCCGGGCGAACGAGGCACCACCAATCGTTTTCGTCGCCCGAGGCGGCGGGGCGGAGGAGAAGGCACTCGACCGCGCCGCCGGTGGGGCGGTGGGCGAGGAGGCGGGCGGGAAGGACGGCGGCGTTGTTGCGGAAGAGGGTGTCGCCGGGACGCAGGTATTCGCCGAGGTCGGTGAAGGCGCGGTGCTCGATGCGATGTTCGGCGCGATGGACGACGAGGAGGCGCGAGGCGTCGCGACGGGCGGCGGGCGTCTGGGCGATCAGGCGTTCGGGGAGAACGTAGTCGAAGAGGTCGGTGGCGAGCGGAGGCATGCGGAAGAGCGGGGGAAAGAAGCTTGCCCTGAGGTCGGGGGCGAGTTTGTTCCCGTGTCCTTTCTGCTACGCCGATGTAGCTCAGTGGTAGAGCAGCGGTATCGTAAACCGCTGGTCGTCGGTTCGACTCCGACCATCGGCTCCAGGAAAAACACGGAATCGCGCCGGTGTTTAACTTATCAGCGAGAAATCCTGGTATTTTACGGTGGCCCCTTCGGCCCATGAGCCGCTGATCAACGTGGCCCGGGGCGAGGCGCTGAGGCCGAGAATATCGTCGTTGTGCAATTGCGAGATCAGCATGTCCACGGCGGCCTCGCCGGTCTGGTCGTTGTGCTGGTCGATGCCGGCCCAGTCTTCGCAACCACGCTGGATTTCGATTTGCACAAGGCCCATGTCGCGCGGCACGCGGAGTCCGGCGGCCTCGGTCCATTCGCGGATGATCTTGTGCAGCGTCAGGATCACGTCGGGCCTGTGGCGCTCGCGCCATTGATGAAAAATAGCCGGCTCCGCGCGAGCCGCCTCTACGTCGAGAAACGCGGGCAGGCGATCACCCTCGGAAAGCGTCTGTTGCCCGAGCCAGAAGGCTGCGCTGAACCGGCCGTCCACCAAATCGTCGATGGCGCGCTCGAGCACGAGGGCGGGACGGCGGTAGCCGAGCCGGCGCGTGTTTTCCATGGCATCCAGCATGAGCGTGTGATGGTCCGCGCAGGCGAAGGGCAGGGTGGGGTTGCGCGTGCGCACACCGGTGACGACGACGGCGTGGTTTTGCCAGGTGACGGAGAAGCGTTGCGGCAGGCGGTTGTCGCGCATCAGGCCGACCACGATCACGCCGCGGATGCCGCGCGCGCGCAGGATGCGGTTGAGCCTTTCGCCGTAGAGCG
>DAIPIP010000039.1:0-17415 GCA_036770725.1 Opitutaceae bacterium
AAAATCTGCCCCAGCCTGGCCGGACCGCCGTTGGTCATCGCGAACCACGCCGCGTCCTCGCCCCACCACGCGCCCTCGCCGCGCGCGAAGAACGCCGCGCCCGCGCCGAAACCACGCAGGCGCAGGTCGTGCAGCGGACTCTCGGGCTCGTCCACATCCACCCACTTCACCGCCATCGGCTTGCCGACCGGGAAGGTCGTCGCGTCCCAGTTGCGCGTGTCCGCGCCGAACTTGTCGCGCAACACCAACGCCTGCAGCCGCCCGCCCGCCGCCAGGTTGCCGGAAATCGTCGGCAGGAAACGGTAGAGCAAACCGTCGCCCGTGTCCTCGGTCTGATACACCGCGCCGCTCGCCGGATGCACGCAGATCGCCTCGTGACGAAAACGCCCCATCGCCTTCAGCGCCACCGGATCGACCAGCCCGATCTCGGCGCTCGGCTTCACCTCGAAATTGTAGCCGTGATCCTTCTCCGCGTGCGTCTCGGGCTGGTCGTTCACTTCCTCGCAGGTCACCCAGGTGCCCCACGGAGTCACGCCGCCCGCGCAATTGCGCACCGTGCCCGCGAGGCTCAGGAAATGCCGCTCCAGTTTGCGCGACGCGGGATCGTAAACCAGCGTCGTGGTGCCGCCGAGATTCGGCAGCACGCCCCCGCCGAAATCGTAGATCTTCGCGCGGTCCACCTTGCCGAGCCGCGACTGGTCTTTGCCGAAGGGAGAAAAATCCGTCCACGCGCTCTCGTTCTCGTGGTTGCGCACCAGCAACACGCGACCATCGGGCCCAGGAAACGCCGCCATGCCGTCGTGCATGCCCGGCACCAGCAGGCCGTCGTCCATCTCCTGCCCGTGCTCGGAAAACTTCACATAGGAAAAACCGGCCGGCAGCTCGAAGAGCCCCGCCGGATCACGAACCAGGGGCCCAAACCCAAGCCGGGCACCCGACGCGCCACCCTCCGCGAGCGCCGCGCCGAGCGGATTGTTCATCAATGCGCGCAAGCCGAGAAATCCGGCGGTGGTTAAAGTGGCGGTGCGGAGGAAATCGCGTCGGGAATGCATGCGCCGACCCAAACGCAAAGCATCGTCCGGCACAAGACGGAGACAAATCGCTCAACGTAAAGTTCGCGTCACACCCGGCGCCTCGGCGCCCCCCTTTTTTCCTACTTAAGCGTCGTGCTCCGCCAGCCAGCGCTCGGCCTCGATCGCCGCTTGGCAACCCATGCCGGCCGCCGTGATCGCCTGACGATAAACATGATCCGAACAATCTCCAGCCACGTAAACTCCGGGCACCTTCGTGCGGACCTGCGACCCCTCGGCCGGCTTGAAATAGCCGCCCTCATCCACATCGAGCGCCGACGCGAACGGACCCGTGTTGGGAAGGTGACCGATCGCCACAAACACGCCCTTCACCGGCAGCACCCGCTCCTCATCGGTTTTCACATTTTTGATTTTGAGTCCCGACACCGCCCCCTCGGGCACCCCAAGGACCTCCACCGGAACGCTGTCCCAAACCACCTCGATCTTCTCGTGCGATACCGCCCGGTCGGCCATGATCTTCGAGGCGCGCAACGCATCCCGGCGATGCACCAAATACACCTTGCTCGCGAAACGCGTCAGGAACAGCGCCTCCTCGGCCGCGCTGTCGCCACCGCCCAGCACCGCCACCTCCATCTTGCGGTAAAACGCGCCGTCGCATGTCGCGCATGTGGTCACGCCCTTGCCGCCGTAGAGTTCCTTTTCACCGGGCACGCCCGTCATCCGCGGCGAGGCGCCGGTCGCGATGATCACCGCTTTGGCGAGGATCACCCGATCACCCACCACCAACCGGCGAGGCGTCACGCTGAAATCGACTCCCGTCACGAGCGCCTGCTCGAAACGCGTGCCAAAACGCGCGGCCTGCTCGCGCATGTTTTGCGTGAGCTCAAAACCATCCACGCCGTGCGCGAAACCGGGAAAATTTTCCACCTCGGAAGTCGTCGTGAGCTGCCCGCCCGGCAACGGCCCCTCCAACACCAGCGGATTGAGATTGGCGCGCGCGGTGTAAATCGCGGCGGTGAGCCCGGCGCAACCGGTGCCTATGATGACGACGTTTTCGACGGAGGTGGACATGGGGAAAAATGAAACCGCGACACGTTGAACCCAAGTTGGCAACCCGCAACACCCCCTTGCATTCCCCCGTCTCGCCCGGCCCGCCACCGCTCCGCCTCTCCCTGCTCGCCGATCCGCAAATTTCCCGTTCGTCATTCGCCCCGCGTCCTTTGTCATCTCCGCCGATGCCCTCCCTAGCCGACACCTACTTCGCCGACTCCACCGCCCTCCTCGCCAAAGCCCGCGAAATCAACGCCCCCGTCCTCGCCGCCATCGCGCCAAAGATCGCCGCCTCCCTCGCCGCCGGCGGCGTCCTCCACACCTTCGGCTCGGGCCACTCCGAGATGATCGCCCGCGAGATCATCGGCCGCGCCGGCGGCCTCATGCCCGTCACCGGCCTCTTCGACCCCGGCTACGGTTTCTCCGAGAACATCGTCGGCTACGGCACCCGCCTCGCCCGGCGCCACGACCACCACCACGGCCTCCTCCCCGGCGAGACTATCATCGTCATCTCCAACTCCGGCAAAAACGCCTCCCCCATCGAGGTCGCCCTCTACGCCAAACAAAAAGGCCTCACCGTCGTCGGCCTCACTTCCGTCGCCATGAGCAGCACCGCCGCCACCGTCCACCCCGGCGGCCAAAACCTGCACGCCATCGCCGACCACGTCCTCGACAACCTCGGCGTCACCGGCGACGCCATCACCGAGGTCACCCCCGGCCGCTTTGCCGGCCCCACCTCCACGTTAATCGGCTGCACCCTGCTCAACCTGCTCATGCTCGACGTCCTCCAATGGCTGCGCGACCACGGCCACGACCTCCCCCTCGTTACCAGCCAAAACATCCCCGGCGGCATGGAGGCCAACATCGCCCTCTCCCAACGCTACCGCACCCGCCTCAGCAAACTCATCGGCTAAAGTGGAGCGAGCTTCCGGCTCCCGTCTCGCCCCCCGCTCCGCCACTCCGCCCTTCCGCGTCAGTCGCCGCCCGCGTCAGCCCTCCCCCGCGCATCCACCGTTGCCCCGGCACGCTTTCGGCTTTCGCTTGCACTCCATGCCCGGCCGCAAAACCCCCGCCAAGAAATCCCCCGCCTCGCCCTCCCGCACCGTTTACTTTGCCGGCGAACTCTTCTCCGCCAAGCACCTCGTCGGCAACGCCTACCTCGCCGAGGCCATCCACGCCGCCTCCCACGGCCGCTACCTCTGCCGCCTCCCACAAGACTTCGAGCTTCGCGACCACCACCCGCAGCAGATCCGCGACACCGACATCCATAATCTCTTCGAATGCGATCTGGCCGTCTTCAACTTCGACGGCCCCGAGCTCGATAGCGGCACCGTCGTCGAGTTCATGTTCGCCAAATTTGCCGACATCCCCTGCGTCATCCTCCGCAGCGATTTCCGCGCCGCCGGCGACCAGGGCCCCGCCTTCGACCCGTGGAACCTCATGGCGAGTTTCTACCCACGCTCCGTCTCCGTCCCGGTCAACGCCATGGCCCTCTACAAAACAGCCTACGCCGCCGCCAGACGCGCCACCCTCACCGACACCACCCGCCTCGCCGGCCAGCACAGCTCCGCCACCGCCCAAACCGTCTGCGAACAAATCGCCGAACGCGTCGTCCGCGGCCTCGACCGCGCCGCCAAACTTAAACCCGCCCTCCCCAAATCCCTCCGCACCGACGTCTATCGCTGGCTCGCCGCCATGCCCGGCTTCCGCGGCGACCCCAAAAAACTCCGCCGCCAACTCGACAAACTCCTCGCCCAAAAAATCGCCCGCAAACTCCTCTGATCCCCGCCCCTCAACTCCACCAGCTTGCCCGGTCCGTCGGCTCCCCTCCTCGCCCACATGCTCCACGTCCTCCAACACCCGCTCGCAGCCCACGCCCTCACCCGCCTGCGCGACCGCGCCACCGAGCCCGCCGCCTTCCGCTCCCTCGCCCACCAAGTCGGCCTCATGCTCGCCCTCGACGCCACCCGCGACCTCCCCACCCGTAGTTACGCGGTGAATACACCCCTGGAGGCCCACACCGGTTCCACCCTCGCCGCCGGCCTCGTCGTCGTTCCCATCCTCCGCGCCGGCCTCGGCATGGTGCAGCCCTACCTCGACCTCTTCCCCGAAGTCTCCGTCGGCTACGTCGGCCTCGAACGCGACCACCAGACCGCCGCCCCCCGCAGCTACTACTGCAAACTCCCGCCCCTCGCCGGCAAACGCGTGCTCTGCGTGGACCCCATGCTCGCCACCGGCGGCAGCGCCATCATGGCCCTCGACCTCCTCCGCCAAAACGGCGCCACCGATCTCTCCCTCGTCGTCATCGTCGCCTCCCCCGAAGGTGTCGCCGCCGTCCACGCCGCCCACCCCGGCCTCCCCATCTTCACCGCCGCCCTCGACCGCGAGCTGAACGACAAAAAATACATCCTCCCCGGCCTTGGCGATTTCGGCGACCGCCTCTACGGCACCTGACCCCGCCCAAGGACCGACGACACTCCTGTCGCCGAAACCCGGAGGGGCGCGCTTGCCGACGATTTTTCATCCCTGTCAAAACGAGACATATACCCTCCTTTGGGTTGAGTTCGTCCCGGTCCGCCACCATCAACCACCCACACATGGCGCGACCCATCGGCATCGATCTTTTTTCCGGCGCAGGAGGCCTCAGCCTCGGTTTCGAGCAAGCCGGTTTCGATGTCGTGGCCGCCGTGGAATACGACTCCATCCACGCCGCCGCCCATGCCTACAACTTCCCCCGCTGCGCGACCCTTGCCCGCTCCGTGGTCGGTCTGAGCGGAGCGGCCATCCGACACGCCGCCGGCATCGGCGACCGCCCTGTGGATGTCGTTTTTGGCGGTGCTCCCTGCCAGGGTTTTTCGCTCATCGGCCAACGCGTCCTCGATGATCCACGCAACGCCTTGGTCCGTGAATTCGTGCGCATCGTCCGTGAACTGAAAGCCAGCTATTTCGTCTTCGAAAACGTCAAGGGCCTCACCCTCGGCCCGCAGCGCCAATTTCTCGAAGAGTTGATCACGTCGTTCAACGAAATCGGCTACGAAGTCCGCACCCCGTGGCGCGTGCTCAACGCCTCCTCCTACGGCGTCCCCCAGGATCGCGAACGTCTCATTCTCCTCGGCGCACGCAAGGGCTTGCGTCTCCCCGAATATCCCGAGCCCATCACCCGCCAGGCCGGTCACGGCAAAGGACTCGCCCACTTGCCCGTCGGCCCCACCTGTCTCGACGCCCTGGACGATTTGCCCGACGCGGAGTCGTTTGATGAACTCAACGACGGCGACAGCGTCTTGACCTCCGGGTGGAGCCACCCCTCCGCCTATGCCGCCGAAATGCGCGCGTTAACCCAAAGTGCATGGCACTTCGGCTACCGACGCCGCTGGGACAAAACCCTGCTCACCGCCAGTGCCCGAACCGATCATTCGGATATTTCCCGCCGCCGTTTCGCGGAAACCGAAGCCGGAAAAATCGAACCTATTTCCCGATTCTACAAACTGCCTCCCGAAGGCGTGGCGAATACCCTGCGCGCAGGTTCGGACTCGGCTCGCGGAGCCTTCACCAGCCCGCGTCCCATCCATTACCGTTACGCTCGTTGCATCACAGTTCGCGAGATGGCGCGACTGCATGGTTTTCCAGACTGGTTCCGCTTTCACGTCACGAAGTGGCATGGCGCGCGTCAGATCGGCAACGCGGTGCCTCCTCCCCTCGCACGCGCCGTCGCAACCAGAGTATTGGCAGCCTCGGGAGTGAAACAAGAGACACCAAAAGAGAACATATCCCTCGGAGCCTCTCCGCTGCTAGCCATGGATATGTCCGAAGCTTCGCGCCACTGGGGCATCCCTGTGCCGATAAGGAACCGAGATCGCAAAAGCGGACAAAAAAAACGCTCTCAACTTGAGATAGAGATTCTGCGCAAACTCACCCTCTCCCATGCCTAAAGCCCCGCCGAAGCTCAACCGCTACTAAGCCCTCATCGAGCGGGTCTTTTTCCGCCACTACACGGCGGGAGCAACCGAAGTTCTTTTCGAACGCGATGAACTCATCCAAGTCGCCACCGAGCTCAAAATCGCCCTGCCCAAAAACCTCGGCGATGTCGTCTATTCGGTGCGCTACCGCACCCCGATGCCAGCCAAGGTAGCCAAGACCCAAACGCCAGGCCACGAGTGGATCATCGACGGCGTAGGGCGATCCCAATACGCGTTTCGCTTGTCCCGCATCAGTCGGGTCGAGCCCAATCCCGATCTGGTCACGATAAAGATTCCCGACGCCACGCCCGAGATCATCGCGGCCTACGCGCTCTCCGACGAACAAGCCCTGCTCGCCAAGGTTCGCTACAACCGCCTCATAGACATCTTCCTCGGCGTCACCGCCTACTCCCTGCAAAGCCACTTGCGCACCACGGTGGAAGCCGTCGGCCAAATCGAAATCGACGAAGTTTACGTCGGCGTGGATCGCGCCGGACGACAATTCGTAATCCCGGTTCAAGCCAAGGGCGGCTCCGACCGCCTCTCCGCCGTTCAAGCGCGTCAGGACATCATCTGTTGCGCGGCCAAGTTCCCCGACCTGATCTGCCGCGCCATCTCCGCCCAGTTCATGCCTGGCGACATCATCGCTCTCTTCGAGCTCACCCTCGATCAAGGCGCCATCAAAGTCGCCGCCGAGACCCACTACCGCCTCGTGCCTGGTTCCGAAATTTCCAGGGATGATCTACTCGCCTACTCCGCCAGAGCTACATGAAGATTTCGGCAGCCTGATCGCCGCCGCCATGTCCACCCTCCACCCCGCCGGCCCCATCATCGGCTCCCTGCTCGCCCTCGCCGCGCTCCTCTTCAGCCTGCGCCAACGCCTGCTCGCCGACCTGCCAACTTCAAAAGTTCAGGGCGTCTTCATCGGCCTCGTCGAACTCAAGGGCACCGCCGAAAGCGAAGCCCCGCTAATCAGCCACCTCGCCGGCCGCCGCTGCGTGGACTACGAGTGGAAAATCGAGGAACACTGGCGCCGCACCACCACCACGACCACCACCGACAGTAAAGGCCGCCGCACCACCACCACCCAGACCACCACCGGCTGGGAAACCGTCGCTCGCGGCGGCGACGCCCAATCCTTCTACCTTCAGGACGACACCGGCGCCCTCCTCGTCCACCCCCGCGGCGCCCGCATCGACCGCGCCCCCATCTTCGACCGCACCGCCACCCGCTCCGATCCCCTCTACAACGGCAAAGGCCCCCCCGCCTCCGTGCGCGGCTCCACCGGCCGACGCCGCTTTCGCGAAACCGGCATCCCCCTCCACGCCCCCATCTACCTCATCGGCTCCGCCCGCGAACGCCCCGATCTCGTCGCCCCCGAAATCGTCGCCACCAAAATCGTCGCCACCAAAGGCTCCGAATTCATCATTTCCACCCGCAACGAATCCTCCGTCTCCAACGGCCTCGCCCTCACCTCATGGCTCACCTGGCTCCTTGGCCTCGTCGCCACCCCCTTCGCGCTTCTTATCGCCGCCCGCGACCAACCCGTCGCCCCCGAAGACTGGATCATTTTTTCCGCCGTCGCCTACCTCGCCCTCTGGATGCTCGGCTGGGCATGGATGGCCCACGACAGCATCATAGGCCTGCGCGAACGCGTCCGCCAAGGCTGGTCCCTCATCGACGTGCAACTCAAACGCCGCCACGACCTCCTGCCCAACCTCGCCGCCGCCGTCTCGGGCCTCTCCACCCACGAACGCGAGGTCCAAACCCTCCTCGCCGTTCTCCGCGCCCAAAGCCGGGCCACCCGCCCCGGAGCCACCGGCCCCGACCACGACGGCCTCGCCCCCGACCTCCGCATGGTCGTGGAAAAATACCCCGAGCTGAAAGCCCGCGAAGGCGAACTCGTCACCACCGAGCAACGCATCGCCCTCGCCCGCGCCTACTACAACGACATCGCCACCCACTACGCCACCCGCCTCGAAATCATCCCCGACCGCTGGATCGCCTCCCTGCGCAAGCTCTCCCCCGAACCCCTCCTCGCCGCCACCCGCTTCAAACGCGCCAACGTAGAGGTCAAACTCGCCCCCTGACCCTCCGCACCTCCCGCTGTATTCCTATCGCGAATACGCCCGCCGATATTCCGACGCCGACCGCCCGAAAAACTTCCGGAACGCGCGACAAAAATTCTCCACGCTCGCATACCCGGCCTCGGCCGCCACCACCTTGATCGACTGGTTCCCCGAGGCCAGCGCATGCCCCGCGACACGCAGCCGCTTTTGAATCATATACTGGTGCGGACTCTCCCCCAGATGCTCGCGAAACAACAGGTGCAGATGCGACACGCTCACCTGCGCCGCCTCCGCCACGTCCTCTAACGCCAACGGCTTCGCGTAGTTTCGATTTATAAAATCCGTCGCCGCCCCCACCTGCGGATGCATCCCCCGCGCCCGCGCCAGCGAGCGGGAACGCTCCAGCTCGAACGCCAGCCGCGCCAGTATCAAGTTTCCCACTACAAGCCGATCCAGCGCCGCGTAGTGAAACGCCCGCAACATCTCCTGCATAAACCCGTGCATCGCCTTGCGATCCTTCCACGCAAACACCCGCGGCCAATCCCCCGCCAACCCGCCCCCGCCCCCGGCCGAAAACCTCGCCACATAACACCCGTAGTAACTCTCCGGCGGCGACTCCGACACCGACGCCTGCCCCTCCCGATGACAAAACACCGCGCCCTCCCCATGCAGCACCGGCGAATCCTCCAGCCCATACACCGACCCCTCCTGAATGATCTCGATCAACACCTCGCCCCGCCCCGCCGAGGTCGGCCGCCTCGACCCCCCGAGCTGGCTCATGTAAGTGCCTATACTCGTCAGTTGCACGGCGTAGATTTCGCCAGCATTTAATAGAATTAGTCAATCTGCATCCCTCATACGCTCTGCTACACTCTGTCTCCCTCGTAAACCAGGTAGCTTTTAACAATCAACCCCACCTCCCGCTCCCCATGACGCCTCAAATCACCGTTCAACTCTACAGCGTCCGCGACCTCGCGAAACTCGACTACGCCGGCACCATTCGCGCCATCGCCGAGATCGGCTTCGGCAACGTCGAACCCGCCGGCTACCCCGGCTCCTCCGCCAAGGAAGCCGCCGCGCTTTTCCAAGACCTCGGTCTCAAAGCCCCCTCCGCCCACGTCGGCCTCCCCGTCGGCGACAACAAAAACGCCATCATCGACGAAGCCCTCCTCATGGGCCACCGCTACCTCGTCACCGGCTGCCCCCCGCGCTTCAAGGAGCACTTCACCTCGCTCGACAAGGTCAAGGCCATGGCCGAACTCTACTGCGAAGCCGCCGCCAACCTCGCCCCCCATGGTCTCCAAGTCGGCTACCACAACCACGACTGGGACCTCGCCATCGTTGACGGCCGTCGCGCCCACCAGGTCTTCCTCGAAAACACCCCCGACACCGTGCTCTACGAAGCCGACGTCTTCTGGGTCGCCCGCGCCGGCCTCGACCCCGCCGCCTTCATCCGCGAGATCGGCCCGCGCGGCAAAGTCCTCCATTTCAAAGACGGCGTCGTCACCTCCGGCGCCGCCTTCCAGGAGGCCGAAACCGACAGCGGCAAAATCATGGTCAGCGACGCCGTTCCCTTCCGCCCCGCCGGCGCCGGCCAGGTTGACCTCGTCGCCGCTTCCCAAGCCATCGCCCACACCGAATTCCTCGCGGTCGAACTCGACAGTTTTGAAGGCGACATGATGCAGGCCGTCCGTGAAAGCTACCACTACCTCACCTCCCGCAAACTCGCCCGAGGCGTAAAATAAAACCCGCCCCCTCTTTCCCCCCTCTTCACCCTTCCCCCTCACACCATGTCCCAAAAAATCGGAATCGGCATCATCGGCTGCGGCAACATTTCGCAGGCCTACTTCAACGGCGCCAAACTCTTCGAGGTCCTCAAGGTCGTCGCCTGCGCCGACCTCAAAACCGAACTCGCCGAAGCCAAGGCCGCCGAAAACGGCTGCAAGGCCCAAACCGTGGACGAGCTTCTCGCCAACCCCGACGTCCAACTCGTCATCAACCTCACCATCCCCGCCGTCCACGCGAAGATCAGCCTCGCCGCCCTCCACGCCGGCAAACACGTCCACAGCGAAAAACCCCTCTCCGTCAGCCTCGAGGACGGCCGCGAAATCATGCGCCTCGCCGACGCCAAAGGCCTCCTCGTCGGCTGCGCGCCCGACACCTTCCTCGGCGGCGGCTACCAAACCTGCCGCAAACTCATCGACGACGGCTGGCTCGGCCGGATCGTCGGCGGCACCGCCTTCATGCTTAGCCACGGCCCCGAAAGCTGGCACCCCAACCCCGCCTTCTTCTACGAGACCGGCGCCGGCCCCATGTTCGACATGGGCCCCTACTACATCACCGCGCTCGTCCACCTCCTCGGCCCCGTGAAACGCGTCTCCGCCATCACCGGCAAAGCCTTCGACCAACGCATCGCCACCTGCAAAGAACAGTTCGGCAAACTCCTCCCCGTCGAGATTCCCACCCACTACTCCGGCGCGCTCGAATTCCACTCCGGCGCGATCATCACCGCCACCATCTCCTTCGACGTTTACGCCCACGGCCACGGCCCCATCGAGCTCTACGGCACCGAAGGCTCCTTGAAAGCCCCCGATCCCAACACCTTCGGCGGCCCCATCCAGCTCTGGACGCCCGCCACCAAGGAATGGCAGACCCAGGCCTTCAGCCACCGCTACCTCATGAACTCACGCAGCATCGGCGCTGCCGACCTCGCCTACGCGATCCTCGGCGAAGGCAAACGCAAGCACCGCGCCAGCGGCGCCCTCGCCTTCCACGCCCTCGAAGTCATGCACTCCTTCGAAAAATCCTCCGTCACCGGCGCGAGCATCGAAATCCAATCCCGCCCCGCGCAACCCGACCCGCTCCCCCTCGGCCTCATCGAAGGCCGACTCTAAAAGCACGCCCCTCCCCGCCCTCCGAATGCCCAGGGTGTAACGGGTTGTCCCCAACCCGTTGACGTGGCTCTGCCACGCCTCCGACCAAACACGTTGGCGGCAACACCCTCCCGCCCGCATTCACCGCTCAACGCGCCACCACCACCACATCCCTCATCCCCGCCGCCTCCCCGCGCGTGAACAAAGCCAGGTTCCCCAAAAACAAATCCGCCAGCGCCTCGTCCTGATCAGCCCGCCCGCCCGCCGTGTGCGGCGTGATCCAGCAGTTCTTGGTCGTCCACAACGCGCTCGTCGCCGGCAACGGCTCCGTCTCGAACACATCCAGATACGCCCCGCCCAGCCGCCCGCTTTCCAACGCGTCGATCAAGGCCCGTTCATCCACCGTCGGCCCGCGCCCGATGTTGTAGAAAAACGCCCCCCGCTTCGCCAACGCCAGCCGCCGCGCGTTCACGTAGCGGTGCGTCGCGTCGTTCTCCGGCAGGATGTTCACGATGTGGTCCGCCAGCGGCAGCACCGCCGAAAGCCGCCCCTCGTCGATCACATGCACGCCCGCCTCGCTGTAAGCGCGCCTCCGCAGCGCGAAAATCTTCATGCCGAAGGGCGCGAGCAACTCCACCAACCGCTTCGCGATCGCCCCGTAACTCAGCAGCAAAACCGTCTGCCCGTTGAGCAGCCGCGACTCCGCCCGCCGTTCGAAAAACATCCAGCGCCGATCCCCCAGTTGCTCCGCCACCGAGGCCGGCAACGCCCGGCTGAGCCCGAGCATCATCGCCAAAACGTGCTGCGCGCAGGGCTCGGCGAACACCGACGACGCGTTGGTCAACACCGCCCCGCGCGCCCGCAGCGCCTCTTTCGTCTCCTCGTTGTCGTAGCGCGTGTAACCCGCCGAGGTCAGCGCGATCCACTTCAACTTTTTCGCCCGGCGGCACGCCTCCGCGTCCGGCTGGCCGAAGGCCACGTCCGCCTCCGCCAGCGCCGGATCGTCGCCCGCCGCCGCCAGCACCGAGGCCGAGGCCTGCGTCGAGACCACCAACCGGTGCCCGCCCGCCGCCACCCCCGCCTCCAACCGCGCCCGCGCCGCCGGCGCCAGCGCCGCGTTCGTCCAAATCACCAGGCCGCGCTTTGTATCCATAAAATAATTACGCCGGTTATTCCGCCTCGGTGAAACTGCACACCGCCTGCACGCGCAAGCCGGCCGCGCGCAGTTTTTCCGAGCCGCCGAGTTCGGGCAGATCGATGATCGCCGCCACGCCCACGACCTCCGCGCCAAGCGAGCGAATCAAGCTCGCCGCCGCCAACACCGTGCCGCCGGTCGCGATCAAGTCGTCCACGATCAGCACGCGGTCGCCCGGCTTGCAGGCGTCGGCATGGATCTCGATCGAGGCGTTGCCGTATTCCAGCGCGTAGTCCGCGCCCACCGTGGCGTGCGGGAGTTTTCCTTTTTTGCGCACCAGCATGAAGGGCCGGTGCAACTGGTAGGCCAGCGCGCCGCCGAGGATGAAGCCGCGCGCGTCCACCGCCGCGATAAGGTTGACGCCCAAACGCGTGGCGTCCCAAGCGATGCTCTCCACCAAAATGCGAAACGCTTCGGGCTCGGCGAAGAGCGTGGTGACGTCGCGAAAATTCACGCCCGGCTTGGGCCAGTCGCGCACGGTGCGAATCTTCGATTTCAGTTCGGTGGTGGGGTCGATGTTGGGCACGGGTGGAAAATGACGAATGCCCGCCACCGAATGACGAATGCAAAATGCCCTCCGTAACCGGGAGCGCCGGCTTCCAGCCGGCTTTCAGAGCCAATAGCCGGCAGAATGTCGGCGTTCCCGGTGAACCGGCACACCTCGCATACCGCCCGTCGTCAGTCGCCAGTCGCCCCTCCATTCCCCATCCGACCTTCTCCTTGTTCGGACGCGGCCCCGCGGCGGCCGACCGATGCATTTGCCTTTATTTTGCCCGACGAGAAAACATCGTCCGCACAAACATCACCACCACCATGCCGCTTCGCTTCCTCAAACTTTTCGCCTCGGACAAATCCTCGGCGGACGGCCTCACCCAAGTGCAGCGCGAAGCCATCGCGGACCTGCTCCATTATCTCGTGTATGCCGACAGCCACATCGCCGCTCGAGAAGGCGACTACGTGAACGAAACGATCCAGTCCTTCTCCTGGGACGCCTCCCTTTCTTTTTCCGCCTACGAACAACGCTCCATCGCCGCCGCCCGCCAGGCCAAGGAAGACCCGGATTATCGCCGCGAATTCATCGCCTCGCTCGCGGCCCGCCTGAACACCCCTGCGGCCCGCGCACGCGCGCTCGAACTCGGCAAGACCCTCGTCTGGATCGACGGCACCAATACCGAGCACGAATCCGCCGCCCTCGCCGACCTTCAAGCCGCGCTGAGCGCCTAAAAACGCCAGCGGCCCGAAATGCAGGGGCTTCGCTCGCGAAGCCCACGCCAGCCGGACGGCATCCCCGAACCCAAAACCGAGCTTCGCAAGCAAGGCCCCTGCACCAAAGCCCCTGCGCCAAAAACCGCGCGACGTCCACCCGCCTCCGGCTCACCCCCGCGCGTGCAGCACCCGCGCCTGCGCATGCACGTGGCGCAACAACTCCGTGTGCTCCACCGCCTCATGGTCATCGGCATGCACCAGACCCGCACCAAAGGGCGGAGCCTCGTCACCGCCGTCCGCCCAGTGCGCCCACTCGATGCCCAGCGTGCGCTCGTCGCGACACGCCGCCACCAAGCCCTCCCGACTCGCGCGCAACAAGCGCTCCAGCCGCGTCGGCCCCGTCCCTTCGCGCACCGGCAACCTGCGAAAATCCCCGTTTGTTAATCCGCCGCCCGTCACCCACTGCGGCTGCTCGCCCGCCATCGCCGCAGCCTGCGCGCCGAACTTCGCGCCCGCGCCCAACCGCCACGAAACCGCATCGACATCCGGCCACGCGCACGCCTCGCGCACCCCCGCCGGCGGCGGCGCGGCAAAGCGACACCCCAAGATCAAATGCGACGGATCCGCCGCGCGCAGCGCCCGCGCCGTCACCGAAAAATACCGCCGCGCCGCCTCGCGCGCGAAGCGCTTCGCGTCCTCCGAAAACGCCGCCCCCGTGAGCACGTTCTCCTCGCGCGTGAGCTGGCGCACGTGCTCGCGTTTGCTCATCGCCACGCCCCAGCGCCGCCCCAGCGCCTCGATCGAACCGCCGTTCTCCGCCAGCACGAACTCCCACGCCGCGTGATGCGCCGCAAAGTTAGGCTCCAGACTCATGCAGAGCTGCAACAAGCCCGCCCCCTTGCCCGTCGCGCCCCAGCCCAATCCGTCGTCCGTGAACCAGCCCACCAGCTCGCGCCGACCCGCCCACGGCGCAGCCACCGCCGCCGCGTGAACCTCCGCCGCATCCGGCCAACGCGGGTCAAACACATCCGGCAAACGCAGTCCCGGGCCCTGCATGATCGGGATGTGCGCGCGGCAAAAATCCGCCAGCGCCGTGAAATAAAATCCGCGATCCACCAGCCCCGCGTCCGCCCACGGCCCCACCGTATCCACGCCCCATTCGCGCAGCCGCGCGGCCGAACTCTTCTCCCACACCGCCCCGCCCTCCCCGTAGAGACTCGCCACCGTCTGCGCATAGGCGCTGCGCCTCACCGGCGGCGGCCCCGCGCGCCCATGCCGGTTCACGCCCGCCACCGCGCGCAACAACACCGGCTCGTCTTCCGGCGTGAGCAGCCACCACGCGCCGCCTTCGCGAACGCGACCGATGCGAAAAAACCCGGGCGTGCCGCGCAGGCTCTCGGTTTTGAAATCGGCGAAAATCGGAACGCCGCGTCGCGTGGTTTTTCCCATGGTGGATATCGGTCGGTGCCAGCGCCCAGCTCAGCGCCGCCGATCCGGTCGCTCAAGCTGGAACCGGTCGCGCGTCGTCGCGTAGTCCTCGCCACCCAGCCGACCCACCGCGTCGAGCCGCGCCGCGTCCACTGCGCCGTCCGCGCCGAGCACATCGTCGCGCACGTGCGTCCACACGATGTCGCAAATCACCACGTTCGCCGCGCCGGCTCCCTCCCCCACCGGCACGATCTGCCGCACCCGACACTCGAACGCCGCCGGCGCCTCCGCCACGCGCGGAGGACGCACCTTCGCGCTCGCCACCGCCGCGATGCCAAACGCCGCGAACTCGCTCTCGCCTTGCGGCAGCCGCGCCGCGCAAGCGTTCATCTTCTCCGCCAGCGCATGCGGCACGATGTTCACCACGCACTCGGGCACGGCTTCGAGATTCAGCACGGTATCCTTCTTCGCACCGTCGCGCAGATTCACCGGCACGAAAAGCAAGGTCGGCGGCGCGGACGTCACCCCGTTGAAAAACGAAAACGGCGCGAGATTCGTCCGCCCTTCCGCGTCGATGGTCGAGACCCATGCGATGGGCCGCGGCGTGATCAACGAGGTCATCCAGGCGTAAGCCTCGCGGGCGGGCATGGCGGCAAGATCGAGTTCCATGCGCCCACCCTTCGCCCAGACCGCCGCGCAGGCAACCCCGCCCGCTGCGCGGAAATTGGAAAACATTGTGCGCCCGTCCCCGCCCGGCGAGCGTCCCCCGCCCTCCGCCCACTCTACCAGCTCTACTAGCTTTACTAGCTCCATGCCCGCCTCACCGCTCCGTCAGTCCCTCCAAGCCGCCCGCGCCAACCTCGGCCCCGGCATCGTGCTTCAGCTCTTCGCCGCCGCGTTGGTCGCGGCCTATTACTTGCACGCGCCCACCCAGGCCGCCCTCGAACGCATCGCCGAGTTTCGCGGCGAGGTCGGCCCCTCCTTCGCCATCGTCTCCACCGCGATCTTCGGCGCGATCATCCCGTGGATCGTCCTCCAACTTCGCCCCGCCACGCGCGGTCGCTACAACGGCCCGCAGTTCGCCGCGCTTCTCGTTTTCTGGGCCTACAAGGGTCTCGAGGTTTCGATCTTCTACGCGTTGCAAGCGCGCTGGTTCGGCGAAGGCACCGATTTCGTGACCATCGCGACCAAGACCTTCAACGATCAGTTCGTTTATTGCCCGCTCCTCGCCGTGCCCTGCACGTGGCTCGTCTATGGCTGGGTCGAGCACCGCTTCAACTTCGCCCCCGTCGCCGCCGAGTTCCGCCGCCCCGGCTGGTATGGGCGCTGTTGCCTGCCCCTGCTCGTCGCCACTTGGGGCGTGTGGGTGCCCGCCGTCGCCATCATCTATCTGCTGCCCACCGCCCTCCAACTCCCGATGCAAAACATCGTGCTCTGCTTCTTCACCCTGCTCGTCATCTTCATGAGCAAACGCCCCGCCCCGGCGACCGCTCCCGTGCTCACGCCGAAAACCTGAAGGCACGAAACGCGCGGACATTTTGCGCCGGGCGCGTGTCACGTTAACGTCAAACATCTATTATGTTCGCCCGCACCTTTCGCCTGCTCTTCCTCGCCACCCTCTGCGCCCTGCCCCTCGGCCTGCGCGCCCAGGTCGAGGCCTCGCTCGTCGCGTTAAAATCCACCTTCCCGGCCGACTCCGAAAAAATCGTCGTCGCCATCCGCCTCGCCCACGAACCCAAGTGGCACACCTACTGGCTCCAACCCGGCACCGGCCTGCCCACCGAAATCGCCTGGCAACTGCCCGAGGGCTGGAGCGCCGGCCCCATCCGCTGGCCCGCCCCCAAACGCGTTTACGACACCGCAGGCAACCTCGCGGGCAACGGCTACGAAGACGTCACCTACCTGCCCATCGAACTCACCCCGCCCGCAAACCTCCCGTTCAACACCCCCGTCACCCTGAGCGCCAAGGTGGACTGGCTCATGTGCAAAGACGTCTGCATCCCCGGTTCCGCCGAACTCACGCTCACCCTCACTCCCACCGATCCGGACGCGATCACCACCACCAACGTTACCGACTCCACCGAAGGCTCCGAACTACTCGCCGCCCTCGAACTTCTCCCCATCCCCCTCCCTGCCGATTTCACCGCCACCGCGCTGCGATCCCCCGACGGCAAAACCATCCGCCTCCTCATCTCCCGAATCGGCCCCCAACTCTCCGGCCCCGCCTCCGAGCCCTGGTATTTCGACGCCGACGCCGCCATCGCCTACGAACTCCCCCAAGCCCGCGTCGCCAACATCCCCGAAGGCGACCTTGCGCTCGACCTCGCCGTCTCGCCCTACGCCGACACCAACGCCACCCGCCTGCGCGGCCTGCTCACCTTCACCGAAGGCCCCGCCTACGAGCTCGACATTCCCATCGAAGCCGCGCCCGCCGACACCTTTACCGCCTCCGCCTCGTCCCTCGCATCCTCCGCCCCCGCCACCTCGCTCCCCGCCCTGCTCGCCCTCGCCTTCGTCGGCGGCCTCATCCTCAACCTCATGCCCTGCGTCTTCCCCGTGCTCGGCCTGAAGGTCATGGGCTTCGTGCAACAAGCCGGCCACGACCGC
>DAIPIP010000039.1:17515-20474 GCA_036770725.1 Opitutaceae bacterium
CGCGTCGCCGCCCTGCGCGAGGAAGGCCGCCCCATCTACGTCGATTTCACCGCGCGCTGGTGTTTCACGTGCCAGACCAACAAGGCGGCGGTCTTCGCCGGTCCCGGCTCGGCCGAGGTGCTCAAAACTTTCCGCGAGCGCGACGTCGCCACCCTGCGCGCCGACTGGACCAACCGCGATCCGCTCATCACCGCCGAACTCGCCCGCTGGAACCGCGCCGCCGTCCCCTTCAACCTCCTCTACCTCCCCGAGTCCCTCGACCCCGTCGCCCTCCCCGAACTCCTCACGCCCTCGACCGTGCTCGACGCCCTCGCCCCCTGATTTTCGGCGCACCGGGAAATTCGCGCGACAAATCCGCACCGGTCCCTCTCGCTTCGCGCATGCGAGTCAGCAAGGCCGTCGTCGTCATCAACCCCGCCAAAGCCCACGCCCGTCGCACCGCCGACGCCCTTCGCGAACTGCTCGACCGCCATGGCGTCGTCCAAGACTGGCGCGAAGCCCTCCCGCCGCGTCGCGGCCTGATCGGGCAACTCGCCGATCTGCGCAACGTCTCGGCCGACCTCATCATAGCCTGCGGCGGCGACGGCACGCTCATCCAGACCGCCCACCGCGCGCGCGGCTCCGGCGTGCCCATCCTGGGCATCAACATCGGCTATCTCGGCTTCATCACCTCCGTGCCCGGCAACAAGGTCCGCTCCGCCATGCGTCGCATCCTCGACGCCGAGTTTGTCATCAGCCCGCGCAGCGCGCTCGACATCACCGTGCAGCACGGTCGCCGCCGCACCACCGGCTGGGCCTTCAACGACGCCGTCATCGTGCGCGGCGCCAATCCCCACCTGATCGACGTCGCCGCCCGCGTCGGCGACCGCCCGCTCACCCGCTATCGTTGCGACGGTCTCATCGTCGCCACGCCCACCGGCTCCACCGCCTACTCGCTCGCCGCCGGCGGCCCAATCGTGAGCCCGGAGTGCAACGTGCTCACCGTCACCCCGATCTGCCCGCACGCGCTCACCAACCGCTCCGTCGTCATCAGCGCCCGCGAGCCGCTCGAACTCCGCCTCGCCCCCGGCTCCGGCGCGGGCGAGGTCCAGCTCGACGGCATGCATCTCACCGCCGTCACCCCCGCGAGCGTGCTGCACGTGAGCGCCTCCACCGATCCCGTGCCCATCGCCTTCCTGCCCGAGATAAACCACTACGACACCCTCGGCGAAAAACTCGGCTGGACCGGCGACGGCCTCAAACGCTGAGCCCGCCGCCGACTCGTATCCAAAAAACCACTATAAATCCCTCGCTCCCCCGCGCATGAGCACCCTGCTTTTCCCCGGCCGCCATCTCGTCAACACCCGCTTCCAGGCCGACTACGTCGCTTCGCTCCTCGGGCGCGCCCCCGCCGACCTACCCGACCTTCTCCCCGGTCACATCGTGCCCTCCGCCCCCATCGACCGCATCGTCTTTGCCCTCACTTCCTCCAACCAGGAAAATTCCCGCTACAACCCCGTTCCCTTCCACGTGCGCGCCATCGGCGTGGACCGCTTCGCCCGCGACCTCCAAGCCGCCCCCGGAGCCCCGGCCTTCAGCTACCGCATCTTCGGCATTCCACACTACGGCCACACGAGCAACTTCGCCGCCTTCACGCTCAAGGAAATCGCCGGCCAGGGCGAAACCACCACGACGCTCTCGCCCGAGGACACGCTGGTGCTCTGCTCCACGCCCGAGGTCATCCGCCTCTACCGCGAGCTCGGTTTCTCCATCGCGCCGGCCGAGCACGGCGTCGCGCCCGCAGCCCCGCGTCCCGCCGTGCCCATCGACCTCGTGCGCGCGCTCGGCGAAACCGGCGAGACCTGGAAAGACTCGCCGCTTCTCTCCGCCGAACTCGCCCCCGCCACGCGCAGCCTCCTGCTGGATTTCCCCGAGTTGCCTCGCCGCATCGCCCGCATCTACCGCGACCCGCTCACCAACCAGGACGGCAGCCTCACCGAGAAGCGCAACTACGCCACCTACGCGCGCGGCATGAACGAGATTCTGCGCCTCAAATACCTCGATATCCGCGACGCCATCCGCCCCGGCCGCATCGCCGACGAAGGCTGCGCCGAAGGCGGCCTGCTCGCCGAGATCGCGGGTGATTTCCCCGACTCCGACCTCTACGGCATCGACCTCTCCGCCGAATTCGCCGCGCGCTTCCAGGAGCGCAAACGCGCGGGCGATTTCGCCGGCGTCTATGCCTGTTTCCATCTGCGCAATCTCCTCGATCCGCTCTTCGAGCCGGCCTCCATCGACACCACGATCTGCAACAGCACGCTCCACGAACTCTGGAGCTACGCCGGCCAGGAGGAAACCGTGCGCCGCTACCTCGCGATGAAGTTTGAACAACTCCGCCCAGGCGGTCGCCTCATCATCCGCGACGTCGTCGGCCCCGAGGACGGAGACCGCCTCGTGCTCCTCCGCTGCGCCGCCGACGACGGCCTCGACACCGCCCTTGCCGACATCCCCGCCGACCGTCCCGCCGCGCTGCTCAACACGCTCTCCACCCGCGCCCGCCTGCGCCTCTTCGCCCACGACTACCTCCGCGATCTGCGCCAACAAGGACGCCGCGCCGAAAGCTCCGCCGCGCGTTTCACCGAGACACCCGACGGTTTCCGGACCACCTTGCGCGAGGCGGCCGAGTTTCTTTCCAAGAAAGACTACACCGACAACTGGCTCTCCGAGATGAACGAGGAGTTTTGCTTTTGGAGTTTTTCGCGCTGGCTCGAAGTGCTGGCCGAGACGGGCTTCCGCGTCCTGCCCGCCGCCCCGAGTTTCCCCGCCGGCACGCGCGTCTATACCAATCCGTGGATCGTCGAGCACCGCTACGCCGGCCACGTCCGCCTCACCTCCGCCGACACCCCGGGCCACGACTTCCCCTTCCCGCCCACCAACCTCGTCCTCGTCGCCGAAAAGCCACATTCATAAACGCCTTGCG
>DAIPIP010000201.1:0-4791 GCA_036770725.1 Opitutaceae bacterium
TCCGTTCTCTGCGAGGGCAAATTCGACGACGTGCAATCCAACCCCAAGGTCCGCGAGGTCTATCTCGGCCGCGGCAAACACTGAGTAAAAGTAGCGCAGGCGTCCCGCCTGCATCCGTCCTCTCCGATGTCTGAAGTCCTCCTCCAAATCTCCTCCGCCGAAGTCGATATCGACGGCTCGCGCATCCTTCGTGGCGTCACGCTCGAGGTCCGCGCCAACGAGCTCGTCGCGCTCATGGGCCGCAACGGCGTCGGCAAGACCACCACCCTCCGCGCCCTCACGGGCCTCCGCCCGCTGCGCTCCGGCGTCATGACGCTCGGCACCGCCGATCTCACCAAGCTCGACACCGCCGCCCGCTCCCGTGCCGGCCTCGGCTACGTCCCCCAAGGCCGCGACATTTTCCCCCACCTCACGGTCGAGGAAAACCTGCGCATCAGCCTCGTCACCCACGGCATCAAAGGCGTCGCCGCCCGCGACGGCCTCGACGAGGTCTATACCCTTTCCCCATCCTCAAGCAGTTCGTCGCCCGCAAAGGCGGCGTTCTCTCCGGCGGACAACAACAGCAACTCGCCATCGGCCGAGCCCTGCTCACCAAACCCAAACTCCTCCTCCTCGACGAACCCACCGAAGGCATCCAGCCCAGCATCATCGAGGAGATCGGAGACACCCTAAAAAAACTCCGCGCCTCCGGCCGCCTCTCCATCCTGCTCGTCGAGCAATACGTCGATTTCTGCCGAGCCATCGCCGACCGCTTTTACGCCATGGATCGCGGTGCCGTCACCATCGGCGGCCCCATCGCCGACCTCACCGACGATGTAGTGAAAAAAAACCTACAAGTCTGATCTCTCTGTCCGTCTCCGCCCTTCGCGTCCCTTCGGCTCGTCTTCGCGGTTAACAAAAATTTTTCTCCCGATGTTCCACACCGTCCTCATCGCCAACCGCGGCGCCATCGCCTGCCGCGTCATCCGCACTCTCAAGAAACTCGGCGTCCGCTCCGTCGCCGTCTATTCCGAGGCCGACGCCGGTTCGCTCCACGTCTCCCAAGCCGACATCGCCGTGAACATCGGCCCCGGACCCGCCACCGAGAGCTACCTCAACTTCGAAAAAATCTTCGCCGCCGCCCGCCAAACCGGCGCGCAAGCCATCCACCCCGGCTACGGCTTCCTCTCCGAAAACGCCGACTTCGCCGAGGCCTGCGCCCGCGAGGGCTTCGTGTTCATCGGCCCGACTCCGCAACAGATGCGCGACTTCGGCCTCAAGCACACCGCCCGCGCCCTCGCCCACGCCAACGGCGTGCCCATGCTTCCCGGTTCCGAACTCCTGCCCGACCTCGCCACCGCCCTCACCGAGGCCACCCGCATCGGCTACCCCGTCATGCTCAAGAGCACCGCCGGCGGCGGCGGCATCGGCATGAAGATTTTCCAAAACGAACCCGAACTCGTCGAGGCCTTCGAATCCGTCAAACGCATGGCCGCCTCCGCCTTCAAACAGAGCGGCGTCTTCCTCGAAAAATACGTCAGCGTCGCCCGCCACATCGAGGTGCAGATTTTCGGCGACGGCAAAGGCCACGTCGTCGCCCTCGGCGAGCGCAACTGCTCCGCCCAGCGCTGCAACCAAAAGGTCGTCGAGGAAACCGCCGCGCCCGGCCTCACGCCCGAGCTCCGCGCCCAGCTCCTCGGCGCCGCGCAGCGCCTCGCCGCCGCCGTCGGCTACCAATCCGCCGGCACGGTCGAATACGTCTTCGATGTCACCTCGCTCCAGTTCTACTTCCTCGAGGTCAACACCCGCCTCCAGGTCGAGCACGGCGTCACCGAGGAAGTCACCGGCATCGACCTCGTCGAGTGGATGATCCTCGCCGCCGCCGGCGAACTAGACCTCTCCGACTACAAGCCTGATGTTCGTAATACGAACATTGGCGGAGCCTCCATCCAGGTCCGCCTCTACGCCGAGGATCCGAACAAAAACTTCCAACCCTCCAGCGGCGTGCTCACCGCCGCCGATTTCCCGTCCGCCGACCTCGCCCGGGTCGAGACCTGGGTCGAGCGCGGCTCCGAGATCCCGTCCTTCTACGACCCGATGATCGCCAAGATCATCGTCACCACCCCCACCCGTCCCGAGGCTCTCGCCAAGCTCGCCGCCGCCCTCGCCGCCACCCGCGTCGCCGGCATCGAGTGCAATCTCGAATACCTGCGCCAGATCACCGCCAGCCCCGACTTCGCCACCGGCCAGATCCACACCAAGTGGCTCGCCACCTTCCCCTACCGTCCGGCCACCATCGACGTGGTCGAACCCGGCACCCAGACCAGCGTGCAGGACTACCCCGGCCGCGTCGGCTACTGGGCGGTCGGCGTGCCGCCCTCCGGCCCGATGGACGACTATGCCCACCGCATCGCCAACGAACTCGTGGGCAACCCACCCGACGCCGCCGCGCTCGAAATCACGCTCTCCGGCCCGACCCTCCGCTTCAACATCGACACCTCCCTCGCCCTCTGCGGCGCCGAGTTCGAGGCCGACCTCGACGGCAACGCCCTCCCCTGGTGGCGCACCGTCCACGTCCGCGCCGGCTCCGTCCTTCGGATCAAAGGCGTAAAATCCGCCGGCTGCCGCGCCGCCCTCGCCGTGCGCGGCGGCTTCGACGTTCCCGAATACCTCGGCAGCAAATCCACCTTCGCCCTCGGCAAATTCGGCGGCCACGCCGGCCGCGTGCTCCGCCACGGAGACGTGCTGCCGCTGCGTGCGAGTAGCGCAGGCGTCCCGCCTGCATCCGAAAACCCTCCCGGCACCGATTCCCCTATGCAGGCGGGACGCCTGCGCTACCGCGAAGCCCCCGCCGCACTCATCCCCACCTACGCCACCCACTGGGAAATCAAGGTTCTCTACGGCCCGCACGCCGCGCCGGATTTTTTCACCGAGGCCTCCATCGCCACGCTCTTCGCCAGCGACTACAAGGTTCACTACAACTCCAACCGCCTCGGCATCCGCCTCATCGGCCCCAAGCCCGAGTTCGCCCGCGCCGACGGCGGCGAGGCCGGCCTGCATCCTTCCAACATCCACGACACCGAATACGCCGTCGGCACACTCAACTTCACCGGCGAACTCCCCGTCATCCTCGCGAAGGACGGCCCCTCGCTCGGCGGCTTCGTCTGCCCCGTCACCATCATCAAGGCCGAGCTCTGGAAGGTCGGCCAACTCCGCCCCGGCGACACCATCCGCTTCGTGCGCATCACCTACGAGCACGCCCTCGACCTCGAGCGCGCCCAGGATCGCGCCATCGCCGCGCTCGACGCTCCCGCCATCCCGGTCGCGCTCACCATCACCGCGCCCGAGCCCGCCATCGTGCGCTCGCTCCCCGCCACCGCCGTGGTCTATCGCATGGCGGGAGACAAGTATCTGCTTTTTGAATACGGCCCGCTCCTGCTCGATCTCGACCTGCGCTTCCGCGTCCACGCGCTCATGGAGTGGTTCAAGTCGCGCCCGCTCCCCGGGCTCATCGAACTCTCGCCCGGCGTTCGCTCGGTGCAGCTCAACTACGACGGCCGCGTTCTCCCGCTCGCCAAGCTGCTCGACGTGCTCGTCGCCGCCGAGGCCGAGCTGCCGCCCGTCGCCGACATGGTCATGCCCTCGCGCCTCGTTCGCCTGCCGCTCGCCTTCGACGCCGACACCACCAAGGCCGCCATCGCCAAGTATCGCCAGTCCGTGCGCGACACCGCCCCGTGGTTGCCGAGCAACGTCGAGTTCATCCGCCGCATCAATGGCCTGCCCTCGGTCGAGGACGTCGAGCGCACCATCTACTCCGCCCGCTACATGGTGCTCGGACTCGGCGACGTTTACCTCGGTGCGCCCTGCGCCGTGCCGGTCGATCCGCGCCATCGTTTGCAAACCACCAAATACAACCCCGCCCGCACCTGGACCGCCGAGGGCGAGGTCGGCATCGGCGGCGTTTACATGTGCGTCTATGGCATGGAGAGCCCCGGCGGCTACCAACTCGTCGGCCGCACCGTCCCGGTGTGGAACACCTACCGCGTCACCCGCGAATTCCCCGCCGGCCAACCCTGGCTCCTGCGCTTCTTCGACCAGGTGCAGTTCTACCCCATGCCCGAGGCGGAACTGAACGACTTCCGCCGCGAGTTCCACCGCGGTCGCGCCTCGCTCGACATCGTCGAGCAACCCTTCTCCGTCGCCGACTACCGCGCGTTTCTCGAACGCGACTCCATTGACATCGCGTCCTTCAAGGCCCGCCAGACCGAAGCGTTTAACGCCGAGCGCGAGCGCTGGGCGGCCGACGGTTCCGCGAGCCACGTGGTCGCCGAGCCCGACGCGCCCCCGCCCACCGACGATCTGGTCGCCCCGCCCGGCGGGGCGCTCGTTGCCTCGCCCATCGCAGGCAGCGTCTGGCAGGTGCAGGTCAAAGTGGGCGACACGGTGGCGGCCGGTCAAAAGGTCGCCATCATCGAAGCCATGAAGATGGAAGTCCCCGTCGAAGCCCCCCAAGCCGGCGTAGTCACCGCCGCCGCCCCCGGCCGCCTCGTCACCGCCGGCCAACCCCTCCTCGTCATTTCGGCCGCCTGATCGCCCCTTAAACTTAATCTTCGTTCTTCGACTTTTTTCCATGTCCGCCCCTCAGAGCCTCGACCTCGCTACCCTCGCCACAGCCTACGCCGCCGGCGCCACCCCCGTTCAGATTATTCGCGAGGTTTACGCCCGCATCCGTGCACGCGGTGAGGATCACGTCTGGATCACGCTCCGTCCAGAGGCCGATGTCCTGGCCGAAGCCGCCGCGCTCGCCGCCCG
>DAIPIP010000040.1:0-20389 GCA_036770725.1 Opitutaceae bacterium
GGTGTTGACCACGGCGGCGACGAAGGACGCGCCGAAGCTGACCTTGTAGGAGTTCACCACCTGGGGATGGAAGGCGGCGGCCTTGAAGCTCTCCCAGCCCATGCCGGAGCTTTTCCAAAACACCCCGATGAGCGGGATGAGCACGATGATGCCGAGGTAGAACAAGGAGTAACCCAAGGTCAGTCCGAAGCCGGGTATGACGGAGCGGGCGGAGCGGGACATGGCGGTGGGGGGCGAGCGGGTTGTGAAGTGGGTAGGGCGTGACCGCCGGGCGCGCCGCGCATAGGGACGGCTCTCGCGGCGTGGTTGGCGGCGGGCCCAGCGGTCCCGCCCTACCTCTGAGTCAGCGGCGGGGGGTGTAGATCTGGTCGAAGACGCCGCCGTCGCCGAAGTGCTCGGGCTGGGCCTTGGCCCAGCCGCCGAAGACCTCGTCGATGGTGATGAGCTTCACCTCGGGGAACTGGGCGGCGTATTTCTTGATCGCGGCCTCGCTGGCGGCAGGACGGTAGAAGTGCTTGCCGATGATGTCCTGGCCTTCCTCGGAATAGAGGTAGTTCAGGTAGGCCTCGGCGACCTTGCGGGTGCCCTTGGCGTCCACGTTTTTGTCCACGACGGTGACCGGCGGCTCGGCGAGGATGCTGATGGAGGGGACGACGATCTCGAACTTGTCGTCACCGAATTCCTTGATCGCGAGGAAGGCCTCGTTTTCCCAGGAGAGGAACACGTCGCCGATGCCGCGTTGCACGAAGGTGGTCGTCGCGCCGCGGGCGGCGGGATCGAGCACGGGCACGTTGCGATAAACGTCGCCGACAAACTTTTTGGCGATGGCGTGGTCGTTGTTGTTTTTGGCCAGGGCGTAGGCGTAGGCGGCGAGGTAGTTCCAGCGCGCGCCGCCGGAGGTCTTGGGGTTGGGGGTGATGACCTGCACGCCCGGTTTCACGAGGTCATCCCAGTCCTTGATGCCCTTCGGGTTTCCTTTGCGGACGAGGAAAACGATGGTGGACGTGTAGGGGGAGGAGTTTTGCGGGAGGCGGGATTGCCAGTCGGCGGGAATCAGATTGGCGCGGGAGTGGAGCACATCGACGTCAAAGGCGAGGGCGAGGGTGGCCACGTCGGCGGTGAGGCCGTCGATGATGGCGCGGGCCTGGGAGCCGGAGCCGCCGTGGGACTGGCGTATGCGCACGTCCTGGCCGGTTTCTTTTTTCCAATGGGCGGCGAAGGCGCGGTTATACTCGGTGTAGAGCTCGCGGGTGGGATCGTAGGAGACGTTGAGCAGCTCGACGGGGCGCTGGGCAAAGGCCGCGCCGGCGAGGGTGGTCGCGGCGAGGACGGAGGTGAGGAGGGTTTTGAGTTTCATGATCTGTGTAGTTTTCGAGTGGATACGCTTTAGAAGTTGAATTGGATGCGGCTGAAGAGGGCGTTCTCGGTGTCGTGATCGGCGCCGCCGGCGGCTCCGCCTTCGAACCGGGTCTGCTCGAAGTTCACCACGGCTTTCACGTTTCGGTTGAGATACCAGTTGAGACCGATACCGTAGCTGGTGGCTTGGGAGACGGAGGTGGCGGGGTTGGCCAGCGAGCCGCCGCCGCCGAGGAAGACGTCGTCATCGATGTCGAGTTCGCTGACGCGGGCGGCGACCTCGAAGGCGCCCCAGTTGCCGGAGCCGTATTTGAAGGGCTTGGCGGGGGTGACGGCGCCGTAGGACGCTTTTTCGCCGGTGAGGAGGTAGCTGCCTTGGACGAGCCAGCCGGTGTTGGTGATGGTGCGGGCGTTGGCGGCGCGCACGACTTCCTGCTCGGAGGCGACGTAGGAGGCGAGCAGGCCGAAGGCACCGTTGTAGTAGGTGGCCTGGGGCGAGATGCGGAAGTGGGTGCCGTCGGAGGTGGTGTTGGCGTTCCAGGAGTAGATGCCGCGCTGGCCGTTGCTCACGTAACCGGAGGGCGCGCCGGCGGTGGTGGGCTTGTCGCCGTAGGTGGCGGCGATGCCGAAGCCGAGGCCGGCGAGGGCGGAGTCCTTGTCGTTGACGAAGGGCGTGGCGAAGAGGCGGACGGAATACTCGAGCTCTTCGTCGGGGTTGGTGACGGAGTTGGCGTTGTCGGGCACGCCGTTGCCGAGGGAGACGGCGTAGCTGAGGCGTTTGTCGAGCACTTCGCCGCTCAGCTGGAAGCCGATCTCGCGGTTGGGGCCGAGGATGGTCGGGTAGGCGCGCTCGATGAAGGTTATGGCGGCGGCGGAGCGGAGCCGTTCGAGATCGAACGGAGCCTTGAACTTGCCGGCGGTGATCACCAGCGCGGGGCTGTGGGTGTAGCTGACGGTGGCGTCGAGCAGTTGGAAGTTGCTGCCGGCGAATTCGGGCATGACGCGGAAACCGAATTTTTCGTGGAAGGTGCCTTGGATGACGGGGCGGACGCGGCGGAACTGGAAGCCGTTGGCCGCGGAGTCGTCGAGGTAGTAGCGATAGTCGGCGTGGAGCACGGCGCCGACGCGGACGGAGAAGGCTTTGTCGCCGGAGGTGACGGAGAGGCCGCGGTCGCCGACGGCGACGACGGGCTGCTTCTTCGCCTCGGCGGCGGCGGTTTCGTCCTTCAGCTCGAGGTTGCGCTCGAGGACACGGAGTTTCTGGTCGAGCAGGCGGATCTGCTCGCGAAGGGCGGCGACGTCGTCAGGCGACGCGGCGGCGGTTTGGGCCTGCGCGGTGAAGGGCGCGAAGGCGATGGCGGTAAACGCGGCGGCATATGCCGCGGCGCGGGTGACATTCAGGTTCCTCATGGGAGACGGGTGTTGGGTCTGTTTGCATGGGAACTTCCCGTGGTCGGGTCAGTCGGGTTGCGGTTGTAGTGAGCTGACGGATACGAAGCCCTCCGCGGGCGGCGGTAGGGAAAATGGGGGCGGAGCCGGACCGGACGGAGCCAGTCCCTCCCGGGGAGGCGACTACGTGGCGGAGTCTGGGAGGCGGGTTTTTTCGGTGCGCTCGATCTGGGTGACCTTGCCGTCGTGGACGACGATCTGGACGACGCCGAAGCGAAGGCCCTCGACCTTGGCGCGAACGATGGCAAGCCAGTCGGGGAGCTTGGGCGAGGTGGCGGAAGAGGTGGTGGCGGCGGTGCTCATGGCGGGGAAGCGCTAAGCGTGATCGGAAAAATTAAATGGTGTAGTCGGGGAGCAGTTCGGAGAGCAGGCCCTCGACCGGCGCGAGGCGGCGGGCGGAGGCTGCGTTGGTGCGGGCGGGAACGCGGCGTTTGGCGGCGGAGGCGGCTTTGACGGGTTTGCCGCGGACGGGATTGCGGGGGGCGGCGAAAGGGAGGGGGAGGGAGTCGCGGCGGAGTTTGCGAAGGGTGACTTCGACAACATCGGCGAGGGAGTAGCGGTCGAGGATGCCAGCGATGGCGTTGCGCACATCGAGCATGAGCATGCGCAGACCGCAGTGCTCCTCGTCGGGGCAGCTGCACTTTTCGTAGGCGGTGTGGCTGACGCAGCCGATGGGGGCGAGCGGGCCGTCGATGAAACGCACGACCGCGCCGATGGTGATCTCTGAGGCGGGGCGGGCGAGTTGGTAGCCGCCGAACTTGCCGCGCTGCGCGGTGACGAGGTCGGCAGCTTTCAGTTCCTGCATGATCTGCTCAAGGAATTTGGCGGGGATGAGTTCCTTGTCGGAAAGCTCCGTGACCTGCACGAGCTCCCGGCCGACCTCGTGGGCGATGCCGAGGTCGATCAGGGCGCGGAGCGCGTATTCACCTTTTTTGGAGAGCTTCATGACCGGAAATCTAAAGCCGACAAAATCAGTGGGGATTAAACGCGCAAGATCTATTTCAGATAATTTTAGTAGGGAATAGAATTTCGACCGCGAAGGGACGCGAAGGGACGCGAATTAAGGACTGATGATGAGGGGTTTTGGGGATTAATGGATCGGGAATTCGCGTTTATTCGCGTCCATTAGCGGTCAAGGTTTGGCGGGGCGTTCGGTGGATTGATACCACTGGTAAAACACCCAGATGAGGGTGATGAAGGACACGAACATGCCGCCGAGTTTCATGATGGCGGCGGCGAGGAGCTGGTCCTGGGCGGGGTCGAAATCGGAGAACAGGCGTGGGGCGTATTCGTAGGTTGGATACAGGACTTCCGGCGAAAAGGCGAAGAAGGTGAAGACGGGGGTCATGATGATGGTGACGGCCACGACAGAGAGCATCTTCGCGGCGTGGGACAGGGGCGAAAACTCGCGGCTGGGGCTGATGAGCGGCCACCGGCGAGCCTACGGGGTCCGGCTGTTAATTGTTAATGGATTGGCCGATTACTCCTGTTTGCAAGGGGGCTCACGGACCGGACGGAGCCGGTCCCTCCAGAGCGCCGGTAATCTATTTTGCCTTGCCCTCGGGCGTTCGACGCGGGGGTGACGGTCGAGCAAGGTGTGGATGCGGTTGTGCATCATGGTTCGCACTCGGGCCAGCCACAGCCGCCGACGCATGGTATTTTTTCTTTTGCCGCACCGCTTTGCCTGACACGTGCACGGTGGAGACGAAGTTGCCGCGCAATAGCGTGGCGAGGGCCTTGGTATCCACCTTGTCGTTTTTGATCTGCGCATCGGCGATGATGCGGTTCTTCGGCCGGATCGGAGAGGACGACCCTGGCGACGCCCGGCGTATCTTCGAGCAGGTCGTGGAGCGTGGCCCAGTTCACCGATGCGCCGGTTCGCTTCGTCGAGCTTATGCTGCGCGGGATCGGCGGTCTCCCGCGCCTGCACCGCTTGCTCTTCGGACCTACGCCTTGGGCTGACATAATGGGTTGGGACATCGGGTTCATTTGCTTTCGGGTTGGTTACTGTCCCGTGTCCAAGAAAAATCGGTGGTTCTGTAGCAAGTGCGAAGGGGGGGCGGGGAAAACGTAAAGCCGGGGCCGGCCTGATCGCCGGGGCGGTCTAGCCGAGCGCGGCGGATGCGGGACCGGTGTCTTTGAGGCGCACGCCGCCGAGGCCGGTGCGGGCGGATTCGGCGAGGAGCCGGGCTAGTGTCGCGGCGGCGCGGGCGGGCGGCAGGCCTTCGGGGCGGATGTTGGACACGCAGTTGCGATCCGCATCGGTGCGGTCGGGGGCGGGGCGGGCGGTGAAATACGCGCCGAGGCTGTCGGGCGTGCCGAGGCCGGGACGCTCCCCGAGCAGCATCAGGGAGAAGCGCGCGCCGAGCAGGGCGCCGATTTCATCCTGAAGTTTTACCCGGGCGAAGGGTGCGATGAGGACGGGGGCGATGCGCCAACCGGCGGCCCGCAGGGCTGCGACGAGCGGCAGGATGACGGCGGCGGCGTGGCGTTCGGCGGCCTGGGCGGCGAGGCCGTCGGAGACGATGAGCACGAGATCGGGCGAGGAAAAACCCTGGGTGCGCGCGAGGGCGGAAAGTTTTTCGCGAGAGGCTTCGTCGAGGCGGCGACCGAGGTCGGGGCGGAGCAGGTAGGCGCGGCGGTCGGGGGCGGCGGTGGCGAGGGATTCGCTTGCGAGACCGGCGGCGACGAGCGGGGCGATGACGGAGGCGGGGTCGAAAGGTGCTTGGACGGCGTCGCGCGCGCGGGCGTGGGCGAGGCGAAAATCGAGCACGGTTTGGGTGCGCTGACTGCCGCCGCTGCGCCCGAGCGCGATGCGGGCGGCGGTGAAACGCCTCAGGTCGATCCACGGGTCGGCGGAAGGCGCGGGGATGATGTTCGTATTACGAACATCAGGTTGGTCAGGCGTCGGCATCGCGGAGCAAGGGGTGGTTGCGGGGCACGGGCAGGAGGCGGCTGGTGTCGGCGGAGGCGATGCGCATTTTTTCGAGCCATTGCTCAAACTCCGGCGCGGGTTTGAGGCCGAGCACCTGACGCAGGTAGTGGCTGTCGTGGAAGCTCGTGCTCTGGTAGCCGAGCATGATGTCGTCGGCGCCGGGCACACCCATGATGAAGTTGCAGCCGGCGACGCCGAGCAGGGTGAGGAGCGTGTCCATGTCGTCCTGGTCGGCCTCGGCGTGGTTGGTGTGGCAAACGTCGCAGCCCATGGGCAGGCCGAGGAGTTTGCCGCAGAAGTGATCCTCCAGGCCGGCGCGGATGATCTGTTTGCCGTCGTGGAGATACTCGGGGCCGATGAAGCCGACCACGGTGTTGACAAGCAGCGGCGAGAAGGCGCGCGCGACGGCGTAGGCGCGGGCCTCGCAGGTTTGCTGGTCGAGCCCGTGGTGCGCGCCGGCGGAGAGGCAGGAGCCCTGGCCGGTCTCGAAATACATGACGTTGTCGCCGATGGTGCCGCGCTTGAGCGAGAGCGCGGCGGCGCGGGCCTCGGCGAGCAGGGCGAGGTCGATGCCGAAGCTTTTGTTGGCCGCCTCGGTGCCGGCGACGGATTGGAAAACGAGGTCCACGGGCGCCCCGCGGCGCATGCATGCGAGCGTGGTGGTGAGGTGGGCGAGCACGCAGGACTGGGTGGGGATCTCGTAGCGGTGGATCAGCTCGTCGAGCAGGCGAAGGAGCGTCTCGACGGCGGGCGTGCTGTCGGTGGCGGGGTTGATGCCGATGACGGCGTCGCCGCAGCCGTAGAGCAGGCCGTCGAGGGTGGACGCGGCGATGCCGTGCGGGTCGTCCACGGGGTGGTTGGGCTGGAGGCGCACGGAGAGCCGGCCGGCGAGTCCGAGGGTGTTGCGAAAACGGGTGACGACGCGGCGCTTGGCGGCGACGAGGACGAGGTCCTGGTTGCCCATGAGTTTTGAAACGGCGGCGACCATCTCGGGCGTGAGACCGGGGGCGAGGGCGGCGAGGGTGGCGTCGTCGGTTTCGTAGCGCAGGAGCCAGTCGCGGAATTGTCCGACGCTCAGGCCGGCCACGGGGGCGAAGGCGGCGCGATCATGGGTGTCGAGAATGAGGCGCGTGACCTCGTCGGTTTTGTAGGGGATTAGTGGATACGCGAGGAAGTCGGCGAGGGCGACGTCGGCGAGGCAGAGTTGGGCGGCGACGCGTTCCTCGGCGGAGCGGGCGGCGACGCCGGCGAGTTCGTCGCCGGAGCGGTGCGGGGTGGCCTTGGCGAGCAGGGCGGCCAGGGTGGGGAAGACGTGGCGGGTGCGACCAAGGGTGACGGAATAGGCGGCCATGGGAGGGAGGAGGTGGCGCCGATTCCGTCAGCAGGTTTCCTTCCAGACCGGGCGGCTTTCCGACTAACCGGCCGAGGGCCACCACTGGTAGAGGAAGAAATACACCAGCACGCCGGTGACGCTGACGTAATACCAGATGGGGAAAACGATGCGCGCCCACTTTTTGTGGCGCTCGTATTGGCCGGTGAGCGCGAGGTGGAAGGTGCGCGGCACCAGATACGCGATGCTCATGGCGAGGATGACGTGGGTGAGCAGCATCACCAGGTAGATGACGCGGATCGCGCCTTCGCCGCCGAACTGGGTGTGGATGGCCTCGCCCGCGCCGGCCTCCATGCCCTTGAGGATCTTGTGCGCGACATAGCCGACTAGAAAGACCGCCGAGACCACACCGGTGGCGAGCATGCAGGCGCGGTGGGCGACCTTGTTGCCCGCCTTGATGAAGGCGAAACCGGCGGTCATGAGCACGGTGGCGAGGGCGTTGAGGCCGGCGTTGAGGGCGGGGATGTCGTCGGTGTTCATGGGGCGCGTTCAGTAGGCGAAATAGAGGCGGTCGATGACGAGGGCGCCAAGTTGCAGCGGCAGCCAGAGGATGGAGCAGTGGAACAGTTTTTTGGCGGACTCGTCGCGGTTGGCGGATTTGGTGAAGGCGATGGCGCGGACGAGAAACCATGCGCCAAGCGCGGCGGTGACGGCGGCGTAGCCGAGGGTGGTGAGGCCGAGAAAACTAGGCAGCAGGCAAAGCGCTACAACCGCGATGGTGTTGATCAAGGACCAGTGTGCCACGCGGCCGCCGTCGGGATCGCGGGTGGTGAGCATGGGGAAATTCACCCGCGCGTAGTCGTGGCGGTAGGTCCAGGCTATGGCCATGAAGTGGGGGATTTGCCAGGTCGCGAGGATGCCGAAAAGAATCCAGCCCAGCGCGCCGACGCGGACGACTCCGCCCTCGGCGGCGGCCCAGCCGATCAGGGGCGGGAAGGCACCGGCGATGGCGCCGATCTCGGTGGCCCAGCGCGAGCCGCTCTTGGCCGGAGTGTAGAGCGCGAGGTAGCTCACGATGGTGGCGAGGGCGAAGAAGGCGGCGAGGCCGTTGACCTGGGCGAAGAGCGAGCCGAGGCCGAAGGCGCACAGGCCCCAGCCGAGCACGAAGGCGTTGCCAGGGGGAAGGCGACCGGCGGGGATGGGACGGTCGGCGGTGCGCTCCATGCGGGCGTCGGTGTCGGCCTCCATCCACTGGTTGATCGCGGCCACGCCGCCGGCGCAGGCGCAGGTGCCTACGCAGAGAAAGGCGAACTCCTTCGGGTGCCAGCCGGGGCGCGCGGCGGCGTAGCCGACGAGCGTGGTGAGCACGGAGAGAAAACTCAGGCGCGGCTTGGTCAGCTCCAGCAGGTCGCGAAAGGAGGTGGAAGCGGCGGGGGCCGGCGCGGATTCGTGGACGTCGGTCATGCGGCGGGAGCGGAGGCGGAGCGAAGCGGGCGATACATCCAAAAGGCGATCAGGAACGATACGGCGAGGGTAAGCGCGCCGCCGATGACGTGGCCGGTGGTGTAGTAGGGATCTCGATACGTGAGCACGGTGGCGATGCCGAGGGCGATCTGGCCGGCGAGCAGGAACACGAGCAGGCCCGCGAGGCGGCGCAGGCCGGCCGAGATGAAGGCCTGTTTCCAAATCGCGACGGCGAGGGCGAGGATGGCGCCGGTGAGCACGAGGGCCATGACGCGGTGGATGAAGTGGATGCCGACGCGGAAATTCCAGGTGGCCGGCAACCAGCCGCCGTCGGGGGTGCTGTGCGGGAAGGTGGGGATGGCGAGGCCGGCCATATTGTGGCGCATGACGGCGGCGATGACCAGCTGAGCGGTCACGAGGACAACGAGCACGATGGCGGAGTGGCGCAGCCAGGCGGCGACGGGGCGCTCGGCTCCGGCGATCCAGGCGCGGGATTGGGCGGCGGCGATGGCGAAGAGCACGCACACGTAAACCTGCGCGAGGATGCCGTGCGGGATGGTGAGCATCTGCCCGAGGGTAAGGTCGAAGCCAGGCACCTGGATGCCGTCGAGCAGCACGCGTTTGCCGCCGATGAGGCCTTGGATGATCACGATGGCGAGGGCGGCCCAGCCGAGGCGTCGCACCCACGCGCGGGTTTCCACGCGTTGCAGCCAGATGACGGTGCCGATGGCGAGGAAGCCCATGACCATGCCGAAGAGGCGGTGCGAGTGCTCGGCGAACATGTAGATGTCGCGCAGCCAGCCCTCGGGGTTGATGGAGCCGTTGGAGAGCGGCCAGTCGGGGAAGGCCATGCCGGCGCCGATGCTGGTGGTGAACGCGCCCATGGTGACAACGACAAAGACCCACGCGGCGGACGCGGCGGCGAAGAAGGACAGCGCGGGCCGGTAGATGGCGGCGGCGCGGGCGGCGCCGGGTGAGTCGGAAAGAGTGGTGGTCGCGGACGTGATCATGAGGGGGGCGAATCGCGCAAAGAAGGGGTGAACCTAGAATCCGCAATGCCTTTGACAATCGTTTCCCCGACGCGGAACGGTGAAGGCATGAATGAACGGACTCCACGCGTGGTGTTTTTCGGTTTTGCGATCCTCTTGTGTTTGCTCGGCGCGGCGGGGTGCCGGCCTGGGGCGGACGTGGACGCGGGCGTGGCGGAGGAGTCGGCGGAGCCGCGTTATCCGGTGACGGGGCAGGTCGTCGCGGTGATGGCGGAGCGCGGCACGCTGTTGGTCGATCACGAGGAGATTCCCGGCTACATGCCGCGCATGACGATGGAGTTTCACGTGGGTGCGGGAGATATGGCGTTGGCGAAGGAAGGTGCGCGGCTACGGGCGACGCTGGTCGAGGGCGAGGGCGGGCGCTTTCGGTTGGAGGGTGTGTGGTGGGTGGATGCGACGGCCGACGCGCAAGTGGGACAAGCGGCGTCGGCGCTGCGCGAAGACACGTCGATCCGCGGGCGCAAGGCCTACCGCGAGGTGGGCGAAAACCTGCCGGACTTCGCGCTCTATAACCAGAACGGCGAAGTGGTGCCGGCGGGGCGTTGGCGCGGGAAGCAGGTGATGTTGAACTTCATTTTCACGCGTTGTCCGGTGGCGACGATGTGTCCGGCGGCGACGCAGAAAATGATCCGCACCCAGGAACTGGCGAAGGAGGCGGGGGTGGCGAATCTGGAGTTGGTGTCGATCACGCTGGATCCGGAATACGACACGCCCGGGGTGCTGAAGGAATACGCGGAGCTGCGCGGCATCGATACGGCGAATTTTTCGTTCCTCACCGGGCCAGAGAGCGCGATCAAGGATCTGTTCAAGCAGTTCGGGATTTTGACCGAGATGAAGGGCGGCGTATTGAGCCACACGCTGGCGACGCTGTTGATAAACGAGCAGGGGCGCATCGTGTGGCGGGCGGACGGCTCGGGTTGGTCGCCGGAGGAGTTTGTGGGGAAGATGGCGCGGTGAGGCGCGGGATGAATTTGGAGATTTTATTTTTAACCGCAGATTACGCAGATGAACGCAGATAAAACGGAAACCATGACGGGAGTGAACTGGCGCGGGGCGGCATGGATCACGCTCGCGGCGGTGGCGCTATATATGGGGTTTCGTGTGCTGCCGACGGGCACGAGCCTGCATCACATGGATTTTCAGGTGTCGGGGGCCGGCGCGCTGGAGATGTGCGATCCCTCGAACCCGCAATTTATCCCGGTGGTGGCGGCGCGGTCGCCGTTGCGCTTGGAGCTGCGCGCGGCGGACGGCGCGGCGGCGGCGGTCGGGCGCGAGTCGGATTTCGTGCTCACGCTCACAACCTCGGCGGGCAAGCCCATCGCGCCGGTCGATCTGGTAACGGTGCATACGCGTAAACTGCACCTGCTGGTCATCGACCCGACTCTGACGGATTACCAGCACCTGCATCCCGAGCCGGGCGCGAAGCCGGGCGAGTGGGTGTTTAAGCACACGCCGGAGCGGGTGGGCGTTTACCGGGTGTTCGCGGATTTCACGCCGACGGCGACCGGGCGCGGATTGTATTCGTTTGCGGACTACACGGTGGGCGCTGGCGCGGCAGAGACGCGTGAGGCGGGCGAGTCGGTGAAGGAATTTACGCGGCTGGGCGAGGAAGCGGAGACGGGGCCGTGGCGGTTCAGGCTCGCGACGCAGGATGGCGAGCCGGTGCGGGCGGGGAGGCAGGCGACGCTGATTTTTTCAGGGCGGGAGGCCGCGGGCGGCGAGGTCCCGATGGCGATCGTGATGGACGCTTACGCGCACATGGTGGCGTTTGATCCTGAGCGAAGCGGCTTCGCGCACCTGCATCCGCGCGGGGAGCGGCCGGGCGACTACTCGGTGGCGGCACCGGATGCGCGCGAGCCGAAGCTATGGTTTGATCTGACGATTCCCAAGGCGGGGGAGTATGTGGTGTGGGCGCAGGTGAATCTGGAGGGCGGGGAACGGTTTCTGCCCTTCGTGATGAACGTGGCGCCATGATGTCGGCGGAGGAAACGTCGGCGACGGGAGCGTCGCCGCTCCTTGCGGCCGAGCCGGGGGTGCAGGCGGATGCGCGCGCGGTGCACCGCGGGTGGCTGCGCATCGGCATCGGGCTGGCGGTGGCGGCGCAGGCGATGGTTTTTTCGCTGGCGGTGAACATCACGCCGGCCAAGGGCGCGGCGTATTGGCTGGTGCATGGCGGGCTGATCGCGAGCGCGGCGGCCGTATTGGTTTTTCTGGGACGCGACCTGATCGGTCAGGCGTGGGCGGCGGCGCGGGCGCGGCGGGTGTCGATCGATTTGTTGTTTTTGACCACGCTGCTCGGCGCGCTAGGCGGTTCGTTGACCAGCACGTTCACGGGCACGGGGTCGGTTTATTACGAGGTGGTGGCGGTGTTGGTGGTGGTGCACACGCTGGGTAAGATGGCGGGCGCGCGCAGTCGGTCGGCGGCGTTGCGAGCGGCGGATGCGGTGGCGGAGAAATATGATCGTTGCGTGGTGCTGGCGGGCGACGGGCGCGAGGATTCGCGCGCGGTGGCGGCGTTGCGCGGCGGGGAGCGCGTGGTGGTGGCGCCGGGCGGGGCGATTTGTGTGGATGGGGTGATTGCGGAGGGGCGCTCGTATGTGGAGGAGGCGGCGTTGACGGGCGAGTGGCGACCGGTGTCGCGCGGGCCGGGCGAGCGGGTGTGGGCGGGCACGCACGCGGTGGACGGGCGGCTGGTGGTGGTGGCGGAGGCGGGCGAGCGTCGGCTCGACGGGGTGTTGCGCGCGGTGGCGGAGGCGCGGCTGGCACCGTCGCGTTTGCAGGCGCAGGCGGACCGTTTGATGACGTGGTGGCTGCCGGTGGTGACAGGCGTGGCGGCGGCGACGTTTTTCGGTTGGTGGCTGGGCGCGGGAGTGGAGTGGACGCGGGCGTTGTTCAACGCGATGGCGGTGTTGCTGGTGGCGTGTCCGTGCGCGATGGGCTTGGCGACGCCGGTGGCGGTGTGGGGCGGGCTGGCGAGATTAGTGAAGCTCGGGATCGTGGCGCGCAGCGGGGATTTTTTGGACGCGTTGGCGCGGGTGGACAGGGTGTGTTTTGACAAGACGGGGACCTTGTCAGAGGAGCGTTTGACGGTGCTCGGCTGGGGAATCGAGCCGGCGTGGCGGGAGCGCGAGGCGGAGTTGAAGGCGATGGTGGCGGCGGTGGAGCGCGGCGCGGCGCATCCGGTGGCGCGGGCGCTGGCGGAATCCGCCGGCGCGGAGGCCCCGGAAAAGTGTAACCAATTTGGTTACACTTTTCCGGAGTTGCGCACGGTGGCCGGGGCCGGGGTGGAGGCGTTGGTGGAAAGGTGGGGATTGGTGAGGGTGGGGGAGCGGAGCTTTTGCGGGGGTGGAGCGGACATGGAGGCCGAGGCGGGGAAATTGGTTTGGGTTTCAGTCGAGGGGAAGGTCGCGGCGCGGGTGCGTCTGGGCGAGACATGGCGCGAAGGACTGGAGGAAACCGTGGCGGGTTTGCGTGCGTTGGGCATTGAGCCGGAAGTGCTGACCGGCGACCCATCGGCGGGGGAAATCGGAAAGTGTAACCAATTTGGTTACACTTTGCCGGTGCGAGCGGGGTTGACGCCGGGGGAGAAGCTGGCGCGGGTGCGGGAGTTGGCGGGGGAGGGGCGGCGGGTGCTTTTCGCGGGCGACGGGGTGAACGACGCGGCGGCGATGGGCGCGGCGTCGGCCTCGCTGGCCTTGCGCGGGGGGAGCGAGCTGGCGCGGGCGGCGGCAATGGCGGTGTGCGCGGGCGAGGATTTGCGCAAGCTGCCCGAGGCGGTGCGGGTGGCGCGGCGGGTGCGCGCGGGAGTGCGGGGCAATCTGCGTTTCGCCGCGAGCTACAACGCGGTCGGCATGGCGCTGGCGGCGGCGGGAGCGTTGCACCCGGTGGCGGCGGCGCTGCTCATGGTGGGCTCAAGCGTGTGGGTGGGCGTGCGCGCGGTGCGCAGCGCGGAGGCGGAGTGATCGGGGCGCTGCGCTTCGCGGCCCGTTTCGGGTCCCGTTTCTTACGGAACGGGCCACAATGATCAGGCGAGGTCTTCGGCGGCGAGGCGGGCTTCGCGGCGGGCCTGGACGCGGGTGGCGACGAGGATGGCGATTTCGAAAAGCAGGTAGAGCGGGATCGCGAAGAGGGTCTGGGTGAAAGGATCGGGCGTCGGCGTGACGATGGCCGCGATGATGAAGATGAGCACGATGGCGTGGCGGCGGTATTTGCGCAGGGTCTGCACGCGCAGAAGGCCGAGGTGGACGGCGATGACGATGAGGAGCGGGAACTCGAAGGCCGCGCCGACGCCGAACACGAGCCAGGTGAGAATCGAGTAGTAGCTCTCGGGCGTCCAGATGGGCGAAAAGCCGAGCAGAGTGTTTAGTTCGAGGGAGACGCGGAGGGTGCTGGGAATCAGGAAAAAAAAGCCGAAGGCTGCGCCGAGCAGGAAGAGGATGAACGCGCACAAGGCGGCAGGGAGGACGAGGCGTAGTTCGCGCTCGGTGAGCGCCGGGGCGACGAATTGTCCGACGAAGTAGAGCATGAAGGGCGCGGATAGCGCGAGGCCTCCGAAGCCGCAGAGTTGAATGATGATGCCGAAGGCTTCCATCACGCCGCGGGTGTTGAGCGAGAGGACGAATTCGGGGTGCTCGGCCTGCACGTTGCGCAGGGGCCAGAGGAGCACGTCGTTGAAGTCGGCGAGGAAGAAACCGATGAGGGCGGCGGCGCAGGCGAAGGTGATGGCGCACTTGAGCAGGGTGCCGCGCAGTTCCTCGAGGTGTTCGAGGAAGCCCATGGGTTTCTCGTGGGGTTCGGGCGCGAAGGATCCGTCGTCGGATTCGAGTTCGGGGTCTTCGCCGGGGGAGGAAATGCTCACGGGTGGCTTACGAAATCGGCGGGCGCGGGCATTTCAACGCCGGTTTGCGTGTTGGCGCGCGGCCAGCCAGACGACGGATGCTCCGATGAGATCGGCGCCGGCGACCGCGATGCGGATGGGCAGCGGGACGGGCAGGGGGAGTGCGACGATGAGCACGGCGGAAATGATGAGCATCCACATGGCGATGCGCAGGACGCGGAGTTTCTGGTCTTCGGGCGGGCGTTCGACGAAGGACATGATTAGTTGGCGAAGCTTTTGTTGAATCAGTGCGTTAGCGGAAGACGGAGGCGCATGGTGGTGCCGCTCGGACCGGTGGCATGCAGGGTGATGTCGCCGTGGTGGGAGAGGAGGATGCGTTTGGCTATGGCGAGGCCGAGGCCGGTGCCGTCGGCGCGGCCGGAAAGGAAGCTGTCGAAAATGTGCGCGGCGAGTTCGGGCGGGACGCCGCGGCCGGTGTCGATGACGTCGATGAGCACGTGTTTCGCGCCTTCGAGTTCTGCGGTGGCGACTTTCACGGTGATGGCGCCGCCTTGCTCCATGGCCTGGGTGGCGTTGAGGAGGAGGTTGAGCAGGACCTGCTGGATCTGACCCTTGTGGACATCGACGTGGATGGGTTGGGCGGGAGGATCGAAGCGGAGCTGGATTTTGCTTTGGGCGAGTTTGAGGCGGATGAGCACAAGAGTGTCGCCCACGAGGTCGGAGATGTTCCAACGGGCGTGCATGGAGGACGGGGCCTTGGCGAACTGGAGGACGCGGGATACGATGGCTTCGAGCTGGTCGAGTTTTTCGCCGATTACGCGGACGTCGGTGCGGCGGGGGTCGTGTTCGGGGAAGTCGAGGTCGAGGTAGCCGTAGAGGAGTTTGATGACGGTGAGAGGATTGCGGATCTCGTGTGCGATCTCGGCGGCGAGCAGGCCCAGGGTGGTGAGCTGTTCGTTTTTGCGGAGGGTGTCCTCGCTTTGGAAAACGCGGGTGTAGAGGCGGGAGTTTTGCAGGGTGACGGCGGCGAGACTGGCGAAGGCGGCGAGCAGGCGTTTTTCGTCGTTGTTGTAGCGGTGGGGGTGGTCGGTGAAGACGGCGAGCACGCCTATGGCCTCGTTTTCCCAGAACATGGGCACGGCGAGCAGGGAACGCAGGTCGGGGTGGCGGGGGAGGTCGATGACGTCGATGTAGTCGGGCGACTGGACGTTTAAAAACTCGAGGTGTCGTCGGGTGTGGAGGCTGGCGGCGAGGAGGCAGGATTCCAGCGGGAGGTCGCCTTGGGGCAGCAGGGTCTCGGGGGCGCCGGCGAGCGAGACGGCGCGGAGGGCGCGACGGGCGGGCTTGTATTCATAAAGCAAGGACGCGCGGGCCCCGAGCAGACGGCGGGTGTCGCGGGTGATGGCGTTGTGGAGTTCCTGGCGTTCGAGTTTGGTGACGAGGGTGAGGCCGGCGTTGACGAGGTTTTCGAGCTGGGTGGCCTTGCCGCGGAGGTGTTGGAGCTGCCAGAGGCGGAGGAGGACGGCGGTGGCCTCCTCGGCGACGGCGACGAGGGCGTCGAGGTCGGCGGCGGAGAAGCCCTGGACGGTGTCGCTGTCGAGGTTGATGACGCCGAGAATCTGGCCGTTGGCGGGTATGAGCGGGGCGGTGATTTCGGAGCGGACCTCGGGGCGCACGGGAATGTAGCGGGCGTCGGCGCGGACGTCGGCGACGAGTTGGGGGCGGCCGTGGAAGGCTACCCAGCCGGTGATGCCCTGGCCGGGGCGGAGGGCGACCTCGTCGATGTCGTCGGGCATGCCCTGGTGAACCTCGATCTCGAGTTTGCCGGTGTCGGGGTTGAGGAGGGAGATGGTGCCGGAGGAGGCGCGGAAGCGGGCGATGGAGAGGCGAAGTATCTCCACCATGGCGGCGCGGGGGGAGTCGGCGGTGGCGGCCAGTCGGCCGACGGCGAGGTGGAGCGCGGGCGCCGGGGAGGGAAAGGGGAGGGCGGCGGTCGGAGAGGACGAAGATTCCACGGGGCGGAGCGTGGACGGGGAAGGCGGAGGTTCAAGCCGAAGGACGGGATCGGCCCGGGGAAGGGAAGGTTGACGGCACCCACCGACCGCCGGGCTCTTTGCGTAGCGCACCAATTCTCCCTTGGATGTTGCGCGGGTGGCGTGCAATTTAGTGCCGCATGTTTATCGACGAGTGCGTGATCAAGGTGAAAGCGGGCGAGGGCGGGCGCGGCTGCGTGTCGTTTCGCCGTGAAAAATACGAGCCGTGGGGGGGGCCGAACGGCGGGGGCGGGGGGCGGGGCGGCGACATCGTCCTGGTGGGCGATGACGACACCAACAACCTCATCGACTACAAATACAAGCAGCACTGGAACGCGGAGCGCGGCGAGAACGGCCAGGGCAAGGATTGTCATGGCCGGGAGGGGAAGTCGGCGGTGTTGCGGATGCCGCTGGGCACGATCGTGATCAACTCGGAGAACGACGCGGTGGTGGCGGAGATCACGGAGGACGGGCAGCGGGTGGTGTTGTGCGCGGGCGGCAACGGCGGCTGGGGTAATCCGCATTTCAAGTCTTCGGTGAACCGGGCGCCGCGCACGGCGCTTCCGGGTGCGCCGGGGGAGGAGGGCACGTTCCGTTTGGTGCTGAAGTCGATCGCCGACATCGGCCTGGTGGGTTTTCCCAACGCGGGCAAATCCTCGCTCACGCGGTCCATCACGAAGGCCCGCCCGAAGGCGGCGGCGTATCCGTTTACCACGCTGCACCCGCAGATCGGGGTGATCGAATATCCCGCGACCTACGACCGCCTTTTGTTGGCCGATGTGCCGGGTTTGATCGCGGGAGCGAGCGACAACCGGGGGCTCGGCCACCGTTTCCTGCGCCACATCGAGCGCTGCACTTTGTTGATGTTTCTTTTGGACATGGCGGGAGTGGACGAGCGCGATCCGCGCGAGGACTACGCCACGTTGCGCGCCGAGTTGAAGGCCTATGATCCCAAGCTGCTGAAGAAGCCGTGCGTGGTGGTGGCGAACAAGACGGACTTGCCGGCGGCGAAGAAGAATCTGGCGGCGTTTAAGAAGAAGTATGCGAAGGTCACGGTGCTCAAAATTTCCTGTCTCTCGGGCGAGGGTTTGGAGGAACTCAAAACCGCCTTGCGCGACCGTGTGATCAAGCATGGCGGCAAGCCGCGCGTCATGTCCCGGCCGCGGGTATTGAACGAGACCTGAGTCGCTCCGACTGTTTGCCTTTGTTGCAACCCTTACTGTTTAATCAAACGCATGGCCGCCTCCACCTACACCGCTCTTACGCCCGCCGAGATTCGTTCGCTGCTCATGCGTGGCAACCGCCTGCTGGGCGCCAGCCTCGTGGAGGCGAATCTCGTGACGGTGGACAATCTGGAAAACGCCAACGAGAAGCTCCTCGAACTCATCGCGGGCGGTGCTCCCCGCCAGTGCACGTTGTTGGGTGTGCTCGCCTATGACCTCAAGGTTTTGAAGGAGGAGGACGTGCTGAATTACTGCATGGACGAGCATAACGTCGGAGTCATCAATCTGGCGAGCTACGAGGGCGCGGAGGACGCGCGTGCCGGACTCGATCTGGCGAGTTGCTGGGCCACCTGGACGCTGCCTTTTGATCGCGAGGAGGATTTTACGCTCATCGCCACGGCCTATTATTTAAGCCCGGCGGTGCGCACGTTTTGGGAGAAGCAGGTGAATGGTCCCATCATCTGGTATGGGGCGACGCTGGAGGACATCGCAGAGACACTGGAACGGCTCGCTTCGTCCAAATCCTGATCCGGTCCCGTTTCTTTTTTTAATCCCCAGCACCCTTTCACGCCATGCCACTCGGCAAACTTCAGCTCCAAATCATCCAGCAACTTGAGTCGCAGGGTCGTCTGAACGCCGATCAGGTGAAGGAACTTTCCACGCGGCCGGACGAGATATCGGGCGACGACCTCGATAAGCTGCTCGCCGGGACGTTCTCCATAACGTCCAGCCAGTTGTTTGTCGCGAAAGCGCGCGCCTACCGCATGGCTCCGTTTTTCGCGACCCGGTTTCGGGTGAGCCAGAGTTGTTTCGAGCGGGTGTCGCAGCCCTTTTGTGAAGAGCACGTGTGCTTGCCCGTCGGTTATGTCGGCGAGTCGATGATCGTGGCGGTCGCGAACCCGTTCGACACCGCGGTCGCGCAAAAAATCCACGAGATGACGGGCAGGCGCGTGGTTCGCGTGCTGGCCCGGGAGAAGGAGATTCGTGAGAAATTTCAGTCCGACAGACCGGCCTCCACGGCGGTGGGTTTCGACGACGTGATGGGTGCGATCAGCGCGGACAACGATGCGCTGCTGGAAGCGGAGGGCGAGGGCGGCGAAGACGATGAGGGCGTGAGCGAGGCTTCCGCTCCGATCGTGCAGTTGGCGAACCGCATCATCGAGGAGGCCTACCATGCGGGCACGTCGGACATTCACATCGAGCCGTGGGAGAAAGAAGTGGTCGTCCGCTACCGGGTGGACGGGGTGTGCCAGGAAAAGCTTCGCTTGCCCCGCAAGCTGGGGCCGGCGCTGGTGGCTCGTCTGAAGATCATGTGCAACCTCGACATCGCGGAGAGGCGTTTGCCGCAAGACGGGCGTATCGTGTTCAAGCAATTTACGCGCAAGAGCATCGACATAGACCTTCGTGTTTCCACCGCGCCGCTGAATCACGGCGAAGGCGTGGTGATGCGTATCCTCGACAAGCAAAAGTCCACCCTGCCGCTCACCGCGCTGGGATTTTCCGAGGCCAACCTGGCCAAGTATCGCGAGTGTATCCGCCAGCCTTACGGCATGATTCTGCATTGCGGCCCGACCGGCTCGGGCAAGTCGATGACGCTCTATTCCGCGCTCGGCGAGATCAACGCCCCGGACATCGTCATCCGCACCGCCGAGGACCCGATCGAATACACATTGGCGGGAATAAACCAGATGCAGATGCACAGGCAAATCGGGCTCACGTTCGCCACGGCGCTGCGTTCGTTTCTGCGTCAAGATCCGGATATCATTCTGGTGGGCGAAATCCGCGACAAGGAGACGGCCAACATCTCCGTGGAGGCGGCGCTTACCGGTCACTTGCTCATCTCGACCCTGCACACGAACGACGCGCCGAGCACGATCGCGCGTCTGACGGACATGGAGATCGAGCCGTTCATGATCAGTTCCTCGCTGCTCTGCGTGTGCGCCCAGCGCCTGATGCGCCGCGTGTGCAAGCAGTGCAAGGTGGCGCACACGCCCGAGGGACGCGAAAAGGAGATATTGGAAAACTCCATCGGTTGGAGCGGCCCCATCTTCAAGGCGGCGCCCAAGGGATGCGCGAAGTGCAACAACACCGGCTACAAGGGCCGGGTGGGCATCCATGAGTTGATGGTGACCAACAACGATCTCATCGAGGGGATCAACAAGGGGCTGGACACTTCCGAACTCAAAAAAATCGCGATGCGCGGCGGCATGAAAACCCTGCACCAGGATTCCATGCTCAAGGTGAAGGAGGGCCTCTCGACCATGGAGGAAGCCATAGCCACGGTGCCGCCGGACATGCTTTGAGCGTGTCGCGCGGGATGCGGGGCGTCGGGGTCCGGGGTGAAACCAATGCCCGTAAATTTTAGATTTTGATGCAGGACCGGACGGACGACCTTCGGGTCGTCCTCGGTCTAAGGTCCGGTATAGCGCCACCGATTTTCTTGGACACGGGACAGTAACCAACCCGAAGGCCAATGAACCCGATGTCCCAACCTATCACATCAACTCAGGGCGCAGGCCCAAACAGCAAGCCGGAGTTCCCGGAGGCGGAGCCTCCGGGAACTCCGGCTTGGAAACACCGCCGCTGCGCTGGCGCGCCAAACGAAAAGCGGAGGTCGTGCTGCGGCTTCTGCGCGGAGAATCGCTGGATAAGCTCAGTCGGGAAACGGGGGTGCCGATTCCGCGTTTGGAAGAATGGCGAGCGCAGGCGCTGG
>DAIPIP010000202.1:0-4755 GCA_036770725.1 Opitutaceae bacterium
TCACCGCCGAGGCCGAGACCGCCCTCTCCGCCCCCCTCATCCAGTATCGCTTCGATATCCCAAACGACCCCGACCGCCGCCTCAAAGATGAACGCCGCGCCGCCATGTTTCGCGTCTTCAACCTCGGCGTCGCCTACCGCCTCGGCGGCGACGCCCGCTACGCCGCCCGCATCCGCGACGAGTTGCTCGCCGCCACCTCCTTTCCCGACTGGGCACCTCAACACTTCCTCAACGTCGGCGAGCTCGGCGCCCTCGTCGCCATCGGCTACGACTGGATCCACGACACCCTCACCCCCGGCGAACGCACCACCATCCGCGACGGCCTCCTCCGCCTCGCCATCACCCCCGGCCTCGCCGCCTACGCTCGCGGCGATTGGTGGACCACCACCGCCACCAACTGGAACCAGGTCTGCAACGGGGGCCTCCTCCTCTCCGCCCTCGCCGTCGCCGACCACGCCCCCGACCAGGCGGTTAGCATCATCAACTCCGCCCTCGCCTCCTACCCCGCCGCCCTGAACGCCTACCTACCCGACGGCGCCTGGCCCGAAGGCCCCTCCTACTGGGCCTACGGCGCCACCTACCAAGCCCTCGCCTTCTCCAGCCTCAAAACCGCCCTGGGCAACTATGGCGGCTATGAAGGCTCGGCCTCCTTCGAGGCCCTTGGCAAATCCGGCGCCTTCCACATCCAGACCGTCGGCCCCACCGGTCGCTATTTCGACTACGGCGACTCCAAGGACATCGCCTACTTTTCCCCCGTCCTCTTCTGGCTCTCCCGCGCCTTCGACCAACCCGTTTACGCCTGGTATGAACGCCAGCTCGTCGAGCAGGACTACCCCCGCATGATCTCCGGCGAACTCATGCAGGACGACACCCTCGACCGTTTCCTCGCCCTGCTCATCGTCTGGTTCAACCCCGCCGGCACCAGCCTGGGCTACGACGATCTCCCCCTTGACCAACGCTTCCGCGGCGACGCCGCCATCGCCGCCATGCGCTCCGACTGGAGCGGCCGCGACTCCCTCTACCTCGCCGCCAAGGCCGGCCGCATCCGCGCCGAGCACGCCCACATGGACCTCGGCTCCTTCGTCCTCGACGCCCTCGGCGAACGCTGGGCCTTCGACCTCGGCACCGACTCCTACTCCCTCCCCGGCTATTTCGACAACAACGGTCCGCGCTACCAATACTACCGCCTCAACAATCTCGGTCACAACACTCTCGCCTTCAACAACCAGCTCCAAAACCGCAACGCCAACATCCCCCTCGCCTCCTTCGAGTCCAGCCCCGCCCAAGCCCACGCCTCCTTCGACCTCAGCCCCGCCTACACCGGCCAGGCCACCCGCGTGCGCCGCGGCTTCGCCCTCCTCGACCGCGCCCGCGTGCTGATCGAGGACGACATCGGCGGCCTGCCCGCCGGCGCCGAGATTCGCTGGGCCATGCACACCCGCGCCGCCGTCACCCTCCACGGCCGCCATGCCGAGCTCGTGCAAAACGGCCGCGCCCTCGACGCCCAGATTCTCTCCCCAGCCGGCGTCGAGTTCGGCCTCGAGCCCGCCACGCCCTCCGGCCCCTCCGGCCAAAACCCCAACACCGGTATCTCCCGTCTCGTCGTCCGCTACCCCTCGCCCGGCGGCGACCAGCAGCTCGTCGTCCTGCTCAGCCCGCGCGAGCCCTTCGCCACCCCGCTAGACTGGCCCGGCTTCCGCCCCCTCTCGCCCACCGCCGCCGCCCTCGAACCCGACTTCGGCTCCTGGGCCGACTACCACCTGCCCCTGACCTCGCCCGCCGCCCGCGCCGCCACCGCCGATCCCTTCGGCTCCGGCGTTGCCAACTTCCTCGCTTACGCCCTCGGCGCCTCGCCCGGCGATCACACCGCGCTGCCCGAGGCCGTGTTCAGCGACGACCGCCTCCACCTCGCCTTTCAACGCGCCCGCACCGCCGTGCGTTACGAAATTCGCGCCGGCTCCCACCCCGGCCAACTCGCCGCCGTGGCGGTAAATCCCGGAGCGCCCGGCCAACTCGTCGTCGTCCCCGACCCCGAGCCCGGCCCCCGCCGCTTCATGTCCCTATCAGTCAGCGTGCCCTGAAACAGGCGAAGCCGCAGAGCCGAATCCAGCGGCCCCACCTCAACCCCGCGTTTCGCGCCCCGCCCTAAACTCCCCCGGGCTCTGCCCGGTTTCCGCACGGACCACCCGCGCCAAATACTCCGGGCTCCGAAACCCCGCCTCCTGCGCCACCTGCGCCACCGTGACCTCCGTCGTCCGCAACAACGACAACGCATGCTGCAAACGACGCCGCGCCAGATACTCGCTGGGCGTCACCCCGAATCGAACGCGGAAGTTTCTCAACAACGTCGTGCGATGTAAGCCAAGCTCCGCCGCCGCCTCCTCCACGCCCGCGTCCGCCCGCCGATACATCCCGTCCAACGCGCGCCGCATCGCCTCCGCCTCGGCGCCTTCGCCCGGTCTTGCCCCGCCCCCCCGCCCCGCCGCCTCCAGAATCGCATACGCCGCCACCGACGCCGCCCGCACCCCTTCGCGCGTCGGCGAGGCCAGCGCCGCCTCCACCTGATCGAACGCCTCCATCGGACACGCCCCCGCCTCCCCGCCTCGACCAATACCAAACATCTCCAGCAACGGCAGCGTGTTGCGACCGTCGAGCGTCACCCAGCGGTAGGCCCAACCGTTCGAGCCCGCCGCCAACGCGTGCAGCTCACCCGGCCGATAGATAAAAAACTCCCCCGCCGCCGCGCGCACCCGCCTGTTTCCCAGCCGAAACTCGCCGCTCCCGGCGAAGGTCCAGTAGAGCTGCGTAAACCAGCGCGGCTCCGCGAACTCCTCGCGAAACCCCGCCCGCACCCAGTAGCTCCCCGCCGAGCGCACCACCAGCGGAAGACCGCGCACCGCCTCCTCGCAACCCGCCACCCTAAAAACGATCCGCTTTTCATCGAAAGGTTCCACCGAACGTATCGCAGTCTGCATCATTAGTGCAGAGCAATACGTCCAAAATCCTCTGCGCAATCCTCTTCGCGCGTCACGACCATGGTCGCCGTTCCCACCATGTCCTCTCCCAAAATCGTCATCATCGGCGCCGGCAGCCTCTTCTTCGGCCGCAAACTCGTCTGGGCCATGAACCGCCTCCCTGGCCTGACCGAGGGCCACCTCGCCCTGGTGGATACCGACGCCGAACACCTCCGATTAATGTGTTCCCTCGCCGAGAAAACCCGCGCCGCCTCCGGCGCGCGCTTCGAGATCAGCGCCACGACCGATTTCCGCACCGCCCTTGCGGACGCCGACTTCGTTATCCTCAGTTTCGCCCACCGCAACGCCCACTTCCGCGGCGTGGACTGTGAGATCAGCCAGCGTCACGGCGTGCGCATGTGCTCGGGCGACACCATCGGCCCGGGCGGAGTCTTCCGCGCCCTGCGCGAGCTGCCCCGTATCCGCGAAATCGCCCGCGCCATCGAGGAAGTCTGCCCGCGCGCCTGGCTCATCAACTACATCAACCCAAGCACCGTCATCGGCATGTTTCTGCGCCGCCACACCCGCACCCGCAGCCTCGCCCTGTGCGACAGCCTGCACCTCCCCTATCTGCATCTTAATTACATGAAAATGATCGGCTTGGATCCGGCTGACGCGGCCCACTTTTCGATGCGCATAGCGGGCGTAAACCATTTCACCTTCTGCCTCGACGCCCGCTATCGCGACGAGGACGTGCTCCCGCGCATGATTGCAGCCCATCGCCAGCTCGGCGAAAACGAAGACACGGCGGATCCTGCAAAAGGTCTTTTTAACAATCGCATCGCCGCCAAACTCGCGGAGGTCTTTGGCGCCCTGCCCGTCTGCACCGCCCACACCAAGGAATACCTCCCCTACTTCCAAGGCCAGGGCGCCCACGTCTCCACCGAGATCGTCCCGCCGCTGTCGCTCTTCGAACACCGTGATCGCGAAGCCCATACCGAACAGATGTGGAGCGAGCTACGCGCCTATGACATCGGAGCCAAACCTGTCGCCGAGTTTCTCGAAAAGACCGGCTCAGACCACGCCACCGACCTCATCCAGGCCATCTGGAACGGTAGCGGGCGCCGCCTTTTCGTCAACGTTACCAACGGCGGCGCTGTGCCCAACCTCCCTCCGGACGCGCTCCTCGAACTCGAGTGCGTGTGCGGCGACGAAGGCCCCCAGCCGCTGCCGGTCGGCGACATGCCACTCGGCCTGCGCTCGCTCCAGATGCGCGTTCTCGACACCCACGAACTCACCGTCGAGGCCTTCGTCCGCCAAGACCGCGCCCTTCTGGTCCGCGCCCTCGCCGTCGATCCCATCGTCAACTCCCTCGCCACCGCCGAGGCCGTGCTCGCCGATCTCTACGAGGCGCAAAAAGAGTGCCTGGAATCCTGGATCACGCCGAAACGCAACACCGCCCCCGTCGAAACGCCCCGCCCCGTCGCCAACACCGTCCACCAAGGCCAGACCCCGGTCGGATAGGGTGCAGAAGCGGATCGACTCCCACGCATCGCGGCACGCTTCAGAAGCCTCCAAGGTGCCGAAAACCTCTTTCTGCTACTCGCCGCCCGGCCGAAGCGTCCCGGTCACCAGATAGCTCAGCGTCCCGGTGCGGTTTCGCACGGGAGCGAGGTCGATGGGTTTGGACCGGAGTCTTGCCGCATCCCCAAGGTGCGAAATTGGGAAGCGGGTGTCTAGAGCAACTCAAATAGAGTGGTAGCCGTTGGCGGATGCGGCAGGGTTGCGGGATGAAGAAGCC
>DAIPIP010000203.1:0-4685 GCA_036770725.1 Opitutaceae bacterium
TCTGGGCCATCTCCCCACGCCGGCTTCTGCCGATCCGACGCACGGGTTAAATATTTCCCATAAACACCATATTTGTGACGTTTTGCCCGCACGGTCAGCCAAGGCTTCTCCTCCCCGCATTTGACTCATAGTAGGCTGCATCGTGCGCATTCTATTTTTTCGTCCGTCGCCCATCCGCCTCTTTTTTCTTCCGACGCTCGCGGCCTGTTTTTGTTTTTCAGCGATGGTGACCGCTTTGACTTACGCGCAACGGGTCGAGGTTGAAGCACTCGGACCAGCCCCGGCGTTTCGGTCAGGGCGAATTGATCAAATCCTGCCCGCCCCCGCCGCCGACGGCGTGGTCTTTCGATCAACCAGTCCACGCGGTCACGACGCCAATCTTTTCTTCACCCGAATCGGAGCAGAAACTGCCGCGCCGATTCGTTTAAACCATCCCGGTTCCGATGGCGTCGGCGTCAGCGAAGGCGCCTTGATGAGCGACGACACCACGGTCGTTTACGCCGTGCCCGACCCCGGTTTTGATCGCGCCAAACTCTTCGCCAACAATCTCAACACCGGAGCCGCTCGCCGCTTGGATGCCGCTTCCCCGGATGCGCCGGGCACAGCCTACTCATTCGGTTTCAGCCCGGGCGGCACATGGGTTATCATCTCTGCGCTTTCAGATGACGTTTCCACGAGCCGTCACTTCGCCGTGCGACCAAACGACACTGCGGAATCCCTTGAGTTGTCCCACCCGGTTTTATTCGGCGACGGTCGTGAGGTCGTTTTCTCCGCCGACGACGAACATGCCATTTTGGTGGATAACACCACGACTCCCGCGAGCCTCTGGCGCTATCACATGCAAGACGGTGAACTATCACCGCTCGACACCACCCCCGCGGATCAGGGCTGGCGCTACATGAGCGGTCGATCAGACAGCGCCACCGGCCTCGTCGTCGCCGAACTCACACGCCAACAACCGCATGATTTTGCCACCCGTTTCCGCCTGATCGACCCCGCCTCGTCGATCAGCGCAAGATGGCTTACCGATTCGTTTCGGAGCGTGCATGGCAGCGCCCGCTTGTCCGCGCCGAGTCGCTGGCTGGTCGTTGGTCAAGAAACAACCGCGTCGCCGACGGTCGCGCACATCCACAACCTTACCGATGAAACCCGCCTCACCCGCACGTTTCCCTCCGCGCCCAGTCTGCGCTTCGACAATCAGGTGACCGGACCCGGCGGCGCGACCATCACGCCAGGACTGGACCGGATGCGCGAGCTGCTCTTCTACGCGGCCGGCTTTGATCGGCGGGTGCTGCGCCTGAGCGATGGAGCCGACGTGTCCCTGCACACGCTGGTCGAGGCGGCCGATTTACCGCCGCCCACCACGGCCAATCCCTTCGCTGTGCTGCTCGACGAAACGGGGCGAGCACACCTTTTCGTCAACACCGCCGACCAAACGTGGTGGCTCGATCCCGCGCCGGATTCGGTCGCTCCCGCCCGCCTCATCGCACCCTTCGTCGCCACCGCCAGCGCCGTCCACTCCACGCGTGGTCACGTGATTCTGCAAACACCCTCGGAACCGGCCGACGCTGGTGTTCGCGAACTGCACCTCGCCTCCCTCACCGGCATGGAACCCCGCCCCCTCGGCCGCCAATCCGTGCAGTGGTTTGATCCCGCGCCGGCCTTTTTCACTCCCCTCGGCGAGCGCCTGATTTTCCCCCAACCCGAGGTCGGATTGGTCGTGGCCGACCTCGACGCGAGCGCCCATCACCCGGAGCGCATCTCTCCCGAATGGGCGCTGGTTTCATCCGCGGCTTTTCTCTCCGTCAGCCCGACCCGCGCTCACGTCGTCGTCAGCGTGGACAACACTTCGGTGCATCTCGCCCCGCTCGAAGGCGGACCCTGGCGCAAAATCGCCGACGGTGATTTCGCCTTCTGGAATGTCACGTGGACGCCCGATGGACGTTGGATGCTTTTAAGCGACGACGCGACCGATACGCTCCGTGCGATCAATACGCGCGACGAACACCCCGAGCGCATCCTCGTTTCCTCGTTCCATGAGCGCATCGTCGGCCTCGGCTACAATCAGACCACCATCCACGCACGCATCGGCTTGGACTTAAGTTTTTATGAAACCGATCTGACAAGCGGGGCGACGCGTGAGCTCGGGCAAATCCCCGCTTCCCCGGGAGCATGGAACAACGCATATCCAAATTTCGGATACGTCTCCCCCGAATTTGATGCATTTTCCCTGGTCGTTCAGCACCTGGGCGAAAGCGCGGTCTGGCTTGTCCCGCTCGTCGGCGACGGCTCCCCCATACGACTTGTCGGCTCGACCGAGATCGGCCCCGGCATCGCCGTGCTCGGCGTCGATGCCGGGCATGTTTACGTGAGCACCTACGAAAACGCCGTGCATGCCGTGCCCCGCGACGGGACGTCGCGCATCCGTCTCACCGAGGCCCCTCCATCGGGCGCCCCCCTGGTCGGTGCCACCGATGTCCGCATCGACCTTGGGCGAAGATTCCTCGCCTACGCATCGACCTACCCGGACGGCGTGCGCAGGCTGCACCGCCGCTCGCTCGACGAGCCCGCCGAGTCGGGCTTCGCGGCCGAGGTTTTTGAAATCGAAGGCTGGCGACCTCTGCTTCGCGGCGGGGCCATCCTCTCCAAGGATGGCGCAGACGCCTGGTATGTGCCTCCACGTGGCGGCGGCGACCCCATGCGCCTGTCGGAATATGACGGGGGCAGTTTCACCGAAGAGTTCGACCTCAGCGCCGATGGGCGGATCGCGTTTGTGAGCGCCCGCGAATCGGGGCTCCTCGTCTTGCGGCGCTTCGACACGACGACCGGCGAAGTCACGCTTCTGTCGCCTCCACACATCTCGCCGGGCGCGCTGGTCGCCGGTCCGGATGACCGCGAGGTCTGGTTCGTGGGAATCCCCGCAGCCACATCAACGCAGCGTGTTTATCGCGGCCGCCTCTTGCCCGCCGTCGTTTCCCCCGACGGCCTCGACCACCCCGATTACGCCGCTTGGGTGGTCGCCTCTGAACTGCCGGTCGGCCTCGAAGCCGCCGAGGAGGACGCCGATGGCGACGGCGTGCCCAACCTCCTGGAATACATCTTCGGCGGCGATGCCCTCGACGCGGAAGACGCGCCGTCCGCCGGCATCCGCATAATTCCCGGGGATGACGACTCGTTTGAGATCAACTTCTCCCCTCCCTCGCGGCTTTCCCGTGCGCATCTGGAATCCTCCTCGGATCTTCGCGCCTGGTTTAACCTCCCGGAGATCGCGCCCCGCCTGGTCGGGCCGACATCCACCTCCGAACTTGAATGGCGGGTGCCGCTCACCCACGGCACGCGCATCTTCTACCGCATGCGGTTCGAGCTACCCTAACGCTTTGCCCGAACCACTTGTCCGCGACCGCTTCAACCTCCACCATCGCGACCGCCGCCTTCCAACATTCGCCATTCGCCATTGGTAATTTCTCGATTGGGCCGACGGCATCGCCTGGAACGACCGCCTCGCCCCCGCCGAAACTCTCTGGGCCGCCACCCCGCGCCATTTGCTTCCCTTCCGTCCCCCTCCTCGAAACACGGGATCACGCCGCCCAGCCTTCGGTTTGACCACCCTACCCCTCACCGGCAATCAACCCACTGTGCAGCCGTCACACCTCGCCCTCCTCGCCGCGCGCTTCGCCTGCGTCACCTCCCTCATCCTCCTCGCCCGTCGCCGCGTGCGCACCCTCCGGACCCTCACGTCCGCACCTCCTACCGATGGAAGCGCCTAAAACATCTCGCGCCTGGCAAGCATGGCCGGACTTCGCGGCCTTCGCCGCCGGTATCGTTTTCGCCGCCTATTATGGCTGGGATACGGGCCGCCTGGTCTGGGGCCTATGGCTGGCCAGCCTGGTCATCGGCTACACGATGATCGTCGCGGCGATCACACGGGTTATCCTCCCAGACGCACCCTTCGGGCGCAGTTTTTCCCTCGGAGGCCTTTTTCTCGGACTCTTCCTCCTCGCCTTTTTCACCTTCCACTTCGGCGGCTTTCACTACGGGCACTCGGTTTTCCTCAACCTGTTTTTCCCCATCGACGGCTCGCCCGCCAACTTCCGCGGTTCCCCTTTCCCGACCGCCGCCGACTACTTCGCCGTGGTGAAGGAAAACTGGTGGTTCGTGCTTCTCGCGTTCGTCGCCCAGCGTTCCGTCTTTTTCCCCGCGCCCGCCGCCGCCTCACCGGATCACCTTAATCTAAAAACCAAAACCCCAGGGAAATTCGACATCTTCGCTCCCTACAAAAACGTCGTTCGCCTGCACCTGCTCATCTTCTTTTTCGCCTTCGCCCAGATCCTGAAGCTGCCCGGCGTGCTCATCTACCTGGTGGTTTACACCGTCTATTTCCTACCCGTCTGGCCGAAGAAAAAAGCCACGGCGCCCGAAAACTAAACTACCTTGCCGCGCCCACGCTGCCTCTTGCCTGTCCGCTCCCCACCGTGACTGCCCCGACTTAGCCACCCACCACGACCTCACTGTCTGAACGTATCGATTCGGACAAGGTTGCGCGGGTTGTCGCCAGCACGCTGGTTTAAAGTGGCTTCGCCTCAATGCGCTGAGGTTGATGCGTTCAACCTACCGATCAGCCGTGTTGGTCAGCAAACTACAGGTTGGAAAAAGGGCCCGATCACATAGATTTAACTTCACCTTCC
>DAIPIP010000204.1:0-4661 GCA_036770725.1 Opitutaceae bacterium
AAGCCCTGCCCGCCGCTGAAAAAGCCTTCCGCACCTTCGATAAACAACTCACCACCCTCGCCGCCGAAGAACGCGCCGCCGCCCAGCACGTCACCACCGCCGAAAAAACCGTCGGCACCCACCGCGCCGCCCAACGCACGCTCGAGACGCAGATCGCCGACCTCACCGGCCGCTACCCCGACGGACTCGACGTCGCCAAAAAAGCCGCCCAACTCGCCTTCGCCCAAGCCGAGGCCCGCGTCATCGCGACCAAGGCCGAACTCCCGCCCGACTTCGACAAACTTCCCGAACGCGCCAAACGCTCCGCCACCGCGCTCCAGCAAATCGCCAACGAACTCACCGCCCGCCGCTCCGAACGCGACGAAACCAAGGGCAAACTCGAAACCCTCGGCGGCCAGGGCCTCTACTCGCGCGAGACCGAACTCGAAGAACGCCGCGCCGAGGCAACCCTCCGCCGCGACGCCGCCCGCGCCCAAGCCTGGTGCGCCCGCCTCGCCCACGACCTCATCGAGCACCGCAAACAAGCCGCGACCAAAGCCGTGCTCACGCCGCTGGAGCAACGCCTCACGTCCGCCTTCGCCGAACTCACCGGCGACACCACGCGTGAAGTCTTCCTGGACGAGCACCTCCAAATCGCCGGCATCGGCCGCACTCGAGAAGCCGCCCACGCCTTCGACCAACTCTCGCAGGGTGCCAAGGAACAACTCCTCCTCTGCCTCCGCCTCGCCGTCGCCCAAGAACTCTCCGCCGACGAACCCCAAGTCCTCATCCTCGACGACGTGTTAGTGAACACCGACCCCCTCCGCCAAGAACGCATCCTCGATGTCCTCGGCACCCAAGCCGAGCGCCTGCAAATCCTAATACTCACCTGTCACCCGGACCGGTATCGGGGCCTCGGCACATCAATCTCAATCCAAGTTAGTATTGCCTAATCATTCATCCCCCCAGAAGACGCCATGCCTCCCAAAGCCACAAAAAACACTATACCGGAGCAATCCGCAGAGGATGCGATCCCGGAAAAAACCACTTCGAAATTGCGGCGATTGGTCGTCCAAAACTTTCGATGCATTGGTCAATCTGCGGTTTCTATCGATCTCGACGACATCGTCGTGCTTGTCGGCCCGAACAACGCCGGTAAGAACACGATCCTCCGTGCCTATCAAGCTATCACCGAGTCATCCGCCCCGAAATTGACCATCGAAGACTTCCATGAGCGTAAGGTCGACTCCACAGCCTTACCCACAGTGGAACTCTACACCGCTGTTGGGGATGATCTTCCTGGAAACCGATGGGTGAACCATGTCGATGGCGAGAGCATTGTGCGCGAGCGCTGGATATGGAGTGCCCCCGAGGTGGCCGCCAAAAGACAGGGCTGGGATGTAAGTCGGAACGATTGGGATGATAGTTTCCCGTGGGGACCTGCGAATATTGCCAAAGCTAGGCGTCCTGTCCCCTACCGTATCGAAGCGTTTGCCAATCCCACGACACAGATCAAGGAGGTTGCCGATTTGCTGTTAAAGGTGCTCCAAGGCCGGATGAAGGGGCGCCCCGCAGACGCGAGAGGCGATGATGGCGTGGCCGAACGCACCGATTTCGGTCAGCTTCTCGACGCGCTCGCAAAGACACAGAAGACCGTAGTCGAAGAAGCGAAAGCCGAGATTGAGGAGACAGAAACTCAACTCAGCACGTTCGTCTCGGAGGTCTTCACCTGATACAAAGTAAAGTTTAATGCCCGTCCGGAAGACGATCTCTTGAAGGGCCTAAGCTTTTTTAAAGCCGGCGCGGAATTACAAATGGGCCCCGCCAATGGACATCTCAGCAGCGCCGAGCACCAAGGGAGTGGAGCCCGACGCACGCTCATGTGGGCTGCGCTACGCTATATCGCCGAGACCGAAGCTGCAAAGAAAGCCGATGCAACCGGGTCGAATCTCTTGCTGCTTGATGAACCCGAGCTTTGCCTCCACCCGAATGCCATTCGTGAATGTTGCAGCACTCTATATAGGCTGCCCGAGACCAAGAAATGGCAAGTCATGGTCACCACGCATGCACCGGCGTTCATTGATCTTTCCAGAAACAACACGACCGTTGTGCGAGTAGAGCGTGAGGCTAGCGGTGAAGTGCGAGGCACTACCGTGTTCCGCCCTTCGCAGGCAAAACTCGACGACGAAGAAAAGCGTGAACTCAAGTTATTGAATATGTTTGATCCCCACGTCGCGGAGTTCTTCTTCGGCGGGCGCACTATCTTGGTCGAAGGTGATACGGAATATACCGCTTTCAAACGGATCATCTCCAACGAGGCTGACTCCGCGCTCTTCAAGGACGTGCATATTGTGCGGGCTCGCGGCAAAGTTACCATCAGCTCCCTCGCAAAAGTTCTGAATCAATTCGGTGCCCGCTACGCCGCCCTGCATGACTCAGACCTTCCTGTCTTAGCGAAGAGCGGGAACGCCAATCCCGCATGGACGAATAATGATAGAATTCTTGACCAGATCAAGGCGGCGACCAAGCCGGCACGCGTGCGACTCGTAGCCTTGGTTCCTAATTTCGAGCAGGCCATGTTCGGAGCCGGTGTTAATACGGAAAAGCCATACAATGCCTATCAGACCTTGCAGGCCGATACGACCGCCCGAACCCGTGTGCGTGAGCTTCTTCTGGCCTTGATTGATTTTTCAAAAAACCTCCCTGCCGGTGCCATGCAATGGTCCGACCTTAATGCCTTGCGCGCGAAAGCCACCGAAAGCCAATCCACAAGCCCAAAGTAATCGAAACCATGAGCCAAGATTCAGACCCGCCGCCGCCGCCCGGAGGCCAATTCCTCGTTTACCAGACCGCTGATGGGAAGCTGAAGATCGATGTGCGGTTCGAAAGCGAGACCGTCTGGCTCACGCAACAGCACATGGCGGAGCTGTTCCAAACGACCAAACAGAACATCGGGCAGCACCTCAAAAGCATCTTCGCCGAGGGTGAGTTGGTCCAAGATTCAGTAGTAAAGGAATCCTTTACCACTGCCGCTGACGGCAAAAACTACGCGACCCGTTTCTACAACCTCGATGCCATCATCTCGGTCGGCTACCGGGTAAAAAGCGCGGTCGCCACCCGCTTCCGCATCTGGGCCACCCAACGTCTGCGCGAATACATTGTGAAGGGTTTTGTCCTCGACGATGAACGCCTGAAAAATCCCGATCAGCCTTTCGACTATTTCGAGGAGTTGATGCGGCGGATTCAGGACATCCGCACCTCCGAGCGGCGTTTCTACCAGAAAATCACCGACATTTACGCCACGAGCATCGACTACGATCCCACCCAGGACGTCAGCCTGCGATTTTTCAAGACGGTGCAGAACAAGGTGCATTGGGCCATCACCGGCCAGACCGCCGCCGAGATCGTTCATGCACGGGTGGATGCCGCCAAACCCAACCTCGGCCTGACCAACTGGCGGGGCGCGGCGATTCGCAAGCAAGACGTCTCCATCGCCAAAAACTACCTCATTGAGCCGGAGTTGGCTGCTCTGAACAATCTCGTGGAGCAATACCTCATCTTTGCCCAAGGCCAGGCGCTGCGTCGTGTGCCGATGCATATGGCAGACTGGATCAAGAAGCTGGATGGTTTTCTGACCTTGAACGAACGCGACATTCTCACCCACGCCGGGCGCATTTCGCATGAGATGGCTCAAACGAAGGCCGAGCTGGAATACGACAAGTTCAAGGCGCTCACCGCCAATCAAGCCCAGCCCGTGGACAAAGCCTTCGATCAAGCCACGGAGGAATTGAAGAAGCTACCGAGGCCAAAGAAACCCAAGCCGCCGAAACCATGAGCAACACCGCTGCCGAATCCTCCGTCGTCCCTCCCGTCGCCTCGCTTTCGCTCGCCGTCAGCTTCGACCCCGCGATCAACTACGCCTTCCAGCAGAACGCCATCCCGGTCATCAAAGAGCTCCGGTTTCAGAACGACGACGTTGCTCGCAAGGATCTCATCATTCGCGTCACCACCGAGCCCGCGTTTGCGGCACCGCTGCCCTGCGTCACGCACTCAAGCCACAAGGAATACTTGTTTGTTCCTGCAAATTAAACAGCGCCGACAACCATGAGTGACGACCCCGTGCCCAACTCCGAAATCATCCTCTATCAGACCGAGGACGGTCACACTCGAATCCAGTGCCGGCTCGAGAACGAGACCATCTGGCTGACTCAAAAACTGATGGCCGAGTTGTTCCAAAAGGATGTCCGCACCATTAACGAGCATATCAAAAACATCTTTGAAGAGCGGGAGCTGTCGCCGGATTCAGTTATCCGGAAATTCCGGATAACTGCTGCCGACGGCAAGACCTACGAGACCCAGCACTACAACCTCGAGGTCGTGATTTCTGTCGGATATCGCGTTAAATCTATTCGCGGCAAGCAGTTCCGTATCTGGGCCACCCAACGCCTGCGCGAATATCTGGTGAAGGGTTTCACGATGGACGACGAGCGGCTCAAGAACCCACCGGGCAAGGGACAGAAAGATTATTTCGACGAGTTGCTGGAGCGCATCCGCGACATCCGGTCGTCGGAGCGGCGATTTTATCAAAAGGTGCTCGATATCTATGCGACGAGCGTGGACTACACGCCCGACGCCGAGGCCTCCCAGCGTTTTTTCGCCGCTGTGCAAAATAAGATGCACTG
>DAIPIP010000205.1:0-4651 GCA_036770725.1 Opitutaceae bacterium
ACGCCTTCGGCCTGGTCGCCCTCGTTTACGCCGCCCTCGCCGCCGGCTGGGCCCCGCGCCGCTGGCTCGTCGCCGCCCTCATCGCCGCCTGGAGCCTCCGCCTCGGCACCTACCTCTATAAACGCGTCATGGGGCACCACCCCGAGGAAGACGGACGCTACAAGGAAATGCGCACCCGCTGGGCCAAAAACTTCACCTGGGAGATGTTCAAGTTCTACCAAATCCAGGCCGTCTCCGTCGTTATCCTCGCCATCCCATTCCTCCTCGCCCTTGGCCGCCCCGAGACCGCCTTCACCGCGCTCGATTGGATCGCGCTAGCCCTCTTCGTCACCGCCATCGCCGGCGAAACCCTCGCCGACGCCCAACTCGCCGCCTTCAAAAAATCCCCCGCCAACAAAGGCAAAGTCTGCGACGTCGGCCTCTGGGCCACCAGCCGCCACCCCAACTACTTTTTCGTTTTCCTCACCTGGCTCAGCTTCGCCCTCTTCGCCCTCCCCGCCGCCTGGGGATGGCTCGGCCTCATCGCCCCCGCCTCGATTCTCTACCTGCTCCTCTTCGTCACCGGCATCCCCATGACCGAGGAGCAAGCCGTCCGCACCAAAGGCGACGCCTACCGCGCCTACCAACGCCGCGTCTCCCCCTTCGTCCCCTGGTTTCCCAAGAAGAGCTAACCACTAATCGTCACTAATGATCACTAATTCGATCCGACATTAGTGATTATTAGTGCCCATTAGTGGTTTCAAAAATTTCCGACATGATCGACTCCCTCCTCGAAAAAAACCTCCTCCCCGACTGGCTCGTCCGCATCGGCATCCGCCGCCTGCTCGCGCAGCGTATCCGCGAAGAGACTACACGCTACGACCGCGAGGCCTACGTCGCCGACCTCAAGACCCGCGCCCTCGCCGAGCAGATCGCCGCCGCCAACGAGCAGCACTACGAGGTCCCCACGCCCTTCTACCAATACTGCCTCGGCAAACGCCTCAAATACTCCGGCTGCTACTACCCCACCGGCAAGGAGACCCTCGACCAGGCCGAGGAACACATGCTCGCCCTCTACGCCGAGCGCGCCCAGCTCACCGACGGCCAGCACATCCTCGAACTCGGCTGCGGCTGGGGCTCCCTCTGCCTCTACAACGCCGAGCGCTTCCCCAACGCGCAAATCACCGCCATCTCCAACTCCAAGACGCAGAAAGAGCACATCGACACCGAGGCGCGAAAACGCGGCCTCAAAAACCTCCGCATCATCACCTGCGACATCAACGCCTTCGACATCGCCCCCGCCCAGTTCGACCGCGTCGTCTCCGTCGAGATGTTCGAACACCTCAAAAACTACGACCTCCTCTTCCGCAACATCGCCCGCTGGCTCAAACCCGGCGGCCTGCTCTTCACCCACATCTTCACCCACACCCGCTTCAGCTACCACTTCGTCGCCCGCGATGAAACCGACTGGATGAGCCGCCATTTTTTCACCGGCGGCCAGATGCCGGCTCACGATCTCTTCATGCAATTTCAGGACGACCTGAAGCTCGTGCAGGACTGGAGGGTCAACGGACGCCACTACCAGCAGACCGCCGAACACTGGCTAAAAAACATGGACGCGCATCGCGACGAAATCATACCACTCTTCCGCGACACCTACGGCGCTGACCAAGCAGAAAAGTGGTGGGCCTACTGGCGCGTCTTCTACATGAGCTGCGCCGAGCTCTGGGGCTACAAACGCGGCGAAGAGTGGCTCGTCAGCCACTACGTCTTCCGCAAACCCTGAGCAGAGTCAGCCGTCTTGACCCATACAACGCGGAATTCATACTACAAAATATGAAAATCGGCGAACGAGGCCAGATCACCATCCCGCAAAAATTCAGGCTGCGCTTCGGGCTAAAGCCAAAAGCTCAGGTGGAATTCGTTGAATGCGACGGCCAGCTAGTGCTTCGTAAAACAAGAAGCGCTCGAAAAAAGGCCTGGGAAAAAAGCTACGGTATCCTGGGCGGGAACGGCACTCGCACCGATGACCTAATGCAAGAACTCCGTGATCGGTGATCACCGCCCTCGATACCAACATCCTTCTCGATATCTGGCTGCCCGATCCTGTATTCGGCCCCCTTTCATGGGAGGCCATGCTGAAAGCCGACGAGCAAGGCGGCCTTATAATCTGCGAGGTTGTTTACGCTGAATTGGCATCACGCTTTCCAAGCCAAGCCGTCTTCGATGCCCGACTGGATGATCTCGACATTAAAGTCACGGCCGTGCCTCGACTGGCCGCCTACCAGGCCGGTATGGCCAGGGAAAGCTACCGTCGTGCCGGGGGTAAGCGCACGAGAATCATCGCCGACTTCCTTATCGCCGCGCATGCGTCGGTCGTTGCAGACCGCTTGCTCACCCGAGACCAAGGTTTCTACCGCACCTATTTCCCCCGACTGAAGATCATCGACCCCGGCCAAAATACCTAATCAGTGCCCGCTCACCTCGCCGCCGTCTCCTACCTCGTCTGCGACTACGACGAGGCCATTGCGTGGTTCACCGAAAAGCTCGGCTTCACGCTCCATCAAGACACGCCCCTTTCCCACGCAAAACGCTGGGTCGTCGTCGCCCCGCCCGGCACGACCGATGCCCCCGCCGCCGCACATCTGGTCCTCGCATGCGCCGTCAACGACGAACAACGCGCCCAAGTCGGCCGCGCCGCCGGCGGACGCGTCGCCTTCTTCCTCCACACCGACAACTTCGCCCGCGACCGCGCCGCCTTCGAAACCCGCGGCGTGCGTTTCCGTGAGGCCACGCGCCACGAACCTTACGGCACCGTCGCCGTCTTCGAAGACCTCTACGGCAACGCCTGGGACCTCGTGGAACTCAAGCGCCCCGCCTGACTCATAGCACCTTCGCCCCGTCGCCCGTGCCCATCGGCAGGATGTCGGGACGCGCGCCGAACTTGGCCGCATACGCCGCCGCCACCGCCTCGGCCTGCGCCGCGCCGAAACCCGCGCCCGCCAGCGCCATCACCGCGCCGCCAAACCCGCCGCCCGTCAGGCGTGCGCCATAAACGCCGGGCGACGCCACCAACGCGTCCACGAGGAAATCCAGCTCCTCCGTGCTGTTCTCAAAAAGCGTCTGCGAGCTGCGATGCGACGCGGTGAGCAACGCGCCCACCTCCTCGATGTTGCCTGATCCCAGCGCCTTCACGCAGGCATCGACCCGCGCGATCTCTTCGACCACGTGCCGCGCCCGCTTGAACGCCACCGGCTCGATCTTCGCCTCGGCCCCGCGTAGTTGATCCACGGATACATCGACCAGCAGCTTCACCCCCAGCGCCTGCGCCGCCGTCATGCACTCGCGGTGACGCGCCGAATACAGGCCATCCACCAGCGCGTGCTTCGTGTGGGTGTTAAAAATCCAAAAGCTCGCGCCCGCCGGCATCGGCACCGTGTCGAAACGCGGACCCGCGCAGTCGATGAACACCAGATGCCCCGCCTTGCCGAAGCCCGACACGCCCTGGTCGAGAATGCCGCAAGGCACGCCGACGAAATGGTTCTCCGCGTGCTTGCCGACCTTCACCACCGTCTCGCGATCCGGCGCCTGGCCGGTGGCGCCTAGAAACGCCAGCGCCGAGGCCAGCTCTATCGCCGCGCTCGACGAGAGCCCCGCGCCCGCCGGCAAATCGGAGTCCGCCAGATAATCAAAGCCCTCGATCACGCCCAACCCGAAGTGCGGCAGCGCCGCCAACACGCCGAGCGGATAGTTGGTCCACGAGGCATCGCCTTCCTGCTTCACCGGCGCGCCCGTCGCGAGCGTCACGGTTTTGTTCGTGTAGGTGCTGTGGAAATTGCGCTTCCCGTCGTCTCGCTTCGCCAGAGCCACCGTCACGCCACGATCGATCGACGCGCCCAGCACCGTGCCGCCGTTGTAGTCGGTGTGGTTGCCGATGAACTCGATGCGACCCGGCGCACGGGTCACGATTTCCGGCGCGCGGCCGAAGACTTTTTCAAACTGGGCGACAAGGGAGGCTTTGCTCATGGGGAAGTTTAGAACGTGAAGCCGCCCACGCTCACGAACCGCCGCCCCCGATGCGAGCCGGTTTTGACCGGAGCCACCCTTGTAGGATTGAGCGTGAGCTCAATGGCTCGGTGATCTGAACCGCACCCAAACTTGGGCTCACGCCCAAGCCTACGACGGCGCCGCAGGCGGCGCCCCGCCCTCAAACCCTGGCACCGTCTCGCCGTTGCGCCCCTTCACCAGCACCGTGAGCAAATGCTCCATCGCCCGCACTCGCGTCCATCCGCGCTCCGCCACGAGTTGCGTGCAACGCTTCAATAACTGGTCGCTCATCGCCGCCGCCTGCGCCTCGCCCGCGCCCATGCGCCGGCACAGCGCGATCAGCTGCTCGCGTTCACCCGCCTGTTCTTCCGCCTCGTTCATGGCGTATCCAGCAGACGCACCCCGCGCCCGCCCTCCAGTTGAAGCTCCGCCCCCGCGCTCGCGCCCGCACCGGCGAGCCCGAGCAGATTCACCATCGCCAGCCCGATCCAGCCGCCGCGTCCGTCATCTACCGCCGCGCGCAATTCCCCAACCGCTTTCCCCGACGCGCCGTCCGCAAAAATTCCCGCTCCGCTAGCCGGTGCGCCGCCATCCCCCGCCACGCGCAACAAACGCCGTCGCACCC
>DAIPIP010000206.1:0-4561 GCA_036770725.1 Opitutaceae bacterium
TTCCGCCCGTCTTCCTCGACCCTCTCCTGGGTCAGGATCTATCTGGACCCCCCGGATTTCGATTCGTCGAGAAAAGTTCGTTGACAGTCCCGATTCGCGCCGCACGGTTTCGCCCCTCACCTACTGCAGGGTGGAGCAGCCCGGTAGCTCGTCAGGCTCATAACCTGAAGGTCGTTGGTTCAAATCCAACCCCTGCACCCAATTTAAAGCCCTCGTAGCCTAACGGTTACGAGGGCTTTTTGTTTTCCCCGCGTCCCGTTTGGAACCGGCTGGTTTTGTTTGGAAGTGCCTAAAAATGGACACCAATTGGACACCAAATTCTAGTCGTGGCTTTTGTGCATGGCATTCGACCTCCTGCTTTAACTTCCGCAGATCGATCACCGCGTTGGCTGGAACTCGCGAGGGAAGGTCATCCAAAGTGCGAAGTTCTAGTTACCACACCGGCTCCGAATGGTGAAGGTTCTTTTTGAACACTCGATCAAGCACGGCGTCGTGTTCGAGGAATACTCACGACTGATACTTCCGGTGGGCTGGGATTCCCCTTAGATTGCCGTTCCTTGCCGACTTGGCGATTGAAGGTTTCTGCCGCCAACCACCCCCTTGTTTCGCTCACCTTGGAGGCCTTCTTCGAGTGAGCGGGCGACGCGTGTCGGAAACCGTGAATTTCCGGACATCTGCACTGAATAAATCAACCCCGCCTCGCAGACGTGACCGATTGGGTTTGCGATCCGGGCTGTCGCCCTACCCGGTCACCCAACTAGTCACGCCTGCTTCCTCCCTTCTTTTGGAAAAAGAACCAAAACGCGGCCTTATTTGCCAAGTGTCTTTTCCCGCGCAGTATAAAAATGGCTTGAGCAAACAGAACGCATCCGGCGGCAAACTTCTGATGACGCGTTTGCCCATCCTCCCCCGAACCGGGGGCCGCTACCGGCTGGCGATTAAACGATTTTTATTTTGTGTCCGTGCCAAGCATCGCGACCCATCGTCTCCCTCCTCGTATGCAACGTCTTCGAAATCTCTCGTCCCTCGCCACCCTGGGCGTGCTTCTCCTTGCCTTCGCCCCCGCCACCTGGGCCGGTCCCGCCGAAGACGCCCGCGCCGCCCTCGGCGCCGGCATCGAGGAGGTCTCCGCCGCCCTTCGCGACCGTCCCGCCCAGGAAAACCTCATTACCCTGCTGGACACTCTGGCCGACAAACACTTCGCCTTCGAAACCACCACCCGCCTCGCCGTCGGCCCCGGCTGGCGCGAGTTCACCCCCGAGCAGCGCACCCAGGCCACCGACCTTTTCAGCCGCCTGATCATTCGCACTTACGCCGACCGCATCAACGGCGACAAACCACCCGAAATCTCCTTCGGCACCGCCACCGAACTCCGCGCCAACCGCGTCGAGGTTCCCTCCCGCGTCGTCGCCGACGGCCAGACCTACGCCGTCACCTACCGCCTCGAACTCGACAAAACCGAAAACCGCTGGCGCATCTACGACGTCGTCGCCGAAGGCGTTTCGCTGATCTCCAACTACCGTTCGCAATTCGATCCCATCGTTCGTCGCGACGGCGCTAAAGGCCTCCTCGCCGCCCTCGAAAACCAGCTCGCCAACGTAGCCGCCCGCTAAATCCCCTTACACGCTCCACCACGCCATGCTTCGCCTCAATCGCTTCCCGCTCCTCGCCCTCGCCGCGCTCGCCCTCCTCGGCGCGCCCCGCCTCGTCGCCCAGACCGTCGTCGATCCCGCCGCCGACCCCGCCGCCGACTACGATGACTACGCCGAATACGACGCGGTCGAGGTCTATGACCCTTTCGAAGGCGTTAACCGCGCCATCTTCAAATTCAACGACGCCGCCTACGCCTACGTGCTCAAGCCTGCCGTCAAAGGCTACGAGTTCGTCGTCCGCCCGCCCGTTAACCGCGCCATCGGCAACTTCTACGACAACGTCCGCTACCCCGTGCGCCTCGTCAACGCCCTCCTCCAGGCCAAGTTCTCCCGCGCCGGCCTCGAAACCAAAAAGTTCCTCACCAACTCGACCGTCGGCGTCCTCGGCTTCTTCCGCCCCACCGACGACATGCCCGAACTCGCCCAGCTCCCGCGCGAAGACTTCGGCCAGACCCTTGGCGTCTGGGGTTTCTCCCACGGTCCCTACCTCGTCATCCCCATCTTCGGCGGCACCAGCCTGCGCGACGGCGCGGGCCGCGTGGCCGACACCGTCGTCTCCCCCACCGGCTGGGAATACATCGACATCGCCAACCGCAAATGGACCGACCGCCTCCCGTGGGAATGGAAAACCGTCATCACCGTGACCGATACCATGAGTTCGCTTCCCCCCGCGCTCGAAATCTACGACCAGATGAAGGACTCCGCCGTCGATCCCTACCTCTCCGTGCGCGACGCCACCCGCCGCTACCGCGACCGCGAGACCGCCCGCTGAACGCCCCCAAGGAGAACGGACATTTTTGTCCGTTTTCTGCCCCGCGTGAACCCGTTCAACCACGCCCCATTCCCGCCTCGCTCCCGCCCGTAGCATCCCGCATTCTCCCCACTTCGTTTCTCCTTCATGAAAACATCCACCCTCCTCCTCCCCCTCGCCTGCTTAGCCCTCGTCGCCTGCTCCAAGTCGCCCGAGCCCGCCCCCGAAACCACCGAAGCCCCGGCCGCCAAAGAAATCTCCGTCGCCGAGGTCCCCGCCGCCGCCATCGCCAAGGCCGAGGCCGTCGTCGCCGAAATCGAAACTAAATCCGCAGCCGCCGTTGCCGAAATCGAGGGCAAATCCGCCGCAGCGGTCGCCGAGATCGAAACCAAAATCACCGACGCAAAAGAAAACGCCACCAAGCTCTACACCGACGCCGTCGCAAAAGCCAAAGCCTACCTCGGCGAACAAAAATTCGATCTCGCTCTCTCCTCTCTGGACTCGCTCAAAAACGTCGTCCTCAGCGCCGAACAGCAAAAGCTCGTGACCGACCTCCGCTCCCAAATCACCAAGGCGCAGGAACTCTACAATCAGGCCAAGGGCGCGACCAAAAACCTCTTCGGCAAGTAATCCACTCCCCGCCAGGCCACAAGGCTCGGCTCCACGAAAAAGGCGGCCCCGCACGGGCCGCCTTTTTCATGGCCAAACCAGCCCGGCCCTCGCCAGTGGGACACTCGCCCCGCACATCGCATACTGCTCACAGACTCCGGCCGATAAGGAGACGACAACCTCGCCTACCGCTCTGTTTGTCCGTTTCGCCCCGATCTCCGCTTCAGCGCAACACCCGGCGAACCCTCGCAACGCGCTCGCTCGGTATCTTCGCGACCGAGATTATCCGCGCCGGTGGCTGCTCCGCATCATCGGGTCGGCACATGGAGCGCTGACCGAGCCACCCTTGAACCTCCGCGTAATCGCTCGCCATAGCGCCCGGCGGCCGGCAAAGCCCGCTCAAAACACCCACGCAAAGAGCATCAACGCGGGTAAAAATAGACCAGCACACCATTTGGATAATTTTTCTCTATTGGATTAATCATTTACCTTATGAACTTGGGCTGGTCCCCGTTTCTACGCTAAAAAACAAACCGCCCCACGATGAGCACGCATACCATTCCCGTTCTTAAAAAAGCCATTGCCGTTCTCGGAGAGGTCGCCGCTGGCGGCGAAACCAACGCCAAAGCCATCGCCCGGCACACCGGCGCGTCCCCGACGACCACCTATCGCATCCTTCAAACCTTCATCGCGGAAGATTGGATTCGCACCGCCTCCGGGGGACGGCACGAACTGTCCCTCGGCTTGCTTCCTTTGCTCGAACCGCTCCAGCGCCACGAAGTGCTGGCCGAGACCGCCCGCCCCATCCTGAGCCGCCTCGCGGACGACACCGGCCTGGCCGCGAAACTCTCGATTCGCCAAGACGACCGCGCTGTCACCCTCCTGCGCGCCGAATCACCGCGCGAAACCGCCGTCGCCGTCCGCGTTGGCGCCGCCTTTCACCTCGCCCTCGGTTCCTCGGGCGCCGTTCTGCTCACCGGCATGAGCCCCGACGCGCGCCGCACTCTGATCGACCGCGCCCCCGCATCCTGCTGGAAACATCAAAAACGCGCCAACGTGCTTGCCCGCGTCACCTCCTGCCAACGCCGCGGCTACTGCGGCGACTATGGCGGTTACAGCCCCTCCGTCCACGCTCTCTCCGCCCCCGTCCGCGCCCGCACCGGGATCGTCCTGGGCGCCATCACCGTGGTTGGATTCAGTCAGGATTTCGAGGGCCGCCGTCGCGAAACCCTTGCTCGCAAACTCCTTTCCGCCGCCTCGTCCTGCGAAACCGACCTCCGCCGCCAGCCCACCTCCGCCGATGCCGGGTGAGCGCCACTGTTTTATCGCCTCGCCCGGAACGCTTTCCGGACTGCGGCCGCCGCCACGGCGAGCCCTCGCGGACGCGGGCTCAGACGCGCCCGTTTAAAAACGCATGTCTCAAATCCTCGTCCGACCCACAATGAAACTCCCCGCCTCCTTTGATCTCACCGGTCGCCGCGCACTCGTCACCGGCTCTTCCCGCGGCATCGGCGCCGCCCTCACCATCGCCCTCGCCGAGGCCGGGGCC
>DAIPIP010000207.1:0-4524 GCA_036770725.1 Opitutaceae bacterium
CAAACTGTAAACGATGTCTGTCACCCAAAGTGTAAGCGATGTCTGGCATCTTCCCGGGCGTCGGGCTGCCGCCCAAAAGCGAAGCCAGACCAGCGGTCTGGCCTACAGATCACGGCCTGAAGTCCAAAAGCATCGGGTGATTGGTATAAGAGCAGGAGAGGAGAACGGACAAGAATGTCGGTTCTCCGGCTTCGGTGGCGGGATGGCGCGGCTTAGGCGTAGGTGTCGGCGAGGGAGCGGTGGGTGAGGGCGGCGGCGAGTTTGGCCTTGGTGGTCGGCTCGGTGAAGGTGACGACGACTTCCTTTTTTTCGTTCGGGTAGAGGTCGAAGCCGTTGTCAGTCGCGGTGAAGAACAGGTCGCCGAACTCGAACCAGAAGGCGTGTTGGAAAACCGGCGAGCGCACGGAGAGCAGCGCCTGCGCCGGCGAGAGGAGCTTGAGCGTGACGGCGGTTTTTTTCGCGGGTGGCAGTTCGAGGAAACGCGGGGGCGAGAGGAAGACGGTCTGCTCGCTGGCGAGCGCGCCGTCCACGTCGAGCGCGATGCGGAGGTAGAGCTTGTCGCGACCGTGCGCGGCCATGGGCTTGGCGAGGTCGAGGTTCTTTTGGTTCACGCTCTCGCCGTGGCGGAGGACGACGGCTTTTTTTCCGGAGAGCAGGATGCGACCGTCGAGATGGAAGAGATCCCAGCGCAGTAGTCCTTTGGTGGATACGGGCGCGTCGTAAACGGTGTAGAGATGGACCTCGCGCACGGTGGTGCGGCGGTAATTGCCGGTGATGACGCCCTCGTCGCCCGGCACGTGGGCGGAGACAAGCGCGGGGGCGTTGAAGCGGCGCGCGGCGTAGTGGAGGGCTTTCCAGCGGCCGGTGTATTCGATGGAGGCCCAGGAGGCGACGGGCCAGCAGTCGTTGAGCTGCCAGTAGATCGCGCCCATGCAGCGCGGGGCGAGGCGGCGGTAGTGCTCGACGCCGACCTGCATGCAGTAGGCCTGGTTGAGCTGGGAGAGGTAGATGAGGTCGTCCTGGGATTTTGGATACCGGTAGCGACGGGAGACGTAGTCGAGGATGACCTGGTTGCCGCCGCGGTTTTTCTGGTGGTTTTCCATCACGGGGCCGAAGACGTTGGCGTCGGCGGGGGCGAAGGTGCGGTTGGTCTGGGGCGAGCTGTAGCTCTGCATGCCGAATTCGGAGCAGAAGCGGAAGGCCCACTTTTCGTAGTCCTTGACCGGTTTGCGCGAGTGCCAGACGTCCCAGAAGTGGGTGTCGCCGGATTTCTCGCCGAGCTCGTGGCCGTTCTCAAAAGTGCCGCGCCATTCGGAGGACGGCCAATAGGGCGTGACGCCGTCTTGGGCGGCGACGGCGGCGGGGAGGAGTTCGTGGAAGAGTTTTTCGTAGCCGGCCTTGAGCGCGGGATCGGCGCGGAGGGCGGCGCCGTTGAGCTGCACGAGCTCGTTGTTGCCGCACCAGAGCATGAGGCAGGCGCGGTGGTGGAGGCGGGCGACGTTTTGCTCGGCCTCGACACGCACGCTGGCGAGGAAGGCGTCGTCGGAGGGGTAGAGGTCGCAGCCGAAGAGAAAGTCCTGCCAGACGAGCAGGCCGAGTTCGTCGCAGAGGTCGTAGAAATCCTCGCTCTCGTAGATGCCGCCGCCCCAGACGCGAATGCAGTTCATGTGGGCGAGGGTGGCGGCGCGGAGATCGCGCTCGTAGGCGGGGCGGTCGAGGCGGGTGACAAAGCTGTCGGCGGGAATCCAGTTGGCGCCCTTGATGAAGATAGGGCGGCCGTTGACGACGAAGCGGAAGGATTCGCCCCATTGGTCGGGCTGGCGGTCTAGGATGATGGTGCGCAGGCCGATGCGTTTGGTGATGGCGCCGAGTTCGCGGCCGGCGGCGTCGCGGGCGGTGACGGTGAGATCGTAGAGCGGTTGTTCGCCTTGGCCGGCGGGCCACCAGAGCTGAGGGTCGGGGATCTGGAGGGCGAGGTCGTCGGACTCGACGACGGATTGGCCGTCGAGCGAGAGTGTAACCCAATAGGTTACATGGTCGGCGGGGCCGGTGATTTCGGGGGAGAGGTTGAGCGTGACGGCGCCGTCGGCGGCGTGGTGTTGGGCGACGCGCACGTGGGCGAGGCGCGGGGCGGGGCCGGCCTCGAGGCGGAGGTCGCGCCAGATGCCGGCGGTGACGAAGCGCGGACCCCAGTCCCAACCGAATTGGCACTGCTCCTTGCGAATGCGCACGCAGCCGCCGACGGGGTCGTTGAACGCATGCGGTTGGAAGAAGTCGCGGGTCTTGCGGATGTAGTCCAACGCGCTGCGGAAGCGGACGACGATCTCGTTTTTGCCTGCGCGGAGGTGGCGTTTCACGTCCCAGCGGTGGGCGATGAACATGTTCTCGGACGCACCGATTTTTTTGCCGTTGAGCGTGACGGTGGCGACGGTGTCGAGACCGTCGGCGCAGAGCTCGACGCGCGGGTTGCGTAGTGATTTTTCGGATACGGTGAATTCGGCGCGGTATTCCCAGTCGCGTTCCTCGATCCATTGGAGGTCGAGCTCATGGGTGCCGTAGAAGGGGTCGGGGATCTTGCCGGCGGCGAGGAGGTCGGTATGCACGCAGCCGGGGACGGTGGCGGGGAGCCAGGCGGAGGATTTGGCGGAGGCGTCGCGGAATTTCCAGCGGGCGGAGGCGAGGGGCAGGGTGGGCATGGTGCGTCCAGTTTATCGGAAAACGCGGACTGTGACGTTGCATAAAACGACAACTTTTGTGTCGTTTTTATCATGACCAAGCGAGGCAAGGCCAAGACTCCGTTTCGGGTGCAGGTGGTGGCGGAGGAAACGCAGGCGTATTTTCGCGACACGGTGCTGGGGGCGCGGCGTTACGGATTTTCGACCGGGCGCATGGTGTTCGCCGACCGGTGGCTGGCGCATGAGCTGGCGGGCGACCTGAGGAAGTTGGTGAAGCGCGACGGGGTGCAGGGAATCGTGGCGGCGATCCATTCGGCGGAGATGGAGCGGCGGTTTGCGGCGCTGGGGATTCCGGTGGTGAGCGTATCGAACTCCATCCTGCGTCCGCGGCTGCCGGTGGTCACGCAGGACGACGTGGCGGCGGGGCGACTGGCGGCGGAGCATCTGCGTTCGTGCGGGTGCCGTGTATTTGGATTTTGGGGACAGCGCGCTTCGAGTTATTCGGATGAGCGGTTGGCGGGGTTTCGTGCAGGGCTGGCCGGCGAGACTTTGGCGGAGAACGGGTGCGTGAACGATGCGGAGTCGCCGGCGGACTTGTATGGGCGGATGAAGGCGTGGCTGGCGAAGCAGGCGCGCCCGCTGGGTTTGTTCGCGGTGCTCGATTCGTATGCGTTGGCGCTCATGCGCGCGGCGCGCGAGCTGGGTTGGCGGGTGCCGGAGGACGTGGCGGTGCTGGGGGCGGGCGACGAGGATTTCTTGGTGGAGTTCGAGAGCGTGCCGCTGTCGAGCGTGCGCCTGCCGGCGCGGCAGATCGGGCACGAGGCGGCGGCGTTGCTGGATCGCATGATGACGCGGGGCGCGCGGGCGGCGAAGGGCGTGCGATTGGCGGGCGCGGAGATCGTGGCGCGGCGGTCCACGGATGTGATCTACGCGGAGGACGAGGCGGTGGGGCGGGCGGTGCGGTTCATCCGCGAGCGGGCGACGGAGAATCCGTATGTGGGCGACGTGGCGAAGGCGGCTGGTGCATCGGTCGTGGCACTACAGACGCGGTTTCGGGCGGCGCTGGGGCGGACGGTCTTGGAGGAGATCACGCGGGTGCGGGTCGGGCGCGCGCAGGAGTTGTTGGCAGGGACGGAGCTAAAAATATCGGCGGTGGCTGAGCGGTGCGGGTTTCCGAATTCGCAGCGGTTCAGCGTGGTGTTCCGGCAGGTCGGGGGCGTGTCGCCGGGGGCGTATCGGCGGCAGTTTCGGGAGGTGTGAGGCGGTGGCTAGTCGGCGAGTTTCACCTCGACGTTGGCGCGTTCGAAATGGGTGGCGGAGAGGAGGGGCTCGGGGGTGAGTTTGCGGAGGGAGGCGATCCAGCGGTCGGGGATGATTTCGAGGCGGGTGGCGTAGTGGGTGGCGATGTCGTTGTAGTAGGCGCGGGCGAGGGCGATGCGTTGCTCGGTGGTGATGAGTTCGCGTTCGAGTGCGGCGAAGCCTTCATGCGCTTTCAGTTCGGGATGTTTTTCCACGACCATGCGGAGGTCGGGGGCGAGGCCGTCGAACTCGGGGCCGGCGGTGCCGGGGCGGGTGGCCTGGCTTTGGGCGCGCAGGTCGGCGACGAGGGTTTGGACTTCGCGTTCGTGGCCGGAGTATCCGGCGACGGCGGCGGTGAGGGAGGGCAGGAGGTCGTGGCGGCGCTTGAGTTGCACGTCGATGAGGGACCAGCCCTGGCGCACGCGTTCGCGCAGGCCGATGATACTGTCGTGCGCCATCCAGGCCCAGCCGGCGGCCCAGAGGCCGAGGTAGGCTAGAACGGAGAAAACTATCCAGCCGTGCGGAGGCACGGCGCGGTCGTGCGCGGCGA
>DAIPIP010000208.1:0-4459 GCA_036770725.1 Opitutaceae bacterium
CTGAGAGCGAACCTAGGCTCGGCAGTCAACTAATCTCGTGACGACATGCTCTAGTATTCGGTAACGCTAAATATTTCGGGGTTCCCTCATCACTTTTAACGATGAATTTTTTGCCACAGAGAACCCAGAACTCTGACACAGAGGGCAGAGGCATGAAACCCTCTTGGCCTTTCCCTCTGTGAACTCTGTGTCTGGGTGTGCTTCCCCCGATAAAACGGACACGCGTTGGGCGTGAGTTTAGTTTGGTTAGTTGAGGTTGGATTCGTAGGCGAGAGGACTTTTGAAGCCGAGGGCCGAGTGAAGGCGGGTTCGGTTGTAGAAGCTCTCGATGTAATCGAAGATGGCGGTGGTCGCTTCATCGCGGGTGGCGAAGCGACGGCGGTAGATCAGCTCATGTTTGAGCGTGCTCCAGAACGCTTCCATGGTCGCGTTGTCGTAGCAGTTGCCCCGGCGACTCATGGAGGCGATGCAACCGTGCCGGGCCAACGCGGAGCGATAGTCCGCACTGGCATACTGGCATCCACGATCCGAGTGATGAAGCACCCCGGCACCGGGTCGGCGTCGCCGCAGGGCCATGTGCAAAGCGGCCAAGGGTAGCGCGGTCGCCAGGCTCGCCCCCATGGCCCAACCAATCAAGCGGCGGCTATAAAGATCGAGCACCCCGGCCACGTATAACCAGCCCTCGCCGGTCTCCACATAGGTGATGTCTGCGACCCACACCTCGTCCGGCTTGGTGGGAGCGGGCGCCTCGGCCAGCAGATTGGGCGTGATCGGATCGTGATGTGCGCTGTCGGTCGTGCGCACCCGATAGCGACGGGCTTGGCGGCCTTGTAGCCCGGCTTCTTTCATCAGCCGCGCCACGCGGTTGCGACCTATCTGCTCGCCTTGCTCGTGCAGAGCGACCGTCACACGCGGGCTTCCATAGGTGCGGTGCGGCGGGAGGCTTCGTGCACGCGGGCGATCTTCCCTTTGATCGCCTCGGTTTGCAGCGCACGCGCCGAAGTCTGCGCGCTTTGCCATTGGTAATACCCGCTACGCGAGACCTCCAGCACCTCGCACATCGCTTTGAGGATGTTCGTGGTTCATCGCTTTAATCCGGGCATACCGCTGTGCGATGGTTCGGAGAGGATGCCCGCAGCTTTTTTTAGGATGTCCCTCTGCTCGGTGATCCTCGCCAGCTCTTGGCGCAGCCGGTCGTTTTCGGCCTGCAGCGACTCCTTGCTATCGGAAGGGGCAGCCAGACCGGCAGCCCGGTCTGGCTGCCCCTTCCGATTCCAGTCGTAGAGCTGAAACACGCTTATCCCCAACTCCCTCGCCGTCAGCTCCGCTGACTTCCCGCTTTGCTTCCACATGCGCACCGCTTGCTGTCGGAACGCTTCGTCATACCTCGGTGGCTTCGTTTCTGTCTGCTTGGTTTCTTTCATCGGTTGAGTCTTTCTTTAGTGGCTCAACTCGTGTCCGTCGATTCGGGGCAACCTCAGTTATTCCTAAAAAATCCGAGAAATGGGATACCAAGCAGCGAGACAAATTGGTGCCCGGGACAGGGATCGAACCTGCACGCCTTACGGCAAGGGCTTCTAAGACCCTCGTGTCTGCCATTCCACCACCCGGGCTCGGGTGACAACGCGATGCAGCAAAACGACTCCTCCTCGCCTCCCGCAAGCGCGGATTAAAACATTACCGCACCACCCTCTCACCGCCCACCGCTCCCACCCAACCAGCCTCAGCGAAACAGCCGCACCACCAACGTGCGCTCACCGCACTCCACCGTCGCGCCCGCCGCGATCTTCTTGCGCGCCGCCGTCTCCACCGCGCCGTTCACCTTCACCTCGCCGTTGTTGATCGCGTGCTTCGCCTCGCCTCCGCTGTTGAACACCCCGGCAAACTTCAGCAACTGCGACAACTCGATCGGCTCCGCGCGGATCTTGATTTCCTCGGGTGCGATGGTCTTGGCGGCGGCCTTCGCCGCAGGTTTGGATTTACTCATGTGCGCGAGGCGACCACGCCCCCGCCCCGGCGGCGAGCCCGGAAAAAACATCCACCCCGTCCCTCCTCGCCCGCCTTTGCCTTTGACCGTCCGCCCCCGGAGGATTGGCTCAACCTTTTCGTCTCAAACTCCTCCATACGCGACATGTCCTCCGCTCCCTCCATCATCTACACCATCACTGACGAAGCGCCCGCGCTCGCCACCTATTCCCTCCTGCCCATCGTGCAGGCCTACGCCGCCAAGGCCGGAGTCCAGGTCGAGACGCGCGACATCTCCCTCTCCGGTCGCATCCTCGCCGCCTTCGACAAGGCGCCCGACGCCCTCGCCGAACTCGGCGCCATGACCCTCACCCCCGAGGCCAACATCATCAAACTGCCCAACATCTCCGCCTCCATCCCGCAGCTGAAGGCCGCCGTCGCCGAACTCCAGTCCCTCGGCCACGCCCTCCCCGAATTCCCCGAGACCCCCGTCACCGAAGCCGAAAAAGACGCTCGCGCCCGCTACGCCAAAGTCCTCGGCTCCGCCGTCAACCCCGTCCTCCGCGAAGGCAACTCCGACCGCCGCGCCCCAAAGGCCGTCAAAGACTACGCCAAGAAACACCCCCACCCCATGGGTGTCTGGTCCCCGACCTCCAAGACCAACGTCGCCTCCATGTCCGCCGACGATTTCTTCGGCAACGAGAAGTCCGTCACCCTCCCCGCGCCCGCCACCGTGCAAATCGAGTTCGTCCCCGCCGCCGCCCCGTCCGCCGTCCGCGTCCTCAAGGACAAGACCCCCCTGAAAGCCGGCGAGATCCTAGACGCCACCGTCATGCGCAAGGCCGCCCTCGTCGCTTTCTACGAGACCGCCATCGCCCGCGCGAAGAGCGAAAACGTCCTCCTCTCCCTCCACCTCAAGGCCACCATGATGAAGGTCTCCGATCCCATCCTCTTCGGCCACTGCGTCAAAGTCTTCTTCAAGGCCGCCCTCGCCAAAAACGCCGCCAGCCTCGCCACCCTCGGCGTGGACCTCAACAACGGCCTCGGCGACCTCCTCGCCAAAATCGAAAAACTCCCGGCCGCCGAAAAATCCGCCATCGAGGCCGACCTCTCCGCCGCCTACGCCGCCGGCCCCGCCCTCGCCATGGTAAACTCCGACAAGGGCATCACCAACCTCCACGTCCCCTCCGACGTCATCATCGACGCCTCCATGCCCGCCATGATCCGCACCTCCGGCCAGATGTGGGACGCCGCCGGCAAACAACAGGACACCCTCGCCGTCATCCCCGACCGTTGCTACGCGGGCGTTTACCAGACCGTCATCGACTTCTGCCGCCAAAACGGCGCCCTCGACCCGCGCACCATGGGCTCCGTGCCCAACGTCGGCCTCATGGCCCAGGCCGCCGAGGAATACGGCTCCCACAACAAAACCTTCGAAGCCCCCGCCGCCGGCACCATCCGCGTCGTCAACGAAGCCGGCGACACCCTCCTCTCCCACGATGTAGCCGAAGGCGACATCTGGCGCGCCTGCCAGACCAAGGACGCCCCCGTGCAGGACTGGGTGAAACTCGCCGTCAACCGCGCCCGCCTCTCCAACACCCCCGCCGTCTTCTGGCTCGACGAAAACCGCGCCCACGACCGCGAGATCATCGCCAAGGTAAACCTGTATTTGAAAAACCACGACACGACCGGCCTCGACCTCCGCATTCTCTCCCCCGCCGCCGCCTGCCGTTTCACCCTCGAACGCATAGTCCGGGGCCTCGATACCATCAGCGTCACCGGCAACGTCCTCCGCGACTACCTCACCGACCTCTTCCCCATCCTCGAAGTCGGCACCTCCGCCAAAATGCTCTCCATCGTTCCTCTCATGAACGGCGGAGGCCTCTTCGAAACCGGCGCCGGCGGCTCCGCCCCCAAACACGTGCAACAGTTCACCGAGGAAAACTTCCTTCGCTGGGACAGCCTCGGAGAGTTTTTCGCCCTCGCCGCCAGCTTCGAGCACCTCGGCATCACCCAAAACAATCCCAAGGCCAAAATTCTCGCCGAGACCCTCGACGAGGCCAACGGCAAGTTCCTCGAAAACGACAAGTCCCCCGCCCGCAAAGTCGGCGCCGGCATCGACAACCGCGGCAGCCATTTCTACCTCGCCCTCTACTGGGCCCAGGCCCTCGCCGCGCAAGTTTCAGACCTCGGCCTTCAGCTCGCGTTCAAGCCCCTCGCCGAAAAGCTCGCCGCCGCCGAAAAGCAGATCGTCGCCGAGCTGATCGCCGTGCAGGGCAAGCCCGCCGACATCGGCGGCTACTACCGCCCCGACGACGCCAAAGCCTCCGCCGCCCTGCGCCCCAGCGGCACCTTCAACGCCGCCCTCGCGACCCTGTAAGCAACACCGCGCCCTCCTCCTTCAAACTGCAGGCCCGACCGCCGGTCGGGCCTTTTCATTTATTGGGACCGCCCGGACCTCGACCCGGCCCGCACCCGCCTGCCTGTCGTCCTA
>DAIPIP010000041.1:0-18987 GCA_036770725.1 Opitutaceae bacterium
CTCGAACTCTCCAGCGTCGCGCGCAGCAAAAACATCGTGCGCGTGTCCGGCTCGGCCGTGTTCATGGTCGCCACGCCCAAAGGCACGCCGCTCGCCCTTCTCCATCACTTGAAGGCCAACAAGTGCCTGCAAAAAACCGTGGTCCTGCTCACCATCCTGACCGAGGAAGTGCCCACCGTGCCGGACGAAGACCGCATGACGCTCGAACACCTCGGCGAGGGCGTATGGCGCGCCGTGGGTCGCTACGGCTACATGGAATCGCCCGACGTCGCCAAAATCATGGAGCGCATCCGCTGCCAGGGCGTGAACCTCAACCTCGCCGCGACCACGTTTTATTTTAACCGAGAGATGATCCTCACCGGCGGCAACGCGCGCATGTTCCACTGGCAAAAATCGCTTTACGCCTTCATGAGCCGCAACGCATCGCCAATAAAAGACTACTACCGCATCCTGCCCACGCAGATCATCGAAATCGGGCTGCCCGTGCAGCTCTAGAGCGCGTCACCCGCCGCCCGCGCCGCCGCCTCGAACAAACTCCGTCGAGTCGCGACATCCCTGCGCCGGTCGGTGCGCACTTCGACCACGTGGACCCCTGACACGCCGGCTCTCACGCGGACGTGCTCAACCAATTCAGACGGCGTCGCCACGACCACATGCGCGATGCCGTAAGCCGCACAGAGCGCGGCGAAATCCACCCGCTGCGGCGTCGCCCAATACTCCTCGAAAGGCGGATCGAATTTCGCCACCGGCAGATGCCCGAAGATCCCGCCACCTTCGTTGTTGATCACGACCACCGTCAAAGAACCGCGCAGCTTTGCGGCGGCGAGAAATCCGTTGGTGTCATGCAACAAAGCGAGATCGCCCGTGAGCAAAACCGTCGGTCCGCCTTCATGCGCCACGCCGAGAGCGGTCGAGAGTGTGCCGTCGATGCCGTTCGCCCCGCGATTGGCGATAACGCGCGGACCATCCGGGCGCACCGGCGCAAAATACTCCAGATCACGCACCGGCATGCTGCTTGCCACGACGAGCGTTTGCTCGCTTCCCAGCGACGCCGCCAATGCGTGAGTAAACGCCCCCTCGAAATCATCCGGCGCGCCCGCCAGCACGCTCCGCGCGCCGGCCTCGGCCCGCAGCCAATCCGCCGCCCATTTTTTGTTCGGCTTGCCCGTCGCCCGAGGCACCGCAGCAGATCGCCGCGTGCGCCCATGCAAGGCGTCGCGATTACCCGCGCCACTCGTCACCTGAACGATCGGCGCATCGACCGCCATCAACCAAGCGCGCAACACCTTGCTGGTGGGAAGATCTCCGAGCGCCACCACGCACTCGGGCCGCAGCCGATCACACGCGCGCGCATCGCGCAAAATCGCGTCGTAGGCGGCGATAACCGTCACGCCTTCACATGCCCGCAGACGCGCCTCCGAAAGCGGATCGGCCAACACCGGCCAGCCGGACTCCCGTGCCAAACGCGCCCAATCCGCCGATGCACCCATGCCGAGCACCAGGATGCTTTTGGCCGACGCATCCAATACCGACGTCTCGGCGAACTCATAAGCCGGCCGAGCGTCGGCGGGCGACAGTTTGAAAAATTCCTCCCACTCCACCGCGCCGACCAAAGGCTTGGCCGTATCGTCTTCGATCGGCGGCAGCGGATCGCGAAACGGCGCGTTCAAATGCACCGGACCGCAGTCATCACGTAGCGCGCGCGCCACCGCGTGACGCAAAGTTTGCCGAAGGTAGCGCAACAACTCCATGCGCGGCTCCGGCACCGCCAACTCGTGATAAAACCGCACGAAGCCGCCGAAGAGTTTTTGCTGATCAATGGTCTGACCCGACGCGCAATCTCGCATCTCCGGCGGGCGATCCGCCGTGATCACGATCAAGGGCGTGCCGCTCTCATGCGCCTCGATCACCGCCGGCAGATAATTCGCCCCGGCGGTGCCGCTGGTGCAAAGCAGCACCACCGGCGCGCCCGTGCGCTTGGCGATGCCCAGCCCGAAAAAAGCCGCCGAACGCTCGTCGAGCACGGGCGTGGTCGCGATCAACGGATGCGCCACCAGCGCCATCGTGAGGGGCGTGTTGCGCGAACCGGGCGAAATCACCGCATGCCGCACCCCAGCAAGCGAAAGCGTCTCCACCGCCACCGAGCACCACAGCGCGTTCGTGTTCCGGAAATCGAGGTTCATTTATTAAAATTGACTACAGATGACACGAATAAGCACAGATGCCGGAAATTTCCGATCCTGCCTTTATCTGTGCTCATCTGTGTTATCCGTGGTTGAAATTCATCCTCTCAGCGCGGCCAACAACGCCTGAAACTTCAGCTCCGTCTCCGCAAACTCCCGCTCCGGCTCCGAACCGGCCACGATGCCCGCTCCGGCATAGACTCGGGCCTTGGCGCCCTCGACCAGCGCCGAGCGCAAGCCCACGAAAAACTCCCCGCCCCCGCGCGCATTGATCCAGCCCAGCGCCCCCGCGTAGAGCCCGCGCGGAAAACCTTCCAGCCCACGAATCGCCGGCACCGCCGCCGCGCGTGGCGTGCCGCCGACCGCAGGCGTGGGGTGCAGCACCGCCACGAGATCGAGCAGCCTCACGCCCTCCGGCAGCGGCGCGCGCATCGGCGTGTGCAGATGCTGCACGTTGGCCAGCTTGCGCAGACCGGGCGTATCCGGAAATTCGATACTCAGGCCCAGCGGTTCGACCCGGCGAAGAATCGAACCGATGACGTGACGGTGTTCGCGCAGATCTTTTTCGCTGCGTTGCAAAGCCGCCGCCAGCGCCGCGTCCTCGCTCGCGCTAGCGCCGCGCCGGGCGGAGCCGGCCAGCGCCTCGGTCTCGACCACCCCCTGGCTCACCCGCACCAACCGCTCCGGAGCCGCGCCGATGAAGCTGACCCCCGCTCCCCCCGCCGCCGAGAAGGCGTAGCAATCGGGAAACCGCTGGCGCAGCCCGTTCAGCACGGTGAGCGGATGCAGCGGACGGTCGGCCTCCAGGTCGATGGCCCGCGCGAGCACGATTTTCTCAAACTCGCCCGCCGCGATGCGCTCCAAACCACGCGCCACGACCGCCGCGTAGTCGCCGGCTTCGCGTTGGGTAAACTTGAGCGGCGCGTCGGCCCCCGCCTGAGCCGCCGCGTGCTCGAAGCGCGCGAAACGGCCGTGCGCGCGCCAGACTCGCAGCGTGAGCGCGTCGAGGTCGCTGCTTGCCTCGACCACGATATTCGCAACCGCCGTCGTCACCTCGCCCGCGCGCGCCACCTGCCAGCGCGGCACGAACACCCGCGCAGCCGGAAACGGTTCGCCGGGCTCGACTTCATCTTGAAACGCGAAGGTGGTGAAAAAATGCGGACCGCCGAAGGGCGCGTTCACGTCTCCAACCGCCACCGTGCGCGCGAGCGTGTCATCGATAAATTTCTGCACCGCCGCGAAGCGTCCCGGACCGGAGGCGGTCGCGCTGAGGACGATCTCCGCGCCTGCGATGGCGCTGGCGATGGAAGGCCGCTCGGAATAAAAATGCGGCTCCTTCGGATCAAAAATCGCCTCCAGCACGGCAAGCGGATCGAGCGCGGGCACGACGAGCGATATGCTCGCCAAAACCGGCGCGCCATTCTCCGCCGCCTTTGCTTGGCAAGCGGCCAAAAACGCCTTCAACGCCTCGGGCGAGGCGTCCTCGGCGGGCTTGATCGGCAGGATGGTCATGCGCGGAACCGGGTTATTTGACCACAGATAGCACAGATTTTCACAGATACCGAACCGGGCCGGCTTTATCTGTGTTCATTTGTGTAATCTGTGGTTACCTATCAGGCCTTGGCCGGCGCCTCCGGGGCCTGCGGACGCGGGAATAGGATGGCCGTCTCGGCGACCTTGGCGCCGGCGAGCGACTCGCCCCAGACGAGGCGTTCGCGCCAGGCGCCGACGGGCGCGTATCCGAGAACTCCATACACCTTGTCCGTGGTCGCGGGCATGACGGCGGGCAGCAGGCTCACGCCAAGACGGAGCGCCTCGGCCATGGTGGCAAGCGAGGTTTTTAGCAGCGCCTGGTCGGCGGGCTCGGCGGATTTGCCCAGTTTCCACGGGGCGCGCTGCTCGACGTAGCGGTTGGTCGCGCTCACGAAGCCGAATGCTCGCTCAAGAGCGACGTGGAATTGAAAGCCTTCGCACAACGTGATGAACTCCTCGCGCGTCTTCTCCCAGAGCGCGCGCAACTCCTTCTCGGGTTCGAGTTCGAGCGAGGCCGCGTCGGCCGACGGCACTACGCCGCCGGAAAAGCGGTTGGTCATGTTGAGGGTGCGGTTGACGAGGTTGCCGAGGTTGTTCGCGAGTTCGCTGTTGTAGCGGGCGAGGAACTGGTTGAGCGAAAAATCGCTGTCCTGGCCCACGCTCATCTCGCGGATCATGAAGAAGCGCAACGCGTCCACCCCGTATTGGTCGGCGAAGGCCATAGGCTCGACGAAGTTGCCCGTGCTCTTGGACATCTTGGAGCCGTTGATCGACCACCAGCCGTGGGCGAGGATGCTCTTGGGCGTGGGCAGGCCGCAGGCCTTTAGCATGATGGGCCAGTAAACCGCGTGCGGCGGCACGAGTATGTCTTTGCCGATGACGTGGAAATCGGCCGGCCAGATACCTTCCTTGCCCTCGACGGCGGAGAAGTAGTTCACCAGCGCGTCGAACCAGACGTAGGTCACGTAGTTCGGATCGAAGGGCAGCGGAATGCCCCACTCGAGGCGCTCCTTCGGGCGCGAAATGCAGAGGTCGTTGAGCGGCTCGGAGAGAAATTCGAGCACCTGCTTCTGGCGGTAACGCGGGAAAATGAAGTCGGGGTTGTCCTTCAAAAACTGGATCAACCACTCCTGGTATTTCGCGAGTTTGAAGAAGTAGTTCGACTCGGTGATTTCCGTGACTTCGCCGAAGATTTCCGGCCACGAGCCATCGGGTTGGCGGTCCTTTTCCTGAAGAAACTGCTCCTGGCGCGTGGAGTAAAAGCCCTTGTATTCGGCGCGGTAGATTTCGCCCTGATCGAAGAGCTGCTGGAGCAGGCGGCAGACGACGTCCTTGTGGCGCTTCTCGGTGGTGCGGATGAAATCGTCGTTGGAGATGTCGAGCTTGGCGCACATGGCGCGAAACTCTTGGCTCACTTCGTCGCAAAATTGCTGGGGGTCGATGCCGCGCTTCTTGGCGCTCTGCTGGACCTTTTGACCGTGCTCATCGACGCCGGTGAGGAAGTAAACCTGATCGCCCATGTGGCGGCGAAAGCGGGCGATAACGTCCGTCAGCACCTTTTCGTAGGCGTGGCCCAGGTGTGGCGAACCGTTCACGTAGTCGATCGCGGTCGTAATGTAGAAGGTCTTCATGAGCTGAACCGCCGAAGCAAAACCCGCCCCCGCCGCTTGTCGAAGGTTTTGACGACCGCCTGAACTCCGCGCACCTTCCCCTCGCACATGGGGAACCTCTTACGTCTTGCCGTTTTCATTCTGGCCATGGGCTTCCTCGCCGTCGGCACCGGTTTTTTGCTGATGAAGGAACGCGAGCGCGAACGCGCGCTGGAGCGCATGCTGATGACCGTGAACTACCGCGACAGCGTGAACGACGAGTCGGCGGTCAAAGCCGGCCTTATCGCTAAACTACGCCTCCACCACGCCACCACCCAGACCAACACCCTCCTGTTTGGCGGACTCGCCCTCCTTTGCGTGATCGCGGTCGCGATCATTCCCGCGCGCCCGCCGCGTCCCGTGGGCGAACGCGACCCCGACGTCGCGCGAAACGAAATGCGCGGCATGGAAACCTTGGCCCGCGCGAACGTCGCCCAGCGCGTCGAGCTCGATCACGAACGCGAGGCACGGCATCGCAGCGAACAAGATCTGCACTTGCAGCAGCTCCTGGCCAACCACGCCCTGCAGGACAAAGTCCGCCTCGGGCGCGACCTTCACGACGGGCTCGTGCAAACCCTCTACGCCACCGGCCTGGTCTTGGAAACCGCCGCCCGGCGCCTTGACGCGACTCCGCCGGAAACCGGCGAGGCGACCATCTTGGTGGCACGCGCGAAAGACACGCTAAACGCGGCCATCAGGGAAACGCGCGGCACCATCGGCGGCCTCACCCCGGACGCCCTGGAAGAGCAAAGCCTGGGCGACGCGATTTCCTCGATCCTCGATCATCTCGACGGCGGCAGACTGGAAGCGCGTGCGGTCAACCTATCCGCCGAACTACCGCCGATGGACAACGAAGTGCGAACGGAGGTGCTGCAGATTATCCGCGAGTCGGCGAGCAACGCGCTTCGACACGGCTCCGCGACTCGCATCGACATCGATATTTCCCCGCTTCCGGATTACCATTGGCAACTCTCCATCCGCGACAATGGCCGCGGCTTTGATCCGGTGGCCGTGACCCGAGGACATGGCCTCGACAATCTCGCCGCCCGCACGCGAAACCTGGGAGCGGCGCTCGAAATAGACGCTGCGATCGGAAGGCCGACCACCATACGGGTCACCTACCCCGCCTCCAAACATTCGGCCACCGCGTAAGAACCTTCCCCGAGCGCCGATTTTTGTCATCTAATTTCCCCCGTGAGCCCCCTCCCCTCCTTCAATGCCACGCCCGAGAAGCGAATCCGTCTGGCCCTGGTCGATGACAGCGAGTTGGTCCGACTGGGGCTTAAAACCCTCCTGGAGCTTCACCGCGACCTCATGGAAATCGTCGCCGAAGCCGCCTCGGTTTCCGAGGCGCTCGAGCGCGTGCCAGCCGCCAAGCCGGACATCGTGCTGCTCGATATGCGCCTGCCCGACGGCACCGGAGTCGAGGCATGCCGAAGCCTCTTGGCCGTCTTGCCCGGGTGTCGCGTATTGTTTCTAACCTCCGCCATCGACGACGAGATGGTGGCGGACTCCATCCGTGCGGGCGCCTCGGGCTATTTGCTGAAAGAAATCAACGGCAACGAACTCGTGAAAGCCATCCGCGACGTGGCGGCGGGAGGCCAGGTCATCGATGCCAACGTTACAGAGAGACTGATGCGCATCGTGCGCGGCGAGATTTCGGCCTCCGTGCCCACGGATGCGCTCAACGCCCATGAACGTCGCCTGCTTGCGCTGCTCAGCGAGGGGCATACCAACAAGGAAATCGGCTCCGCGCTCGGGCTCGCGGAAAAGACGATCAAGAATCAGCTCACGCTTCTCTTCGAGCGGCTTGGCATCGAGCGCCGCGCGCAAGCGGCCGCGTATTACGTGCGACACCACCCGAACTAAAAAACAAAAAAGAACCCCGGCAGCCGAACGGCGACCGGGGCTCTTTTTGTTCGGGCGAAAACGCGCTAAGGCGATCAAACGCCGCCGGAGAGGGTCTGGATGATCTTCACCAGCGGGAGGAAGAGCGCGATGACGATGGTGCCGACCACCACGGCCATGAACACGATCATGATAGGCTCGATGATCGAAGTGATGGAGGTCACGGCATTGTCCACCTCGTCATCATAGGTGTCGGCGATGCGGGTAAGCATCTCGGGGAGCGCGCCGGTTTCCTCGCCGACCTCGACCATGGAAGTCACCATGGTGGGGAATACTTTGGTGGCCTCAAGCGGCTTGCCCACGCCCTCGCCTTCCTTGACGCGGTCATGAACTTGGTTGAGCGCCTCCGCCACGTGAATGTTACCCGAAGTGTCGCGGGTAATGGTGAGCGCCTGAAGGATGGGGACGCCGGACGAGAGAAGCGTGCCGAGCGTGCGGGTGAAGCGTCCCACCGCCGCCTTGAGGAAGAGCGGGCCGAACGCGGGGATTTTGATCTGGACGTAATCAATCAAGCGGGAGCCAAATTTGGTTTTGGCGAAGAACTTGAACCCGAAAACCACCGCCACCACCACCGCGATGGAAGCAAGGATCTGGTTTTTCATGAAGTTGGAAATGGCCAACACAAACTGCGTCAGGATGGGAAGCGGCGTGCCCTTGAGCAGACCGGCGAAAATCTCCTCGAACTTCGGAATCACGAAAATCATGAGCGCGGCAACAATGATCACGGCGACCATCATGATGATGATCGGATAGGTCATCGCGGCTTTTACCTTACCCTTGATCTTTTCGGCCTTCTCCATGAAGCGCGAGAGACGATCCAAGACGGTGCCAAGCACGCCACCTGCCTCGCCAGCCTTCACCATGTTAATGTAGAGGCGGTCGAAAACCTTGGGATGCTGCAAAAGACCGTCGGAGAAAGTGCCACCGGAACGAATGGTCTCGGCGACCTGGTCGAGCACGGCCTTGAAAGGCAGGTTCTTCTCCTGGCGCGCGAGCGTCTCCAGCGAACGCAAGATGGGCATGCCCGCGTTCACCAGCGTTGATAGCTGGCGGGTGAAAACGGCCAGACCAGCGTTGTTGATTACGCGGCCAAAATGAAACCCGGTGCCTTTCTTTTTCTTGGCTCCACCAGATTGGTCGGTGAAGGCACTGCCCGGATCGGCCGATCCGGAGGAACCTTTGGCACCGGCGGCCTTGCCGCCCGCAGGCTTGATGCTTTGGCCGGCCACGGTGATGGAGGTCGGAAGGAGACCCATCGCCTTGAGGTCGATGGCGGCCTGTTCGGCGGTGGCGCTTTCAATAGCGCCTTTTTTGTCCTTACCGGAAGAGGACTCTATGGCGATGTAGGAGAACTTGGGCATGGGGGATGGGGATGTTTTGAATTAAACGGCCGACAAACATACAGGCTGATCAAGTGTATTTGACCACTTCCTCGATGGAGGTGGCACCGTCGAAAATGGCGCGCAGACCGTCGTCACGCAAGGTTCGCATGCCTTGTTCAAGCGCCTTTTGTTTGATGACCAAGGTAGGCGCGCGTTGCACGACTAGATCGCGAATGGCCTCGGACATCCGCAGCCATTCGTAAATGCCCATGCGGCCCTTGTATCCGGAGCCGTTGCAGGTGGGGCAACCCTTGCCATAAAAGAATTCGCGATTGCCGATATCCACCGGGTCGATGCCAAGCTGCTGAAGCAAAGTGCCGGGTGGCTCGTAGGCGGTGCGACAGTCTTTGCAGATGCGGCGCACGAGGCGCTGGGCGAGCACGGCCTCGAGCGAGGAAGCGATCAGGAAAGGCTCCACACCCATGTCCACCAAGCGCGTGACCGCGCCGGGGGCGTCGTTGGTGTGCAAGGTGGAAAGCACCAAGTGACCGGTGAGCGAGGCTTGGATGGAGATCTGCGCGGTCTCCAAGTCGCGAATCTCACCCACCATGATAATGTCGGGATCTTGACGAAGAAAAGAGCGCAGTGCCGCCGCGAAAGTAAGGCCGACACTGTGATTCACCGGCACCTGCATGATACCCTCGATTTCGTATTCCACCGGATCCTCGGCGGTGAGGAGCTTGAGATCGGGGTTGTTTACGATGCGAAGCGCAGAGTAGAGCGTGGTGGTCTTGCCGGAGCCGGTGGGGCCGGTGACGATGAAGATGCCGTTTGGACGAGTAACAATTTCGCTGATGCCCTCAAAGACGTCCTCGGGCATGCCGAGCTGGGAAATATCAAGCTGGACCGCGCTTTGGTCGAGAACGCGAAGCACCACGGACTCGCCGAATTGCGTAGGCAGCGTGGATACGCGCAAGTCAACGGGACGGCCGGAAAGGGTGAGCTTGATACGACCATCCTGCGGGATGCGACGTTCGGCGATATTGAGATTGGCAAGAACCTTGACGCGCGAGGTGATCGGCAAGGCGAGGTGCTTGGGCGGCGGCGACATTTCATACAGCGCGCCGTCGATACGATAGCGGATTTTAAACTCGTGCTCAAAAGGCTCGAAATGGACGTCGGAGGCCTTGTCCCGAATGGCTTGGGCCAACACGAGGTTGACAAAACGAATGATCGGCCCCTGTCCGGCCATGGCTTCGAGATCGTTGGCGTTGAGATCGGCACCGGTGCCGTCGCCATCTATCTCGCTCGATGTCATCTCGTTGAGGATGTCGTCGAGCGAACCGACCTCATCGCCGTAGTGATTTTTTAGCAAGGCCGCCACGCGATCCGGATCGGCGACAATAATACGAACATCTTTGCGCAGCGCGAAAGTGAGATCGTCGATGATCTGCGCGTTGAAGGGATCTATGGCGAGCAGATCCAAACTTTGTCCGTCAGACCGCAGCGGCACCACGCCATACATGCGGGCATGCTGGTCGGAGATCTGTTCAATAATATCACCTGAAATGGAAGCCGGTGGCACCTCAAGGTGCTCCAGCCCGAGATATTCCGCAACTTTGGCAAAAAATACTTCGCGGGGTATCAGCTTGAGATCGACGATAAGCGCGGCCAGCGATTTTCCGGTGGCACGGTGTTCGTCTTGAAGATCGCTGAGCGTTTTTTCATCCAGGAGGCTATGCGAACGGCAGAGCTCCAAGATATCCGAGGTGTGGGCTTCAAACATGGGGGAGGGTGTAACGAGAGGGAAAAAATTAAGCGGGGAATCGCGGTTATATCGTTTTAAGCACGGTTCCCGACTGCAAAAGCTTGTCGCGCATTCCGACCGGATCGTGCGATTTTTCGATCGCCTCGTCACCGGCGATCAACTGCCGGTTGACCAAGCTGAGCAGATGCGAATCCATCGTGATCATGCCCAGATTGCCTCCGGTTTGGATATCGGAGGTGATGCGGAAAGTTTTGTTTTCACGGATCATCGACGCGATCGATGTCGTGTTGATCATGATTTCATATCCGGCGATTCGGCCGCCGCCGATTTTTTTGCACAAGACTTGGGAAATCACCGCGACCAGCGAAGAGGCAAGCTGGGTCCGGATCATTTCTTTCATGTTGGCCGGAAAAGCATCGACAATACGATCCACGGTTTTGGCCGCAGAGTTGGTATGCAGAGTGCCAAAAACCAAGTGGCCCGTTTCCGCCGCGGTAATCGCGGCCTCGATGGTTTCCAAGTCGCGCATTTCTCCCACGAGGATGATGTCGGGGTCTTGGCGCAGGGCGCGTTTGATGGCCTCCGCAAAACTGGGGACGTCGGCTCCGATTTCACGCTGGGTCACGATGCAACGTTTGTGTGCGTGATAGTATTCGATCGGATCTTCGATCGTGATGATATGCCCCTCTCGATTCTCGTTAATATAATTCACCATCGAGGCTAGCGTGGTGGATTTACCCGAACCGGTCGGACCGGTGACGAGAATCAGTCCACGAGGGCGATAGAGTAATTCGCGGACTTTGTCAGGAAGTCCGATTTCGCGCAGACCATACATCTTGTAGGGAATCTGGCGGAGAACGATGCCGTAATTGCCCTTGGCCTTCAAAATCGAAACGCGGAATCGAGCCTTTTCCAAAAATGCGAAACCGAAATCAGAACCGCCGTTTAACTTCACATTCTGCTGATGCGAATCCGGCGTGATGGATAACATCAAATGCTCGGTATCCTGCGGGGTCAGATTCGGGCCATCAATGGGCACCATGCTGCCGCTGATACGCAAGGTAGGCGGCTGCCCGACCTGGCAATGGAGGTCTGAGGCGTTCTGCTCGACGACGAGATCAAGCAGGTCATTCATCTCATAGCTCATGGCGCAGGGATTGGGTTATTGTGGATGATCGATTTACGACCGCGGTTAGCTTGCGTCGCCCACGGTTATGGAGACGACTTCCTCGATGGTGGTCATGCCGGAGAGAACTTTGCGCAAACCATCTTCGCGCATCGTTCGCATGCCGAGGGAGCGGGCTTTGTCACGCAGACGCGAGGTGCCCACGTTTTCGTAAATCATGCGTTCGAGTTCGTCGTTGACGGCGAAAATCTCAAAAATACCGGCACGTCCCCGATAGCCGCTGCCGTGGCAATGCTCGCACCCCGCGCCTTTGGCAAAGTTGGCGTTCACCGCCTGTTGGGCGGTGATGTTTAGGGAACGCAATTCACGGGGATCGGGCGTGTAGGGACGCTTGCACTTGCCGCAGATCTTACGCGTAAGGCGCTGGGCCATAACCGCACGAAGCGAGGTCGAAACAAGAAACGGCTTCACCCCGATATCGATCATGCGAGTCACGGCGCCGGGGGCGTCGTTGGTGTGCAAGGTGGAGAACACCATGTGACCGGTGAGCGAGGCGTTGATCGAAATCTCGGCGGTCTCCAAGTCACGTATCTCGCCAACCATAATTATGTTAGGCGCCTGGCGCAGCATGGAGCGCAGAGCGTTCGCAAAGGTCATGCCGACCTCATGGCGAACGGGCACCTGATTGATACCCGAAAGCTGATACTCGACCGGGTCCTCAACCGTGATGATCTTGCGGTCCGGTTTATTGATGAAATGCAGACAGGAATAGAGCGTGGTGGTCTTGCCCGAACCGGTCGGACCGGTGACGAGGAAAAGGCCGTCGGGCATCGAGATGATGCGCTCCATCGTTGCTTGGTCGTCGCTGAGAAAGCCGAGCTCGGGCAGACCGAGCTGAAGACCCTCCTTGTCGAGAATACGCATGACGATAGATTCGCCATGAGCGGTGGGAAGCGAGGAGACGCGAAGGTCGATGGTCTTAACCGCTAGGTTAACTTGAATACGACCGTCCTGCGGAATGCGTTTCTCCGCGATGGAGATGTTCGCCATGATCTTGATACGAGAGATCATCGCGAGTTGCAGGCGCTTCGGCGGATTGTCCACTTCAACGAGCACGCCGTCGATGCGGTAGCGAACTCGAAAACGTTTTTCCAGAGGCTCCAGATGGATATCCGAGGCACGGCGATTGATCGCCTCCAGAATGATTTGATAAACCAGCTTGATGATCGGGGCATCTCCCTCGTCGCTTTGTTCGGTGGTAGATCCACCGGTCGTGACGTCCAGATCTACTCCGCTCGCGGCGATGTCACCAAGGAGCTTGTCGATGCTTTCCTCATCCTTGCCGTAGAAGCGGTCGATGTGGGCCTTGATCTGATCGGTCGGTGCAACGACCGGCTCGACGCTCATCTTCAAGTAATGGCTCAAGCTATCGATGGCGTCCACGTCGAGGGGATCGCCGATCGCCACGCGCACGGAGTTGCTTTCGCGAGAGACCGGAAACGCGGTGTATTTAACCGCGAGGTTGCGCGGAAGGAGGGCCATGAGCTCTCCCGACGGACGCACTTCGGTCATGTCGATCATCGGCATGCCAAATTCGTCGGCCAGAAGCTTGGCGGCCTCCTTGGTGCTGAAACCGTGCTCCGAAATCAGCACGTCCAGAAGTCGTGGAGGCGTGGTCGTGAGATCGGTGTGCTCGGCGACGCGTTCGCGGGCGGCATTGATCTGGTCTTGCTTGAGGACGCCCTTGTCTAGGGCGAGTTGGATAACAAAATCGTCGGCGGAAGTCACAGGGGAGGAGACGTGGGGGAAAGCCGGCCTGCGCCAATGGGCACGGGCTCAGGGGAATATTGCGCGGATTTAGCGATTTAGACTCAACAAAAATTCCGTGTTTGTGCGGGTTTTCTTCAGCCTTTGGATAAACATGTCCATCGCTTCCACAGGGGGAATTCCCTGCATCGCGCGCCGCAGGCCGTAAACGCGCAGCATCTCGTCGGGGTGATAGATCAGCTCCTCCTTGCGCGTTCCCGAACGATCAATGTTGATCGCGGGGAAGATACGCTTGTCGGAAAGGCCGCGATCAAGATGCAGCTCCATGTTACCGGTGCCCTTGAACTCCTCGAAAATGACTTCGTCCATGCGAGAGTTGGTGTCCACCAATGCGGTGCCGAGAATGGTCAACGACCCCGCGCCCTCGATGTTGCGGGCGGAGCCGAAAAACCGTTTCGGACGTTGAAGCGCGTTGGCTTCGATACCGCCCGACATGATCTTTCCCGAGTTTCCCGCCAGCGCGTTGTAGGCGCGGGCCAAACGCGTGATCGAGTCCAGCAGAATAACGACGTGCTGCCCCAGTTCGACCAACCGACGGGCTTTCTCGATGACCATCTCCGCAGCGTGAACGTGGCTCTCGGGCACCTCGTCAAAGGTGGAGGAAATCACCTCGCCCTTGGTGTGGCGGCGGAAATCGGTCACTTCCTCCGGTCGCTCGTCGATGAGCAGAAGGATCAGCTTAATATCAGGGAAATTATGCGAAATGGAGTTCGCGATGTTTTGCAGCAACACGGTCTTGCCGGTGCGCGGGGGAGCGACGATCAAACCGCGTTGGCCAAAACCGATGGGAGTGAGCAAATCCACGGCTCGCATCGAAATGTCCTTATGGATGTCCGGTGCCTCCACGAGGATGCGCTTTGTCGGGTAGTAAGGCGTGAGTTCCTCGAACGCGGTCACTTCACGGGCCAGTTCCGGGGTGGTGCCCATCACGCTGTTAATCCGCACCGCCGCCGGGCAACGCTCTCCAGCACGTGGCGGTTGCGCCAGCACGTCGAGTTCCTGCCCGCGCCGCAGACCATGGCGCCTTACCAAGGCGGCCGGCACGAAGGTGCTTTCGGGATACAGCCGGTAGCTGTTCGCGCTATGAACGATGAAACCGTGGCCCGCGTCGGTCAGATCAAGAAGACCACGCTCGCGCAGGGTGCGTTTCTCTTTATCCGCCCAAATGAACAACGACTCCACAAGCGCCCGCCGAGGGGGCACGCCTTGAACGGTCTCGCCCAAGTCCCTCAGGCGCTGGGCCAAATCAGCCGCGCCTTCGGCGTGGATGGCGCTCAGATTGAGGGGAGCTTCGTCCTTGGCCAGCTCCGCAGCCATCGCGTCAAGAGCGTCTCCGTCGGCGAAACGCGAAGGATCGGGCAATCCGCCGATCGGCAACTGCAAGGCCGGAGGCGGCGGTTGGGCCGGCGCGCGTTCGCGCCCCCCCCCATTACCATGTGCGGCGCCACCACGTTCAGGCCCGCGTTCGGAGGTGCGTTCGGAGCCGCGTTCGAAGGCATGCGCTCCTCCTCCGCCGCCCCCGCCGCCGCCCTGCTGACGCTCAAGCCATTTTTGACGCTTTTTCTCCTTCTTGCGCTCCCACCAAGATTTCCGCTCTTCGCGACGAGCTTGCTCCGCTGGGCTCCCACGCGCCGGACCTCCTCCACCCTCTGCGTCGCCAGTCTGAGACGGAGAATGGTCCGCCGGAGCGGCACTTCCACCCGGCACGAAAACCGGTCTCTGCTCCGCGGTGTTTTCCGCTGCGCCCGAGCCGCCGTCCGCCGCGCCATCCGCCGCATCATCCTCGTTCGGATCGAAAGATGCCTTGTAAGGCTGCCCCGCCTCGCCGACGGGCGGTTCGAGACGATCTTCCTGATCGTGGCCAAATAACTCTCCTCCGCCGTCGGTTTCGAGCGCGGCGGAGCCCTCACTCGCGGGCGGGTTGTCGGATGTATTTTCCGGCTTGGCACGACGCGTTCTTGCCCGCTTCGCCGTCCGAGGCGCCGTCTCGGCAGCGCTGATCTCGCTCGTGGTGATCGGCGCTTCCGCTCCGCTCGTTTCCAAAGGCAACGCCGAACCGGCATCGACCTCCGCCTCGGCGGAACGTCCGCGCTTGGGTGCTTTGCGAACACGTTTGGCGGCGCCGCCGGGGAGCTCCGCATTGATGGGGTTTTCCGTATCGTCCATGTGGTTGATTGAAGAAGGGTGATGTAGGGGCGGAAATCCGGGGGTTCCGGATAAAAATCAAGAAGGCCGGCTCGCGGCCGAAGTGCCGACGTCAAACGACGGACCGAAGTCGCTCGCAAAGCATGCCAACCTGCCGACCGAGAAACGCGCGCGAACCTTCGTTCCAAAGCACGACGTGAGCTGATTTTAGTTTGATGGCCAAGGGAAGTTGGGAGGCGATGCGCTTTTCGGCTTGGGCTGGCGGAAGGCCACGCGCCACGGCTCGATTGAACTGCGTGCGCTGATTGGCTGCGACACAGGCGACGAAATCAAATTCTTTTTCTAATCCGCCCTCAAACAACAGCGGTATTTCCACCACCCAGTCCGCCTCCGGCCTGGCCGCCAGCTCCGCCCGCCAGAGTCGACCCACCCGCGGATGCACCACCCCTTCCCACCAAATTCTCTCCACCTCATCCCCGAAAACGATCCCCGCCACCCGCGCTCGATCAAGCTCCCCCGCCGCGTTTAACACCTCCGCCCCCCATCGCCCGGCCGCCTCCGCCAAGACTTCCGAATCGGCCAACACCCGTGTGCGCACCAAAGCATCCACGTCCAACACCCTGAACCCCGCCTCCGCGAAATACGCTCCCGCGCTCGACTTGCCGCTCCCTATGCCGCCGGTCAGCCCGATGCGCGCACCTGCAAAACGTCGGCGTGATTGGGCTTGCTCGTGCATATCGTAAACCGCTACCCAAACGCCGCGTGCAGAACAAGACGACTCCCGCTTTTCTAGATTCGCAAAAATCCCACCCCCTGGCGGGCACTCGCGATATCCGGGACGTTCAAAAAAACGCCGCGCAAGTCTTCGACTCGAATCGCAAAACCGTTCCCTTGCACGCGGCCATCTGCGAGCTGGTGGAAAACATGTTCGAAGGCCGCTTCTGGAATCTCCAACCCATCGATCTCCGCTACCACGATTTCCTGCACACCTTGCAGGCCGCCCAAGTCTATCTGGACCTCGCCGCAGCCGCGCCCCGAAATCTCCCCGCCGACGAGGTTCCCACCCCGCGCCAGCTGGAACTTGGCTTCGCCGCCATCATGTTGCACGACACCGGCTACCTGAAGGCCCGAGGAGACGACGAGGGCACCGGAGCCAAATACACCCACTGCCACGTCCTTCGCGGTTGCGCCCTGGCCGCCTCCATTTTGCCCGGATTGGGTTGTCACCGTTCCGAACTCGACGACGTGCTCGGCGCCATCCGCAGCACCAGCCTGCAAGGCACGCCCGCAGACACCGTTTTTTCCGATGCCCGCGCGCGCCTCGTGGCCTGCATGGTCGCCACCGCCGACTACATCGGACAAATGGCCGCGCCCGAATACCCCCAAAAACTCCCCGCCCTCTTCGCCGAGTTTGAAGAAGCCGACAACTACGTCCGCACGCCCGTGGAAAAACGCCCTTTTCGCTCCACCGCCGCCCTGCTTTCCGCCACTCCCGCCTTCTGGAAAAACTTCGTTCTCCTGCGCCTAAAGCACGACTTCGGACACGTTTTCCGGCTTCTCGACAACGACCGCCCGTCCTGTCCGAACCTCTACTTCGCCGCCATCGAGAGCAATCTCGCCGCAATCGCCGCCCAATATCCGGAAAACCATTCCGCCGTCCTCCCCTGAATCCGTCTCAACCGGCCCCCGCCCTATCATCACCGCATGCTAGCCACCCTGTTTTCCGCCGCGCTTCAAGGCATTGAGGCCCTTCCTGTTCACGTTGAGGTCAACCACGGCGAATCCGGCGACTGTAAGCTCATCCTCGTCGGCCTCCCCGACGCGGCGGTCAAAGAATCCGACGATCGGGTCCTCTCCGCCCTCGCCAACTCGGGCTACGGCGGCCTCCGCACCCGCACCACCATCAACCTCGCCCCCGGTGACCTGCGCAAGGAAGGCCCGCTCTACGATCTGCCCATCGCGCTTGGCATCCTCGTCGCCACCGGACAAATCACCGCGCCCCACATCGGCGACTACCTCATCGCCGGCGAACTCAGCCTCTCCGGCGCGACCCGCCCCGTGCGCGGCGCCCTCGCCTTCGCCCGGCTCGCCCGCGCCCTCGGCTGCCGGGGCCTGCTCCTGCCCGCCGCCTGCGCCGCCGAGGCCGCCCTGGTCGAAGGCGTATCCGTTTACCCGATACAATCGCTGGACCAGGCCGCGCGCCACCTTTCCGGCGCCGCCCCGCTGTCGCCCGTCGCCCACGCCGAGGCGCTCGCCGCCGAACGCGCCGCGCCCGTGTCGGCGGGGGATTTTTCCGAAGTCAAAGGCCAGCACGCCCTGCGCCGCGCGGTCGAGGTCGCCGTGGCCGGCTCGCACAACCTGCTCATCATGGGGCCGCCCGGATCGGGAAAATCCATGGTCGCCAAACGCGTGCCCTCCATCATGCCCGCGCCGACCCTCGACGAGTCGCTGGAGATCCTCGCCATCCACTCCGCCGCCGGCCAGACCCTCGGCTCCTCTCGCCACCTCGGCGTGCGCCCGGTGCGCGCCCCCCACCACACCATTTCCGACGTGGGCCTCATCGGCGGCGGCACCATCCCCGGCCCGGGCGAAATCTCACTCGCCCATCACGGAGTCCTGTTCCTCGACGAGTTGCCCGAGTTCAAACGCTCCGCCCTTGAGGTCCTTCGCCAGCCGCTCGAAGACGGCCGGGTCACCATCTCGCGCAGCGCCGGCAAAGTCACCCTGCCCTGCGGCTTCATGCTCGTCGCCGCCATGAACCCCTGCCCCTGTGGATACCTCGGCGACTCCAAGCACGAATGCCGCTGCTCGCCGTCCCAAATTCAACGCTACCGCGCCCGCGTCAGCGGTCCCCTCCTCGACCGCATCGACCTCCACGTGGAAGCCCCCGCCGTCGGCATCTCCGAACTCCGCTCCACCGCTCCCGGCGAAACCTCCGCCGCCATCGCGACCCGCGTGCAAACCGCGCGCGACCGCCAGCTCGCCCGCTACCGCGGCACCCCGACCACCGCCAACGCCTGCATGACCCACAAACAAATCCGCGAACACATCGTTCTCGATTCCACGCTTGGCGACCTCTTGCAGCAGGCCATGGAACAACTCTCCCTCTCCGCCCGCGCCTACGACCGCATCCTCAAGGTCGCCCGCACCATCGCCGATCTCGCCGGCTCGGATCGCGTCGAGGCGCCCCACCTGCTGGAGGCCATCCAATACCGTTCGCTCGACCGCAAGGTCTTCTACTGAGCGCCAAAAAAGAGCCCGTCCTCTCGTGGCCGGGCCTTTATAGTCGGTTTTTCGATACCGATTTGGGCCAGTGCTTGATTGCAGACGTAAGCGATACAATGGCGGAGTGATTATTGGCTGCGGCCAAGGCGGCGAATAGGGAGGTGTGCCAGCGTCACATGCCCTTTTCGACAACGCTGGCCCCGGCCAAAAGCGCCTGTCAGGGTATCGCTTATTTCTGCAATCAAGCACTAGTATCCAGTAACGTCTAAAGTTTCGGATAAAGTCGGGTAAGTTTTATCCG
>DAIPIP010000209.1:0-4369 GCA_036770725.1 Opitutaceae bacterium
CCGCCACCTTCTTCGTCTTCATCCCTGGGTCAGGATGTATAGGGGCCTGTCTGTCCAAAGCCGTCTTGCCACCCGCGCCGACCGCGCCCCAAGGTCACTGCTTTTCCAAAATCCCATGCCCAGCCTAAAGTTTGCCGTCCTGCCCGGTGATTACATCGGCCCCGAAGTCATGTCCGAGGCCCTCCGCGTCCTCGAACACGTCGCCGCCAAGGAGGGTCTGACCCTCTCCTACGAAACCGCCCCCGTCGGCGGCGCCGGCATCGACCTCCACGGCAAGGCCCTGCCCGACTCCACCCTCGCCCTTTGCCAGCAAGCCGACGCCATCCTCTTCGGCTCCGTCGGCGGCCCGAAGTGGGAAAAACTCCCGCCCAAGGAACAGCCCGAGCGCGCCGCCCTCCTTCCCCTGCGCAAGGCCTTCAACCTCTTCGCCAACATCCGCCCCGGCCTTCTGTATCCAGATCTTCGTGACGCCTCCCCGCTCAAGACCGAGCGCATCCCCAACGGCATCGACATCGTCTGCATCCGCGAACTCACCGGCGGCATCTACTTCGGCCAGCCCAAGACCACCGTCACCCTCGAAAACGGCGAGGAGCAAGCCATCGACACCATGGTTTACAAAACCTCCGAGATCGAGCGCATCGCCGAAGTCGCCGCCGTCACCTCCAAGGCCCGCGGCAACAAGGTCTGCTCGGTGGACAAGGCCAACGTGCTCGAAACCTCCGTGCTTTGGCGGCGCGTCGTCACCGCCTACTTCGCCAAGCACCACCCCGACATCGCCCTTAGCCACATGTATGTCGATAACGCCGCCATGCAGCTCGCCCGCGATCCCAACCAGTTCGACGTGCTCTTCACCGAAAACATGTTCGGCGACATCCTCTCCGACGAGATGGCCGTCATCTGCGGCTCCCTCGGCATGCTGTCGTCCGCCTCCCTCGGCACCGGCAAAAACTCCCTCGGTCTGCCCTACGGTCTCTTCGAGCCCGCCGGCGGCACCGCCCCGGACATCGCCGGCAAGGGCGTCGCCAACCCCTGCGCCCAGATCCTCTCCGCCGCCATGATGCTCCGCTACAGCTTTGGCCTCGACGCCGTCGCCGCCAAAATCGAAGCCGCCGTGCGCAAGGCCGTCGCCACCGACGGCGTTCGCACCGGCGACATCGCCTTCGGCAAACCCGCCGTCGGAACCAAGGCCATGGCCGACGCCATCATCGCCAACCTCTGAGCCTTCGTCCCCCCCGAATTCCTCTCGGACGTGAGCCGGACCGCCCCGCGCGGTCCGGCTTTTTATTTCCGCATCGCGCCCCAGTTGATCCTTGGAGCGCCTGCCCGAACAACGCAGGCTACGTGCTTAAACTTTAACGGGTAGTGTTTACCCCCTCCCCCATTCGAAACGCCTCGCGGCTCACGCACGTTCTGCTCGCGATTACCCTGTTGGTCGGCCTTGGCGTCACCCTCACGACGGCCAAGCTCCTGAATTCGAGCCGCCTAAAGGAGGCCGAGCTTCGCTTCGGGCGCGTCGCCGACCGCATGATCGAAGACGTGCAGCGGCGCGTTAACCTGCCCGTTTACGGCCTCAAAGGCGCGCGCGGCGTCTATGCCGCCAGCGAGAACGTCAGCCGCGCCGAGTTTGCCGCCTACGTCGCCTCGCGCGATTTGCCCAACGAATTTCCCGGCGTGCAGGGATTTGGTTTCATCGAACGCGTGCGGCGCGAAAACCTCGACGAGTTCGTCGCCAACACCCGCGCCGACAACACCCCGGATTTCAACGTCCGCACCTCCGGCGACGCACCCGATCTCTACATCATCAAATACATTTTCCCGCGCGAAACCAACCTGCCCGCTCGCGGTTTCGACGTAGGATCTGAACCCAAACGCCGTGCCGCCGTCGAGCGCGCCATCCAGACCGGCGAACCCACCCTCACCGAGCGCATCACCCTCATGCAGGATATCAGCAATCGGCCGGGCTTTCACTACCTCGTTCCCGTTTACCAAAACGGCATGCCGACCCGCACCCCCGAAGAGCGGCGCGAGGCGCTTCTCGGCCTGGTTTACGCCCCGCTCATCATCGACGACCTGCTCGAAGGCCTCATGTTCAACACGCTCAGTCTCGCCGACGTGGAGGTTTTCGAGGGTGAGCACATCAGCTTGGAGTCCCTTCTGCTCGACGCGGACAACGAGCTGGTCGCGGTCAATCCGGAGGGCGGATTTGGCGGTCGCCGTTTTCAAATCATCCGTCCTGTCGTCATCGGCGGGCGCACCTGGACCGTCGTCATCAGCTCCACACGCAGCTTCGACAACTCGGTGGACACCGCACTCCCCCTCTCCATCGCCATATCCGGCACCCTCGCCACCCTGCTCATCGCCGGCATCGTGCTCATCCTCGGGCAGAGTCGCGCGCGCGCTCAACCTCGCGGCCGAGATGACCGAGAACCTTCGTGCCGCCGAGGCCGCCGCCCGCCGCCTCGCCATGGTGGCCCGCCACACCAGCAACGCCGTCATCATCACCGACACGGAGGAGAAAATCGAGTGGGTCAACGAGGGCTTCACCCGCATCACCGGCTACACGAGCGACGAAGCCTTGGGCAGACGCCCCGGCGATTTCCTCAACGGTCCGCTCACCAACCCCGAAACCCGCCGCATCATGCGCGAGGGCATCCGCGACCGCACCGGCTTCCACGTCGAGGTCGTCAACTATTACAAATCCGGCCACTCCTACTGGCTCGACATCGAGGTTCAGCCCCTCCTCGACGTCGAAGGGCGTTTCAGTGGCTTCATGGCGATCGAGAACGACATCACGGCCCGCAAAATCGCCGAAGAACGGCTACAACTCGGCGAGCAACGCCTCCGCGCCCTCACCACCCACGCCCCCGGCGCCTTGTTCCAGTTCAACGTCTCGTCCGACGGAACTTTCGCCGTCGCACTCCTCAGCCCCGGCTTCGAAAAGCTGCTCGGCCGCGAGCCCGTCGCCTATATGCGCCGGCCGGAACGCCTGCTCACCGCCCTGCCCAGCGCCGACCGCCGCGCCTTCCTCGCCTCCATCCGGCACGCCGTAGCCACCGACCAACCCTGGTCGCGCACCTTTACCCTGCTAAGCCCGAACGGCGAACGCCACTGGATCGTCGCCCGCTCCACCATGCTTCGCCAACCCGACGGCGCGCGCTCCTGGTTCGGCGCCCTCACCGACATCACCGAACAGGAAAAAGCCCGCGCCGCCGCCGAACAGGCCAACACCGCCAAGAGCCAGTTCCTCGCCATGATGAGCCACGAAATCCGCACCCCGATGAACGGCGTCATCGGGCATGACCTCCCTCCTCCTCGACACCCCCCTCAACCCCGAACAACGCGAATTCACCGAAATCATTCGCACCAGCGGCGACGCCCTTCTCGGCCTCATCAACGACATCCTCGATTTCTCCAAAATAGAATCCGGCCAGCTCGAACTCGAAAAAGAGGCCTTCAACCTCGCCGACTGCATCGAGTCCGCCCTTGATCTCTTCGCCCACAAGGCCGCCCGCAAAGGCATCGACCTGCTCTACGATATCGCCGAAGGCGCCCCCCGCGAACTGCGCGCCGACGCCACCCGCCTGCGCCAGATCCTCGTGAACCTCGTCGGCAACGCCCTCAAGTTCACCGAACGCGGCGAGATCCTTGTATCCGTGGACGTGATACACGAAATCGACGGGGGCCGCCAACTCCACTTCAAGATCCGCGACACCGGCATCGGCATCCCCCCGAGGCGAAAAAACGCCTCTTCAAGCCCTTCTCGCAGGTGGACGCCTCCACCACGCGAAAATACGGCGGCACCGGCCTCGGCCTCGCCATCAGCCACCGCCTCGCCGAGCTCATGCGCGGTCGCATGTGGGTCGAGAGCATCCCAGACGTGGGCTCCACCTTCCACTTCACCCTCTGCGTGGAGTGGGCCTCCGGCGGCCCGCGCCGCGTCCTGCCCGAGGATCGTTCCCACCTGCGCGGACTGCGCGCCCTCGTGGTGGACGACAACGCCACCAACCGCCGCATCCTTTCCGATCTCGCCGCCAGATGGGAACTCGCCGTCGTCTGCCTGCCCGACGCCCCCTCCGCAGTTGAACTCGTCCGCTCCGGCGAGCGTTTCGATTTCGCCATCCTGGACATGCAGATGCCCGGCATGGACGGCCTCGAACTCGCCCGCGCCCTTCGCGCCCTGCCCTCCTCCGCGCCGCTCCCCCTCCTGCTCCTCAGCTCCATCGGCCACCAGTTCACCGCCGAACATCGCGATCTCTTTGCCGCCGTGCTCACCAAACCCGTCAAACCCGCCCAGCTTCACGAGACCATTCTCCGCGTCGCCGGCCCCGCGCCCGCGCCCGCCCCGTCTCCCGTCGCCGCCCCCGCGCCC
>DAIPIP010000042.1:0-18551 GCA_036770725.1 Opitutaceae bacterium
CCACGTCGGGTTACGTGGTCCTGAGTTCCGCCGGCACCTACGTCGCCGGCACCGACCCGCTGGCACCTGGCGCGACGCGCGTCGTGCTGCGCCCGGGCAAGCTCTACAACACATCGAACGTGAGCATCGACGGCGGTGGCAGCGACACCGTCGAGGGCGAAGCCGCCACGCTCACGGTGTTTGGCACGAACGCGACGCTCACCGGGACCAACACTTACAGCGGCGGCACCTTCATTGACGCGGGCACACTCACCGCCGCGGTGGCGAATCTGCCAACGGGCGGCGACGTCACCTTGCTCGACAGCAACGCGACCGGCACGATGGGCGAACTGATTTTCGCGCAGCCAACCGACGCCGTCTTCACCGGCGAGATCATCGGCGAGGGCGTCGTGCGCAAACAGGGCGCGGGCATGCTCGTTTTGTTGCAGGCGACCGACGCCGATGTGTTGCTCGAAGGCGGCTCGTTGTTGATGAACGGCGGCGTGGGCTCGCTCACTATTTCATCCGGCGCGATGTTTGGCGGAGAGGGCACGGTGTCGGGTAACCTAATCAACAACGGTGAACTCCGCCCCGGTTTTTCGCCCGGCGTTATCGTAGTCGCGGGCGACTACACCCAGGGCCCGGACGGGACGCTCTTCATCGAGATCGCCTCGGCGGTTTCGTTTGACCAGGTGATCGTCGCAGGCACCGCGTCCATCGCCGGCGAACTGAGCATCGCGATGCTCGGCGGCTACAATCCGGCGGGCGAGTCCTTCGAGGTGTTGACCGCGGCGGGCGGACTGGCCGGCACTTTCGATACGGTCGCGGTGAGCGCGGCGCTCATGGCCGACGTAACTTATGACGCGAACACCGTGACGGTGGCGTTCTCGCAGGTTCCCTTCACCACTTTCGCGGGCACGCCGAATCAGGAGTCGGTCGCGGAGGCGGCGGATCTTTCGCCTGTGATCGCGGATGCGCTCGTCGGCGTGATCGACGCGGCAGAGTTTCCGGCGGCGTTGAACGCCATCTCGCCCCAGGGTTTTGAAATTTGGTCCGACATCGCCTTCGCCCGCGCCACCGCGCTGGCCGACCGCTTCGCGTGCAACCAAGTGGCTCCCGGCGACGACGGTGTTTTCTATTTCGAAGCCAGCCGCCGTCGCGGCGACGTGCGCGGCGACCTCGACGTGAGCCAGAGCAAATACCGTAGCGACGCCGGTCTCGTCGGCGTGAACAAGGTTTTCGCCCCCGACCTCGTGCTCGGCCTGCTCTTCAACTACGAGGACACCGACGCGGGTCTCGGCTCGGCCGGCAGCACCACCGAAATCAAGAGCTACCTGCTCGGCGCGCGCGCGGCCTGGACCAGCGGCGACTGGTTTGTCCACGGCCTGGTCGCGTATGGCTACGAGGAATACAAATCCACCCGCAACATCTCGTTCACCGGCACCAACGCGGTGGCGGAATCCGAGTCCGAGGGGCGCCAGTGGCTGGCCGACATCGTGGTGGGACATCGTTTTGAGGCGGGCCGCGTGAGCTTCTCGCCCTTCGGCGGTCTGCTGGCCGGCGGGTGGAAGGCGAACGGATTCACCGAGACCGGCGCGGGCGGTTTGAACGCGACCGTGGGCGACCAGTCCGCGCGCTCGCTTCAGTCCCAGCTCGGCGCGGAGCTGGCGGTTGACTTCATGGTCGGCCAGGTCGGCCTGCGTCCTCATGTGCGCGCGGCGTGGTTGCACGAGTTCTCCAACGACTCGCGTTCCATGGACGCGGCTTTCGGCGGCACGGCCTTCGCGGTTGATACGCGCAAGCCCGAGCGCGACAGCGCGCGTTTGAGCGCGGGCCTGGCCGCCCAGCTCAGCCCCCGCACGTCGCTATACATTGATTACACGGCCCAGACCGGTGATCGCGTCCGCGTGACGAGCGAGTGGCGCGGCGGCGTGTCGATCAGCTTCTAGGAAATACAATACATTTGGTGGCGCTGCCGGGAAAACCCCGGCGACCTATTTTCTCCATGAACAAACTCATCTCCCTCGTGCTGCTCGCCGGCGGCATTGTCATGATAATCTACGGCGTGAACGCCTCCGAATCCATCAGCTCGGATGTTTCTCGACTCTTCACCGGCTCGCCGACTGATCGCACAATCTGGCTGTTGATCGGCGGAGTCGTGCTCGCGGTGTTCGGTGCCGGCGGTCTCATCCGCGGCGGTTCGAACCGCTAAGCGCGGTCGTTGCCGCCTTTTTTCCCCAACATTTTTCGACCTCTTTTTCTTATGTTAAGCTACGCCATTATTTTCTTCATTATCGCCATCATTGCCGCCTCGCTCGGTTTTGGCGGCATCGCCGGTTCGGCGGCAGGGATCGCGAAGATCCTCTTCGTGATTTTCCTCGTGCTCTTCATCGTCGCGCTGCTGCGCGGGCGGAAGGTTTGAGGCGGGGGCAGGGCGGGTTCACCGCCCTGCTTGATCTATCCTGGAACAGAGGGAGCACAGGCAGGAATGCCTGTGCTCCCTCTGGTTTATACCGTGCGCTTGCAGGCCTGGACGATGTCGGGGGCGACGGCGGGCTCGCCGCCGAGGGTGCCGCGGAGGCTATCGGCGTAGGCGGGTTCCTTGGCGGCGCGGGCGCGGGCGGCGACGCGGTCGATGCGGCCCTTGACGTCGAGGGTGACGGCGACGTCGGCGTAGGTGGCGCGCTTGAGGAATTTCTCCAGATAGCGGGCGTGGGCGTCGAGAGTGGCGGCGTCGATCTTGCGCTTGGCTTCGAGGCGGGCGGCATACCAGTCGCTCTTGAGCATCTCGGCGCGGTCGAAGAGGCGGCGCACCTCGGGCGAGGAGAGCGTGTGGCCGTTCCATTTGCCGTCGCGCATGATGTGGAGGAGCGCCTGCAAGGGCGGGCAGGCGTCCTTGATGGAGCCGTCGGCGAAGTAGTGCGCGGCGGCCTCCTGCATGGCGGTGACGATGTTGTCCATGCCGTCGGCGAAAATCGCGGGGTCGGTGAGCTCGGGCTTGAGGTGTTCCTCGTCGAAGACGGAGGACGGGTTGCTCATGACGCGACCGAGGAAGGTCTGCACGAAGCGCGCGGTGATGCGGTAGCCGAGGCGCGAGGCGAGCACGGGTTTGCCGTCGTGGACGAAGTCTTCGCACTTCTCGAGGTGGCCGTGTTCGATGAGGAACTTGGGCGTGCGTTCCTCGGCGGTCATGCGACACCAGATCTCGGGGACGAGCAGGGAGACGTCGTGATCGACGCGGAGCTTGGGGCCGACCCAACCGGCGGCGGTGGAGTAGGCGGGCAGGTCGGTGAGGATGAAGGAGACGAGCGCGGCGTTCAGATCGTAGATGGGCGGGAGGGCGTTGAAGGGACCCTTGGTCAACGCGCCCTCGGAGCCCGCGCCGGTGGTGGAGGGGGATTTGCCGGTGAGCGAGGCGATGAGGTCCATGAACGCCTCGGGCAGCTCCTGGTAGTGGATGGGGCTGAAGGTGCAGAGCGCGCGCACGCCTTTTTCGGGCGGATTCTGGCGGCGGCCCATGAGCACCGCGCCGACGGGGAAGCTGACGGGCGCGGTGCCGGGGATGCGGCGGTAGAGGCGCGCGCCGATGCGGGCGAGGGCGGTGGCGCGGGGATCGAGCAGATCGGGGCGGATCTGGAGGTAGCGCGGATTTTTGGTGGGTTTGCCGTCCACGATGCGCGGGTGGGAGGGCAGGACGATGTATCCGGATTTTGGTGACGCCACGAACTCGCGCAGGATGTTTTTGATCGGGTCGGTGTAGGCGTCGAAGCCGAGCGTGTCCTCCAGCAGGGCGGAGGCCTCGGCGTGGGAGACGGGCTCATAGTTGGAGAAGAAGCTGCGACCGGAGGCGAAGTCCTTCTCGGCGTGTTTGTCGTAGCCGCGGATGACGGCGTCGTCGGGGCGCTGGAAGAGGCGGGTCTCGCAGTTGTGGATGATCTTTACCGAGGCGTCGGCGGGGGTGCCGACGGGGAGGCCGGCGACGGTCGATGCGGGAGCGACGGCGGAGGCGGTGATGTCGTCCTCGGCCTGTATCTTGATGGCGGGGAGGAAGTCGCTGCGGAGGGAGAAGGTGCGCCAGGAGCCGTCGGCGGCGTAGCCGACGCGGAGGAACTGGTTCTTGGCGCGCATGCCGTTGTATTTGAGTTCGTTGCCGGGGCGGCCGTTGATGGCGTCCACCGAGAAGTGGGCGCGCCAATCGTCGCCATGCTCGGGTTTGTGGACGCGTTTCACGAGGAGAACGAGATCGCGGATGTAGCGCGGTATGGTGCCGAGCCAGGCGTTGTATTCGTCGGTGTAGTCGGGGCTGCGGGAAAGCAATTTGACGACCGAGCCGAGGGAGCGCTGGGGCGAGAGGATGGGGCGGGCCTGGCCGGGTTTTTTGTTGAGGGCGTCGTCGCGGTAGCGGGTGCCGTAGTCGCGCTTGAGGATGGAGTCCACGAGGTCGAGGTCCTTGGCCGGATCGGCGACAAAGACGGGGCCGGAGAAGGTGGCGTCGGCGATGGATTTGGAGATCTCGGATTTGCCGCCGCCGGAGACGGTGCAGGGTTTGTGGCAGAGCAGGCCCTCGGCGGTGGTGCCGCGCAGGCGCCAGCGGCCGGCGGGGTCGGGGCGGACCATCTCGACCTTGTAGCCGGAGGGCAGGACGTAGGTGATGCCGGGGAGAAGTTTGAGGGTGTGGGCGGGTTTTTCCTCGGGGCCCCAGGAAATGCGCTGGGCGCGGATGCTAAAGCGGGAGTCGGCCGGGACGTAGTAGATGTTTGAATACGCCTGGTCGATGGCCCAGCCGCCGGGCTGGGCGACGGCGCGGTCGCCGAGCAGGGTGAGCGCCTCGTCGAAAGAGTGGTCCACGACAGGCATGAAGGAGGAGAGCTGGAAGTCTTCGCCGAGGTCGTAGCTGGGGAAGGCAAGGGCGCCCCCGGCGTGTTCCTCCTCGGCGAGGCCGAGCAGGTTGGCGGAGAGGGAAATCTGGGTCTTCACCTCCTTTTTGCAGTAGCCGAAGTAGTTGTCGGAGATGACGGTGACGACGACGCCGGAGGCGTCGCGGCAGGTGATCTTGAAGGCGACGCCGTCGTTGTAGGCCTCGTTCTCGTTTTTCCAGCACATGCCGTCGCGGCGCTGGCGTTCGGTGGCGTCCTCGTAGCGGGGCAGGCCGAGTTCCTTTTTGGTGAGGCCGTTGAGGTGGGGGGCGAGGATGATGCAGCCGGTGTGGCCGGTCCAGGATTCGGGATCGAGGGCGGCGTCGTTGACGGGGAGGCCGGGGTCGCCGGCGTTGCCGAAGATGTTTTCGACGAAGTCGAGATTACAGACGAGGGAGCCGGGGATGAAGAAGCGCGTCTCCATGCGGCGGGCGGGGGTGAAGCCCGGGACGGCGGGCACGACAACGGGGCGCAGGTAGAGGGAGACGAAAGTCTTGGCGGGCACGGGTTCGCCGCCGGTGAAGGGCAGGGCGAGCAGGTCGGCGGGCGGGTGGAGAGCGCGGGCGAGGAGGGCGGCGAAGACGGAGGCGGGGACGGCCTTCTTGTCGTCGGGGATGGGGAGGCCGCCTTCGGCGACGTGGAAAATGCCCTGGGTGGTGCGGCGGTCGGACTTGGGGTTGTGGAGAACGCCGTTGTGCAGGCGGGTGGAGGTGAGAATGGCGCTCTTGTGTTCGTCGGCGCCGGGGGGGAGCGAGAGGGCGCGGGCGAGGCCGGGGCGGTCGAGGACGAGGGTGGCGTTGGGCAGATGGGGAACGTGGCCGTGCTCCTCAAGGACGGAGTAGAGGAAGTTCTGGATGCGCTGATCGACGGGGCAGAGGTGCTTGGAGAGGATGCGGTCTTTTTCGCGGCCGAGGGCGACGAGGTGATCGACGAGTTTCGAGAAGGCGGCGGGGTCTTCGGGGTTTTCCTCGGCGGAGGCGGGGAGGTTGACGGTGGGCTGGCCGAGTTCGCGGAGCTTGAGATTGAGGTAAGCAAGAAGACGCGGGTCGCGGGCGTCGGGCAGGGCGGGAAGGAGGGCGGCGGCGTGGTTGGATTCTTGATGCATGGCGTGGTGATTCGGGCGCGTGGTTGACGTGGTGAGTGGTGAAAGGTGGGCGCGACCAAGGTGAAGCTAGGGACGTGCCGTAGCCGCGGGCAAGGAGGTCCGACCCCCGGAGCAAAAAATCACAATTTATGCGGAGGCGGCGGCGCGGGGAAGTCGATGCGAAGGCGGATTGCGCGAGCGGGCGCTCCGCGTTGTGGTGTGCGCCGATGACTATTTCGGCCGACTTGCTATCGATGATCCAGCTCGCGATCACGCCGGTGATATTGATCACGGGCTTGGGGTCGCTGCTTTTGACGATGACGAATCGGCTGGGGCGCGTGGTGGATCGCACGCGGATTTTGGCGGGACAGGTTCGCGGCGCGCAGGGCAACGAGAAGGAGCGCGCGCACATTGAGGCGCAGTTGCGGATCGTCTATCGGCGGGCGGGGCTGGTGCGTCGGGCGGTGACGCTGTCGAGCGCGAGCATGGTCTGCTCGTGTTTGCTGGTGGTGGCGATTTTCGGGAAGGCGGTGACGGGCTCGTCGATGGCCTGGTTCATCGTGGCGCTGTTCATGGCAAGCCTGGGCTGCCTGCTGGCCTCGCTGGTGTATTTTTTGCGCGATATTCAGCTGTCGCTCTCGGCGCTGGGGATCGAGGTGGATCGGGCGTTGCGGCGCGAGTGAGCGAGGGCGCTGTTTGTGAGGTAGGGACGGACCGCTGGGCCGTCCGAAAAACGGAGCGGCGAGCCCGCGGTCCCGCCCTACCTTGAGATCAGATGGACCAGTTCCAAGCTTGGAGCTCGTCTTGTTTTCGGCATTCGACGGCGGCTTCGCGGGGTTTGCGGGAGCGCACGACGAGGTTCTCGTTTTTGTAGAAGGCGATGCTGTTGGCGGGGATGCTTTCGAGCAGCCAGACGTTGGCGCCGACGATGGTGTGCGCGCCAATGCGGGTGTCGCCGCCGAGGATGGTGGCGTGGGCGTAGATGGTGACGTGGTCGCCGATGTCGGGGTGGCGTTTCACGCCCTTCACGGGGTTGCCGTCGGCGTCCACCTCGAAGGATTTCGCGCCGAGGGTGACGCCTTGGTAGATTTTAACGTGCGCGCCGATGGTGGCGGTTTCGCCGATGACGACGCCGGTGCAGTGGTCGATAAAGAAGTATTCGCCGATGCGCGCGCCGGGGTGGATGTCGGTGCCGGTGCGTTCATGGGCGAACTCGGTGAGCATGCGCGGGAGGAGGGGCACGCCGAGGCGGTAGAGTTCGTGGGCGAAGCGTTGCAGCGAGATCACGAGCACGCACGGGTAGGCGAGGATGATCTCTTCGGTGGAGCGGGCGGCGGGGTCGCCGGCATAGGCGGCCTGGACATCGGTCTGCACGACGCGGCGCAGCTCCGGCAGGCGGGCGAGCACGGCGTCGGCGATTTCGGTGGCGCGAGCGGCGGGCGGAGCGGAGTTTACGGCGGCGGCGGGGTCGTTGGCGCGGGCGAAGCGCAGAGCTTTCTCCAACTCGCCCCGAAGGTGGGTGTGGAGATTTTCGAGGCGTTGGCGGGTGAGCGCGGGCACGGCTTCGCGGGTGAGCGGCTCGGGCTCGAAGAAACCGGGGAAAAGCAGGTGCATGACCTCGGCGGCGAGGAGGTTGATCGAGGCCTCGGAGGGCAGGTTGCTGCCGTCGAGGTGATTGATGCCGCCTTCGGTTTCGTAAGAACGGAGGAGAGCCTGCAAAGTGTGGTCGAAGGTCATGCGGCGCGGAGGAGTGTTACCGTCCGCCTGGTAGCGCCGAGGGTCAAAACCGATTTTGAAAAAGACTCATTTTGGGGCTTGTCAGGCAGGGGGGCGTTTGTCTCGCTCCGCCTTCCTCTCAGTCAGCAATGCTCAGGTGGTGGAATTGGTAGACACACACGTTTGAGGGGCGTGTGCCGAAAGGCGTAAGGGTTCGAGTCCCTTCCTGAGCACCACTTTCCAATAATCGAAAGAGCCTCCGTTTTTCGCGACGGGGGCTTTCTGTTTTTGGACCGATTTCGTGTGTGACGATTTCAGGCGCGGGAAACACGGAGGGGAAACGGCTTGCCTGCGTGAGAGGCGGCGTGAAGCTGCGGGCAACTGTCGCGCTCCGCGATGGTCAATCGCACACCAGCCACATCACTCCGAACCGCGGGCCGAAAGCCTGCTTCGTTTTCTAAATCGCATGGACGAGACGCCCTCCCCGCAAACGCCTGACTCCACTCCGGGGCTCAATAAATTGGATCTGACCCAACTGCAGGGTTTCAGCTTCGGCACATCTTGGTCGCAGGATAAATCCGCCCCTGGCGGCGCTCCGCGAGAGCGCGAGGATCGTCGTGATGACCGTCCGCGTCGCGAAGGCGGCGGGCCCGGTGCGCCGGCGCGTCGTGATCGGCGCGAGTTTAAGCGTCCGGCAGGTTCGCCCGCGCCCGCCGAGGGAGGCGCTCCGGCGAGCGGTGATCGTCCGGCTCGTCCGGCCGGAGGCGGCGGCGAGCGTCGTTTTGATCGCCGCGAGGGTGGTCAGGGTGGCGGTGAGCGTCCGCGTTTCGAGCGTCGCGAGGGAGGCGGCGAGGGCGGTCGTCGCGGTGATTTCCGCGGTGGGCCGCGCGAGCCGGTCGGGCCTTACGTGAGCCCGCATTTCGCGGTCACGTTTTATCCCGAAGACGGGAGCTTTAAGGTGCTCGCCGATGCGATTCGCAAATCTTGCCGCACGTTCGAGCTGTTCTACATCGCGCGTTCGGTGGTGGAGAAAAACGAGCGCTTCATCGCGGTCGTGCAACGCATCCCCGCCAGCGCACGCCAAGGCGCGCCCGCCGCCGAGTCGGCCGCGCCGGGGGGTAAGCCCGCGCCGTTTTTCATCTCGGTGCCGGATGGTATTCCGTTTGAAACCGAGGACGCGGCCATCGCGCACGTGTTGGAAAAGCATCTGGCGAATTTCTTCGATACGTCCGAAGTCGAGGTCGAGGCGCCGAAAGGCAATTTCCAGGTTGTGAATCGTTGCACGATCACCGGCACGTTGCTCGCTCCGCCGAACTACCATCTCTACAACTCGATCCTCGCCCAGCATCATGCGGCCAACGTGCGCATGCCGCTTGAAGCGTATAAGACGAAGGTCGAGAGCGTGCGTGATCCCGAGGTCGTCGCCCAGTGGCTGGAGAAAATGAAGAAGGCCACGCGCTACACGGTGAAGCCCGCTCCGGTGCGCGCGCCGAAGCCCGACGCTGCCGCTTCGGTGGCGGAAGTCGCCGAAGCCGTCGAAGCCGAAGCCCCGGTTGAAGCGGTCGCGGAAACTGCGCCCGAGGCCGCAGATGCAGCCGCCGCGCCCGAAGCTGGTGCGCCTGAGGCCGCTGCTGCGGAAATCGCCGCGCCGGAAGTGGTCACGTCCGAGGTCGCCGCGTTGCCGTCTTTCGATTCGTTGGAGGAGGCCCGCCAGTATTTGCTCACCGAGGCTCGCAGCCGCGTGGTGCGTTCGGTGGAGCAATTGCGCTTCCCGGGTCGCATTCTGGAAACCATCCCGGCCAATACCGAGATTCGGCGTGCCGTGGAAGGTGCGCTGGCGGCGCAGCGTCGCTTCCCGCTCGACACCGCCAACGCGCTGCGCGGCCGTCTGCGTCGCGAGAGTTTCACGATCTTCAAGAAGGGTTCGAAGGGCATCAGCTACGTGTGCGCGGTGAAGCGTCGCTTCCGCGTGCCGGGCCAGACCTTCTCCGATGCGTTGGCTTCGCTCATCGCGTTCATCGAGGCCAACCCGATGATCAAGGAGAGCGAGTTGCCGGTGCGTCACCTTGGCCTTGAGGCGCGTCCCGCGCCGGCCGAGGGAGTGGAGCCGGTCGCTATCCCGGCGGACGAGGTGGAGAAACTCACGAAGCTCAAGGGCGACCTGCGTTATCTGGTGAAGGAAGGTTACGTGACCGAGTTTGTGGACGGTGCGCTGTATTGCGCGCCGGCCATGGTCGAGGCGCGCAAGCGCGAGATCGAGGCTTCGGACGTGGACCCGGAAAACTTCCCGGACGCGCCCGCGCCCAAGCCCGCCGAGGCGAAGTCGGCTGCTGGGGCGACGGCAGTGGCCGTGGCCGCTCCGGAAGCTGCGAAGGTGCCCGCGCCCGAAGCGCCCGCAGCAGAGCCGGAGGCCGCCTCCGAACCGTCGGCTGAGCCTGCGGCGACCGAGGAATCGGCCGCGCCGGAAGCTGAGACGGTGGAGCAGGCAAGGCCGGAAAATAATCCGCCGGCAAGCTGAGCCCGCCCTATGCGGCTTGATTTAAGTGCAGTAAACGCCCCCAGAACGGACCGCCGTTCCGGGGGATGTTGTTTTACGGGGGAATTGGGAGGGTGTGCGTAGGGAACTGGATTTGTAGGGAGGGACCTATCTTTTTCCCGTCTTATACCAAAGCCCGTAATCTTTCGGATTTCTGACGCAAAGATCGCAAGAGTCGCAAAGTCAAAGCCCACTCCACCGCATGGTTTTGCGAGCTTGGCTCGTTCCTTCGCGTCTGCGCGGTAAAGTCTGAACTGTTTGGGTTATTGGAATCGTCCCGTCTGTATTCCGCTTCTCACGAGGCGGGCCGCGGGTGGTCGCCGGGGCCGGGATTAACTCTGGTTCGCGTTAAACTGGAGCTTGGCGGAGCGGACCGGCCCGGCGGTTCGAACCTAGCCGGGGAGGCTCAAGTTGGAATAAGCTTACTTGCGGGTAGCTGCGTGGGTTTTGCCGGGGTCCAATGGTTATTTATAAGTGGTCCGATGAAACCATGCAGGCACGTTATTCGGCAGGAGCGATTAGGATGCGGAGGGAGCGGGCGGGGTCGAGATACTCGCGGGCGAGGGCGTTTAGTTCCTCGCGGGTGATGGCCTCGTGGTCGGCGAGGAAGGAGCGGGCCCAGTCCAGGCGTTCGGGTTGTTCCTGCGACGCGCCGAGCACGCTCCCGAGCCAGTAGGCGTTGGTGCGGCGGGCTTCGCGGAGGGTGGTGAGAACGGGGAGGCGGGCGCGTTCGAGTTCGTCGTCGCTAAGGCCGTTGACGGCGAGATCGGCGGCGGCCTCGAGCACGGCCTCGCGGACGCGGGGCATCTCGGCGGGATCGGTGGTGATGTGGGCGAAGATGAAGCCGTAGTCGCGGTAGGTCTGGCTGGGCGCGCTGGCGGCGAAGGGGCTGTAGCTGCCGCCGAGTTCCTCGCGAACGGCGGCGCGGAGGCGGTCGCTAAGCACTCCGGAGAGAAGATTCAGGCGGCGGGCGACGCGGACATCGCGGGCGTCGGTGGCGGGCCAGTAAACGGCGAGCAGGTTTTTGGCGATGGAGCCGGAGTAGCGCAGGGTGTGCTCGCCGGGGGCGGGGGCGGAGGCGCGGCGGAGTTCTTCGAGGTCGGGCTTGGGTTCGCGGGGCGGGAGTGCGCCGACGGTGGCGGCGGCGGCGGTGATGGCGGCGTCGATTTCGAAGTCGCCGATGAGGCTGAGTTCGAGCGGCCCGTTGGCGAGTTGCGGACCTAGCCAGGCGCGGAGTTCGTCGAGAGTGCGGGCCATGACCTCGTCCCGGGTGGGCATGCCGAAACGGGTGTCGCCGGAGGCGAGCAGGCGCGGAACGTCGAGGCGCAGGGGGCCGTCGGGCTGGGAGAGAAGGCGGCTGTAGAAGGGGTCGAGTTGGCGGCGGGCCGTGAGTTCGCCTTCGGCGCGCCAACCCGGATCGGCGAGGTGGGCGGTGAAGAGCTGGAGTTGCAGGGCGAGATCGGCGGGGGTGGTCTGGCCGGTGAATTCGACGGCGTCGTCGGCGACGCGCAGGCCGACGCCCACGTTGCGACCGGCGAGGATGCGGCGGAGTTCGTCGGCGGAGTGTTGGCCGAGGCCGGCGGCGGAGAAGGCGGCGCCAGCGAAGAAGGCGAGGCCGGGTTGGTCGCGCGGCTCGGTTAGCTGGCCGGTGCCGACGCGGGCGCGCAGGGAGACGACGCCGGCCTCGAAGTCGGTGCGCTTGAGGTTGAGGCGCGCGCCGTTGGCGAAGACGACCTGGGTGATTTCAAGGTCGGTGATTTCGCGGCGTTCGGCGATTTGGCCGACGGGGCCGAAATCGGTGTAGGCCCAGGGGGAGTCGGTGCGTTCGGCGGGCGGGGTGACGTCGGCGGCGATGGCGGCGGAGTAGGCGGCTGAGATGACGGTCGCGGCGGCGTCGGGCGCGCCGAGGTCGGTGGTGCCGAAGACGCCGACGCGGAGACCGCGGCCTTGGTGGTCCCAGGCGGCTTTGAGGGCTTGGTGGGCATCGGCGGGGGTGAGGGCGTCGAGGGCGGGGCCGTAGAGCGCGAGGTCGTCCGCGGGGGTGGTGGGGATGGTGCCGTCGAGGAAGGAGGAAACGAGGGTGGCGGCGCGGTCGCGAGAGCGTTGAGTGGCGTCGGTGTTGACGGCCTGTTCGAGGGCGTTGCGGAAGGCGGCCACGGCCTCGCGAAGTTCGGAGGCGGTGAAGCCAAACTGGAGGGCGCGGCGGAGTTCGTGTTCGCCGACTTGGAGGGTTTCGGCCCATTGGCCGGGGCGGGCGGTGAGGGATAGGGCGGCGCCGTCGAAGATGCCGGGGTAGGAGTTGTCGCCGGCGGAGGCGCGGACGAAGGGGGCGTCCTCGGATTTGGCGAGTTCGGCGAGGCGTTGGTTGAGCATGGCGTAGGCGAGGTCGCGGGGGAACTCGCGCAGGCGTTTTTCGGAGGAGTCGGGCAGGTCGGCGGCGGGACGCACGACCTGGAGGCCCACGGTGGTGGCGCTGGCCTCGGGCTCGTGGTGGTAACCGAAGCGCGGGGCGTCGGGCGCGGGCGAGCCGAGATCGGGCATGGGGCGGGCGGGGGCGCGGGCGGCGACCGGGGCGAAGGCGTTGCGTAGTTGTTTTTCAACTACGGACGGATCGAATTCGCCGACGGCGATGACGGCGAGACGTTCGGGGCGATACCAGGTGTCGTAGAAATCTACGAAGTCGGGGCGGGAGGCGGCGCGGATGATCTCCTCGGTGCCGATGGGCAGGCGGTCGGGAAGGAGGGTGCCGGCGTAATAGAAGGCGTAGCTCGCGACGATGGAGCGGTAGTCTGCGGAGTCGCGGTCGAGTTTCTCGGCTAGGATGACGCCGCGCTCGCGGTCGATCTCGGCGGGTTCGAGGAGGAGTTCGCCGGCGTAGTCGGCGAGCACGCGGAAGCCCTCCGCGAGGGTCTCGGGGCGGGTGTCGGGCAGCTCGAGCATGTAAACGGTGCGATCGAAGGACGTGTAGGCGTTGGTGTGACCGCCGAAGTTCATGCCCATGCGTTGGAAAAACTCGATGAGGGTGCCGGGCGGGTAGTGGGTGCTCCCGTTGAAGGCCATGTGTTCGAGGTAGTGGGCGAGGCCGAGCTGGGACTCGGTTTCGTGAAGCGAGCCGGCGGCGACGACGAGACGGAGGGAGGCGCGTTCGCGGGGTTCGGGGTTGGCGCGGAGGGCGTAGCGCAGGCCGTTGGGGAGCTCACCGACCGTGAGGGCGGGATCGACGGCGAGGCCGGAGGCCGCGGCGTCGGCGGCGGGGGGGAAGAGGAGGGGCGGGCGTTCGGCGTGCGCCGGAATGACCGATGTCCAATGACCAATGACCAAGGCGAGGGCGAAGGCGGTGCGGCGGAGCAGGGCGGGGAAGCGCATGGGAGGAATTAGAAATGACCAATGACCAATGGCGAACGACCAATGGCGAATGTGAAGTTTTGGGTGGTGGAGAGCGTTCACGGGAATCACGGGCAGGATGCCCGTGCCGCGTGAGAAATCATGAGCAGGATGCTCATGCCACTGTGGGGCGGGGAATTGTTTTGAGCGGCGCGGGCGGATGGAGTTCCTAGGCGGCCTACGTTTTTCGCATGCTTTGGTTTTATCGTCTCATCTTTCTACCTCTCGCCGTGCTGGCCGCGCCTTATTATGGGTGGCGCATGCGGCGGCGTGGTGGTTATGGGGCGCACTTTGGGCAGCGGTTTGGAGCGGTGCCGGAGTTGCCGGCGAAGCGGGCGGGGGTGAAGCGGGTGTGGTTGCAGGCGGTGAGCGTGGGCGAGTTGCTGGCGGTGTCGCCGTTGCTGGAGGCGTGGCGGCGCGAGGGTGGGGTGGAGGTGTATCTGACGACTACGACGAGCACGGGGTATGCGGTGGCGGCGGAGCGTTATTCGGCAAAGGGGCTGGTGGCGGGGTTGGGATATTTTCCGGTGGATTTTTGGTTTTGCTCGGCGCGGGCATGGCGGGTGATCGCGCCGGATGTGGCGGTGGTGATGGAGGGCGAGCGTTGGCCGGAGCATTTGTTTCAGGCGATGAAGCGCGGGGTGCCGACGGTGGCGGTGAACGCGCGGCTTTCGGACCGTAGTTTTCGACGCATGCGGCGGCTGGGGCCGCTGGCGGGGCTGTTGGTGAGCGGGCTGGGGCGGGTGTTGGCGGCGAGCGAGGCGGACGCGGTGCGGTTTCGCGAATTCGGGGTGGCGGCGGAGCGCATCGAGGTGACGGGGAATTTGAAGTTGGACGTGGCGTTGCCGGAGGTCGGCGGGGAGGAGCGGGCGAGGTTTCGGCGTGAGCTGGGGCTGGGTGAAGGCGCGTCGATTTTGCTCGGGGCGAGCACGTGGCCGGGGGAGGAGGCGGCATTGTTGGCGGCTTGGCGGGCGGTGCGCGCGGACGGGTGGAAATTGTTGATCGTGCCGCGGCATGCGGAGCGGCGCGGGGAGATCGAGGCGATGTTGAAGGCGGAGACGGCGGCGAACGGCTTGCGCTGGCATCTGCGTTCGCGCGGGGCGGCGGCGGGCGAGGTGGATGTGGCGGTGGCGGATACGACGGGGGAGCTGGCGAGGTTGTTGGTGTTGGGCGATATCGTGTTCGTGGGGAAGACCCTGCCGCCGCACACGGAAGGGCAGACGCCGGTGGAGGCGGCGGCGCGCGGGCGAGCGGTGGTGTTCGGGCCGGGCACGGCGAATTTTCGCGATATCGCACGCGAGTTGGAGCAGGGCGGAGCGGCGCGGCGGGTGGCGGACGAGGGGGAATTGGTCGGGGTGGTGCGTGAGCTGGCGGGAGACTATTCGGTGCGCGCGGAACTGGGCGCGGCGGGCATGCGTTGGCATGCGGGCAATCGGGGCGCGGCGGAGCGGACGGGCGCGGCGCTGGGGAAGATTTTGCGCGGGTGAATTAAGGGTTGAAGGAGCGTGGCGCGGTCATTGCTCTGGAACCTTTCGCGGATGCAAAATCACGGCCCGAAGCGCGTCTATACCCCCCACTCGCTCGAATTCTGGTTTTCCCGGTTGGAGCACAACTGGGAGACTTATTTTACCGCCGAGCAGCTCGAGGTCGGTCATGCCATTTATCGCGACGGCGAGGTGCGCGAACTCGAACTCACGGCGACGGACGCCATCGTGCACCGGCGGATCGACAAGAAGGATGAATACGCGGTGATCGAGTGGGCGGAGAAGGGTTTTTCGGTGCGTTCTTCTTCGACGGATCTCGATTCGGCGAAGGCGCTGGCGGTGGCGGGACTGCATGAGATCGAGGAGTTGGTGGCGGACGAAATCTCGCCAATCCCGGACGACACGCCGGTGCCATTCGCGACGGTGAACGCGGTGCCGCCCTCGCTGGCGAACGGCAACACTCCGGCTCGGGCTAGCGGGGCGAATGGGGCGAACGGGGCCACGGCCGGTTCGCGCACGCTTTTGTTGGTGTTTACAACGAACGACGAGGGGTTGAATTTTTCGGCGCATTGGCTGGCCAAGGACAAATCGCGTTTTGTCGCGCTCGGGCCGGCTTCGCGCGAGGCGGGCTTGCCGACGGTGAGTTCGGGCGAGAGGGCGAAGCTCATCGGTCTGGCGTCCTACGCGCGGAAGGCCCACTTCGTTTATAAGCAGGAGACGGGTCTTTACTTGATGGGCTCGGTGGCGGAGATACCGAATTTTCTGCGTTCGACTTTGCCGCATTGGAAAAAGCTTTTCGGAGTCGAACTCGACGGCGCCTCGGCGCTGCTGCTCAAGGGCACGCAGGAGATCACCATCGAGGCGGTGGCGGGCACGACGAAGCGCGGCGCGAAGGGCGCGGGGCTCGATGCGGCGCTTGATCTGCGGTGGATTTTCAAGGCGGGCGAGCGGCTGCTGACCGACGCGGAGGTGAGTTTGTTGACCAAGAAAAACACCAGTCCGGTGGTGATCCCGAGCGTGGGTATCGTGAGCTTGCCGCCGGAGAAACTCGCGGCGGTGAAGGCGTGGGAAAAAGACGCGGCGGAAACTCATGGCCAAGGCGCGATGTCGCCTTATTTGGTTTTCTCGTTGTTCAACGACGCGCGTTTTCACCTCACGTTGTCGCCCGAGCTGGCGGCGTGGCGCGAGGGAGTGCTGGCGGGGCCTACGGGGGCGCCGGAGTTGCCCGAGCGGCTGCGCTCGTATCAGCGGCGCGGCGTGGAGTGGCTTTGGCATCTGGCGGACAAGGGTTGCCACGGCTTGCTGGCGGACGAAATGGGCCTCGGGAAAACCCTTCAGGTCATCACCTTGATGGCGACGCGGCGGATGGATGATTTGCCCAGTTTGATCGTGTGTCCGGCCAGCGTGGTGCCGGTGTGGCAGGAGGAGATCGCGCGGTTTCATCCGGAGCTGGCGGTGGATGTTTTGAAAACTGGCCACGATTTTTCGTCGCGCGGGGCGCCGTGTGTGTGGCTCGCGAGCTACACGCAGTTGCGCAAGCATCGCTCGATTTTGGCCAAGCACAAGTTCGCCTACGCGGTGCTCGATGAGGGGCAGTTTATCAAGAATCCGGACGCGAAGGTGACGCAGACCTGTTTTGCGATTCGCGCGGCGCATCGCATCGTGTTGAGCGGAACGCCTTTAGAGAATCGACAACTCGATCTGTGGTCAATTTTTCGCTATCTGTTGCCCGGTTTACTCGGGTCGCGCACGGCCTTTGAGAACGCCATAGTGGCGGATCGCGCGGGCACGCTTTCGCGGCTGCGCGCGCAGTTGGCGCCGTTCATGTTGCGCCGCACGAAGGCGGAGGTGGCGTCGGAGTTGCCGCCGAAGCAGGAGATGGAGTTGATCTGCCCGCTTACGGACGTGCAGCGCGAGGAATACGCGCGTATCTGCAACGAGGGTCTCTCGCGCCTCGGCGACGATGTGGGTGCGGCGATGCGCGAGAAGAGTTTTGGTTTTCTCGCGCTGCTCACGCGGCTGCGGCAGGTGTGTTGTGATCCGGACATGTTGCCGTGGCGCAAGTCGCCGCTGGAGGACTCGGGCAAGATCATGCTGCTGGTGGAGAAGCTGGCGGAGATCATCGAGAGCGGCCACAAGGTCGTGATCTTCTCGCAGTTCGTGATGTTGCTCGACCGCGTGAAGGAGGCGCTGGCGAAAAACTTTCCGGATCTACCGCGCCACGAGCTCACCGGCATGACGCTGGATCGGCTGAAGCCGGTGCAGTCGTTCCAATCCGCCGAGGGCGCGGCGGCCATGTTGGTCTCGCTCAAGGCGGCCGGCACAGGCATCACTTTGCACGCGGCGGATTACGTTTTCCTGCTCGATCCGTGGTGGAATCCGGCGGTCGAGGCGCAGGCGGTGGATCGCGTGCATCGGCTCGGGCAGAAGAGCACGGTGTTCGTTTACCGCATGGTCACGGCGGGCACGATCGAGGAGCGCATTGACGCGTTGAAAGCCTCGAAGACCAACCTCTTCAACCAGGTCGTCGGCGGGCAGGAGGGCGACTTCGACTTGGCCCAGCACTTTGTGTCGTTGCGCGAGCTGGTGCAGTTGACCGGTTCGGCCGAGGAGCCGGATACTGCCGCCCCGGCGTCGGACTCGAACGAGTAACCCGGATTTAGCAGAGTCGCTCAGCAGCATAGATCGGATCTTAGGTTTCTGGGCGTGGCATGCGGATTTTTCTGTAAGTCGCTACAAGCACAGCGACGCGAAATTCAGGAACCGAGGAGCCGAGTTCGTCTCGCGTGACCGGCAAGTTGGCTTCATTGAAGTGCGTTTTCAGAGGAGAAATGAAAGCTGCTCATGTGTCATTTTCGTTTCATTTATGTGGCATTGCATCGACGCTCTGCGGCAGGGATTTACAAAGTTAGTTCGCGCAAAAATGGACTGCTATCACTTCATTGTAATAGTTCCGTCATCGTTTCGTGACATTGTGACGCGAAGATGTCATTTCTGTTACGTTCCGATTTCGGTTCGGAAACGGAATCCATAAAAAACTATCCATGAATTTTTAGAAAAATCCCTGGCACTGCTCGGCTGCTTCGCCGGTCTTTGCTTGTCGGCATCCGCCCAAGACAGTGGCGCGCTGCTCGATGTCCTCGTTAAGAAGGGCATCTTGACCAATGAGGAGGCCCAAGAAATCCGCGCCGAGCTGCGTCGCGATCTTGCCTCCTCGCTGCCCAAATCGGCCGTCTCTGGTTCGAAAAACGTGAGCAAGCTCACGATCTCCGGTCGCGTGCAGGCCCAATACAACTTGGTGGATAACGATGCCGACAACGCCGTCGAGGCCGCCGCCAACAGCCTCTTTTCGCTGCGTCGCGTGCGCTTGGGCGCCACGGCCGACTTCGGCCCCGATTTTCGCGGAGTTATCTCCTACGATCTGGTTTCGAACAATCTGGATACGGCCTATA
>DAIPIP010000210.1:0-4325 GCA_036770725.1 Opitutaceae bacterium
CGTGTCCAAGAAAATCGGTGGCGCTATAGGCATGACCTGCGCCAAGCACACGAATGGCTCATCACGACGTTAGGCAGAAAAATATGACCCAGGATCAGCGCAAAATACTTCGCCCTCTTGCATCCGTGATCATTCGGGGCGCAAAACATGAATGGTGGGAGCTTAAGCGACAGATTTTCGAATTTGGCTATCAATCCGGGTATCCAGCCGAAAGCCTATTCACCGCAAATGTGAAGCGAGCAGTTCAATCCTTGTCGAACAAGGACCGTGCGCTTGTTACACCGCACAAGCCCGACGCAAACTTCAGGGACTTGAATGAAAAGATTGCACGCATGCTTCATGGAATCATTCTTGAGCGAGCGCGAGTCGCTTCGGCTAGAATGGAGAATTGGTAATGGATGAACAGGAAGTCAGTAAAGAGGGATGAATTAGGAAAAGGGAGATCCATACACCTTGGTGGCGGATTGCACTCGCGATATGCTTTGGCTTGGCGTTCATCATCACGATTATGATCCTCACCGGAACGACGCGGAGTGTCGGCGCCATATTACTTGGTTTTCTTGGTATCGGAGTTGCTGGAGGTTTTCATCTTGTCGTGGTTCAGGAGGCCGCGGAGGAAAGAGAATGGGCGAAACTTGTGTGTGCGATCTTGAATGTTGGAGCTATATTAGTGATCGGATATGCGATTATAATGCTTTGGGGTGACCTAAAGAACGGTCAGCGTTTACTTACACTAGCCGCAGCTTACCATTTCGGTGCACTCTACTTTCACAGAAATAAGAAGAAAAAATGAGCCTAACAAATAGATGGAGCGAATGCGATTGCTTGTCACAGATGTAGCAGCGCAGGTGTCGAAGAGCCAGCATTCAAATAGTCGGGAGTGAGTTGGGAGAATTCCTCGTTGAAAAAATACAAACGGAGCCTAACCAATAGATGGAGCCAATTCGTATGCTTGTCACAGTTCATGCTTTTTCCTCGCTTCGCTCGGGCATGACCTGCGCCAAGCACACGAATGGCTCATCATGACGTTAGTCAAAAAACAAATGCCGATACCGACTATATCCGACACATTCTCGCGAGAGTTATACGAGAAGGGCTGTGAGTCGAGCGCATATGCTCCAGAGTATAGATGGAATTGTTTATCCTTTGCGGGAATTGTCATCACGTTTTAGATAAGGTCGTTAAGCCCCGAGTATTCGCGGCACTGAAAATTGCAGCCATCGGGTTTCATGAACAGAATTAGAAATTCCGCCCATGGTTTCTCGGCTTCAGCCGACCGAGCACCCTTTCTCGTTCGCGTTGGATGGGTTTGTTTACAACCCATACCTTTACTATTAATTCCCGTGGTCGTTGCCTACTTGCGCTTGGCTGGAGGGTGTCGGCAGTTTGGGGCGATGTATGGCACGCATCCTATTCGCCGAAAGGTTTGGTTGTTGGTTTGGGTGGTTGTTTTGGCGGGGCTTTCAGGGGGCGGATGTTCGGGGGAGAGGGCAGCACCCGTAGTCGGTTCGGCGGAGGCTGAGCGACAGGCGGAGGCGTTGAGGGTTAGCTTGTTCGTTGAGCGCGAGGGGCGTTGGGTTGGTCTTGATCAGCTCGGGGAGGCGTGGCGTTTGATCGAATTGGAGGCACCGGAAGCGCAAGTCATGGCGCGCATGGTCTCCGATGAGGAGCGGGCGAGTGGGCTGAGTGAGCGGCATACGTTGACGATCCATTGCGCGAGATACCGGTTTTGGGACAGAGAATGGACGGATTGGCGGCGGGCACCAGGCGGCGGGCCGTCGAGAGTGATTTTGAGCAAGCTCTCGCCGACGGGCATGGGTCTGAGGATTTACACCTTGGAAAAACAGAACGGGCGGTGGTCCGTGAAAGGGGCCGCCTCGCGGTTGGAGTCGGATGCGGATGCTTTGGCCCGGTTGATGAAGGTGGCTTACCCGCCGGAGTGATTGCTGGGGAGAGTGCCAACGCGGTGGGTTGAGAGTATTTCAACTGAAACTATAGCCATGTCCATGTCGGGCGTGTGGATCAAATCGGAGCTTTTTTGGGCAGGGGCGACACGCTCGTTGCTACAACCTATGATCAAGTGGCCTTGGTTTGTTTGAAATGGTCTAACGAAAACCCGAGGCGGGGCGTGTTAAATCCGCTGCGTGTTTTCAACAGGGCGCGGGGAGACCGCGTCAACGCGTTGGGGGCAACGCGTTCCTCCCTGAGGAGCGTGAGGGCTGCGGCGCGGGCTTGCGGCTGGCGGAGGGGCTGCGCACGGTGCGCGTTTAATTTTTAACGGATATGTTCACTGGCATCATCGAGGAAACAGGGCGGGTGGAGCGCTTCGAGCGCGGGGGCGACGCGTGGAAGCTGCGCATCGCGGCGCGCGCGGCGTTGGAAAACATCGCGCTTGGCGACAGCATCGCGGTGAACGGGTGTTGTCTCACGGTGGTGAAGTTTGATGCGGCGGGCGTCGAGTTTGACGTGTTGGAGGAGACGCGCCGGCTGACGAGTTTCTCGGCTTTGCGGGTCGGCGCGGCGGTCAACTTGGAGCGCAGTCTGAGCTTCGGCGGCAAGATGGGCGGCCACTTTGTGAGCGGGCACGTGGACGGGCTCGGGGTGGTGGAGGTTTTTGAGGCGCGCGGGGCGGATCGTTATTTGCGGGTGAAGGCGCCGGCGGGCTTGGGGAAATATTTGATTCAAAAGGGCAGCATCGCGATCGACGGGATCTCGCTGACGGTCGCGGAGACCGAGGGGGATTGGTTGGCGGTGTGGTTGATCCCGCACACGGTGGCGGCGACGAATCTGCACGAGAAGCGTGCGGGTGATCCGGTGAATCTGGAGTTCGATCTGCTTGGAAAATACGTGGAGAAGTTGATGCTCTCCCGGCAAAACTGAACTCTCGATGCGCGCGGTCTTGCAGGCGATTTCCGACGAGTTGCTCAGGCTGAAAGCCGAGGGCGATGTGAGCGTGCCGGTGACGGAGGAAACGTTGCGCGGACTACGCGCCGTGGTGAAGGCGCGAGCGGCGGCAGCGGGATCAGTGATCGGCGATGAGGCGAAGGAGAGTCCGGCGGCGAACGTGACTGCGGCGCGGCCCGGCGCCGCGTTCGCGAAGCCCGTGACAATGGCGGCGGCGGCTCCGGCGGCGGTCTTGCCGCCGCCTCCGGTGGTGACCTTGCCCGAGGGCGACAAGGCGACGCGCTGGGCGGCGCTAAAGGAGATCGCGACAAAGGATCCGGTGTGTCTGGCGCAGGTGCGACCGGGGAAGAAGGCGGTGCTGGGCGTGGGTTCGCTGGACGCAAAAATCATGTTTGTGGGCGAGGCTCCCGGGGCGGAGGAGGAAATCGCGGGGGAGCCCTTCGTGGGGCCGGCCGGGCAGTTGTTGACCAAGATGATCGCGGCGATGGGGCTGAGGCGGGAGGGGGTGTATATCGGCAATATTCTTTGTTGGCGTCCGCAACTGCCGACGCCGCCCGGGGCGGAACAGATCGGGAATCGTCCGCCGACGCCGGAGGAGATGGCGTTTTGCCTGCCGTTTTTGCGCGCCTCGATCGACGTCGTGAAGCCCGAGATGATCGTGGCGCTGGGCGGCACGGCGGCGCAGGGTTTGCTTGGCGCGAAGTTCACCACGCTCGGTGCGGTGCGCAGCCAGTGGCACGACTTTGGCGGAACGCCGTTGATGGTGACCTACCACCCGAGCTATCTGCTGCGAAGTAACAGCAACCGCTCGAAACGCGCGGTGTGGGAGGATTTGCTGAAGGTGATGGAGCGCGCGGCGCTGCCCATATCGGACAAACAGCGCGGGTATTTTCTGTAATCCTGGTGCTTGTCTTGGAGAGGCGGGCGCCAGGCGCTGTCTTTAAAAGAATTCGAAGCTTTGCCGTGCCCTGCGGGTGAGATGGAAACCAAGCTGGGCCGGCGTTGACCTCGGCGGTATCCCGCAGCTCCGCGGAACTGGGCCACCTCCGCCTCGGTCGCCTTGGCCGAGCATGGTTTCCCTCTCACGAAGCATCGGATTATTTTGAATACAGCGCCCAGAGTCCAGTTATGGGCTCGGCTTGAATATGAATCGTTGCGAAAGGATTGGCACGGTGCGGCGACGTCCTTGTCGTAGATGCAGAAACTTTCGCGGCGATTCACATGTCGGTCGGAAGCGTGGCCGCGAAAAGAACACGAGAGACGCGGGGCGGGAGGGGGCAGGCGGGTAGGGGGGCGTTTTTCGGCAGCGAAGCCTTTTGCGTCCTCTGTATTCATGGAAAAACTACAGCGCTTAGAGCATGTCGTCACGAGATTAATTGACTGCCGAGCCTAGGTTCGCTCTCAGATGGATGAATGGCTGC
>DAIPIP010000211.1:0-4318 GCA_036770725.1 Opitutaceae bacterium
TTTTGGCCGGGGCCAGCGTTGTCGAAAAGGGCATGTGACGCTGGCACACCTCCCTTTTCGCCGCCTTGGCCGCAGCCAATAATCACTCCGCCATTTTATCGCCTACCTCTGCAATCAAGCACTAGAAACCGGCGAACAGGCCGTAGAGCAGCAGACCGATCAGGAGCAGGCCGATGGCGGGGCGGAGGAGGCGTCTGGCGGATGAATCGACGGAGCCACGCCGGGGGCGGTCGGGGGTTTCCTCGAAGGCGGTATCGGGCAGGTCGAGGCCGTCGTAGCGGGTGTCTTGCTCGTTCCAGCCGGTGCGTTCATCCGCACCGCACTCGGGGCAGGCGCGGGCGCGGGGCGGGAGGGAGGCTCCGCAAACCGGGCATTCGGGGGGCGGGGCGGCGCGACGACTCATGCCGGGGGCGGTCGTGGTTTATCAGGGCAGGAGGGTGAGGCGGTAGCGCTCGGGGGCGGTGCCTTCGAGGCGGTCGAGATTGGCCTGGGCGGCTCCGAGATTCACCTTGGCCTGGAGCTCGGCGAGGCGGGCTTGGTCGAGGGCGTCCTGGGTTTCCTGCACGCGGCGGAAGGTGGAGAGGCCGGAATCGTATCGGGCTTTTTCGACCTCGAATTCGCGTTGGCTGAGGGTGGCGGTGAGGGCGGATAGGCGGAGGTTTTCCGCGCTGGTCTGGAGGGCGCGAACGGCGCTGCGCACGGAGACGAGAATCTCCTGCTCGATCTGGGCGTAGCGGAGTTCCTCGCGTTCGCGGCCGGTGCGGGCTTGGCGGAGGCGGGCGCGTTCGGCGCGGAAGCCCCAGGGGAAGCTGAGGGAGATGTCAGCCTGCCAACTATAGCCGTCGCCGTCCCAAATGTCGGAGGTGGCGCCGGAGGCGGAGGCGGAGGTTTCGTTGTAGCCGCCTTGAAGGCCGAAATCGAGCTGGGGCAGGCGGGCGTTTTGGGCGGTGAGGATGTCGATCTCCTGTTGGCGGATGGCGGCGAGGGCGGAGGTGAATTCGGGGGTGTTGGCGCGGGCGCGGGCGAGGCTGGTGGCGATGTCGATGACGGGAGGGGCGACGGGCGGCAGGCCGACGGGGCCGACGGGGTTTTCAAAGCTTTCGCGGCCGAGGAGGCGCAGAAGCTCGTCTTCGCGGTCGCGGGCGGTCTGGCGGGCGAGGAGCAGGTCGCGGGCGGCGGAGGCGACGCCGACCTCGGCCTGGAGGACTTCGAGGTCGGTGGCGACGCCGGTATCGCGGCGGGCGGTGTTTTCCTCGAGGAGACGTTTGCGGACCTCGAGGGAGAAGGATCGGATGCCTACCTGTTCGCGGGCGATGGCGAGGTTGGAGTAGGCGATCTCGACGTCGCGCACGACGGTGAAGAGTTGCGCGGTGAAATCGGCGCGGGCGCGTTCGGCGCCGAGGACGGCGCGGTCGATGGCGGCGGTGTTGACGGTGGAGCCGGCGCCGCGGAGGAGGGGCTGGCGTATGGCGAGGCCGACGTCGGAGTTGTAGGCGGGATTCAGGAGCGAACTGGTGGGGGAGCGTTCGTTGCGGGCGAGGCGGCCGGTGGCGGTGAGGGTGGCGCCGGTGGCGGAGAGGCGCTGGGTGGCGGCGAAGCGGGAGTCGCGGGTTTGGGCGCGGGAGCCGGTGATGGTGATCACGTTGCCGCCCGAGTCCACGAAGCTGCCGGGGCTGGCGGACTGGGAATCGCCGATGGAGGCGGAGACGGTGACGGTGGGATCGAAGGTGGAGCGGGCGACTTCGACGGCGTCGTCGGCGGCGTTGGTGTTGAGTCGCTGGATTTGCACGTCGAAATTGGCGGCGAGGGCTTGGGCGACGGCGGAATCAAGGGTGAGCGGGTCGGCGTAGGGTGCGACGTCGGGTTCGGCGGCGAGGATATCGGCGACGGGTGAAGGGGGAGGCGGAGGCGGGAGGGGGCTGAGGCCGTTCTGCGCGACGGGGTCGGCAAAGGCGATAAGCGTGGCGGCGAGGAAGATCGGCACGGCGCTAGTTGAGCGGGGAAAGGACGGGGGGCGGTGGTGGCAGGGGGAGGTCATTGACGTTCGAACTCGCCGGAGGAGGTTTTTTTAAAAACCGAGAAGCCGAGGTTCTTGGCTTGGGAGACGGAGAGGGGCTTGAGAAGTTTCGGGGTGTTGAGGGGTTGAATGGATTGGCGGGACACGGCCTGGCCGCAAGTGGGGCACGCGGAGAGGGTGGGGGCGTCGGGGGATTGGTGGTGATCGAAGCCTTCGCCGCAGAGGCGGCAGGGGCTTTTCACGGGTGAGTAGCGGAGGATGGGCACGATGGGGGAAGGGAAAAGTCGCGGGAGCATAAAGTCCAACGACCAATCGCGGCGATTTTTGTGCGAAAAAATTCCCGGCCGCTCGTCGAGCGCGACCGGGATGAAGGGGGGCAGGGGATGCGCGACGCGGGCTATTCGACGACGGGAGCGCTTTTGGCCAGTTCGTTTTCGACGACGCCGGAGAGGAGGGCGGCGGCGTTTGCCTGGGAGATGTTGGCGGCGAATTCGTCGCGCGTGCGGATGTAGTCGGTCGAGGCGGGATCGAGTTCGGGGATTTGTTGTTCGATCACGTAAACGAGGCGTCCGGAGTTTTCGCCGACGGGGAGGAAGTCGCTGACGCGGCCTTTGGCGAGAGATTCCAGGTTGGAGAGAACGGCGTAGTCGAGGTCCTGGGGGAAGTTGCCGGAGAGAGAAAAGGGCGAGGGGGTGTTCACCGAGGCGCGGAGGCCGGCTTGCTCGGCGGCGGATTCGACAGCGGTTTCGAAGGGGGCGCCGGACTCGACGGCGGCGGAGGCGGCGGTTTGCAGGGCGCGGCCGGCTTCGCTGAAGAGGCGGCGTTTTTCGGCGGCCTGGTAATCGGCGAGAACGCGATCACGAACTTCGGAGAGGTCGGGGGTGCGGGCGGGGACGTCGGCTCGCCAGACGAGGATGGCGGCTCCGAAGGGGATGGCGACGGGGTTGGAGTAGGGGCGCTCGGCGGAGAGGCGCTTGGCCTCGTTGAGCACGGCGCGTGCGCCCGGGCCGCCGAGTTGGGCGGGGACGGAGCCGTCGCCGATCTCGCCGATTTCGAGGAGTTCGGTGTCGGGGCGGGTGGCGATGAAGGCGGGCAGGTCGGCGGGTTGGGTGGCGGACTCGAAGAGTTGCACGCCGAGATCGGAAGTGGCCTGGAGGGCGGCGCGCTCGGCCCGGGTTTTGCGGAGTTCGGCTTCGACGAGGGGACGCGCGGCTTCGAAGGCGGCGTCGGAGCCCTGCTCGGGGACGGTGGGCGAGGAGGCGTCTGCGATCGGGTAGCGGGCGGGGTTGGCGTCGTAGGCGGCGCGAAGTTCGGCGTCGGTGGGTGCGGCGGAGTCGGCGAAGGCGGAGGAGGGGACGCGGAGGGCGGCGATGGAGACGCGGGGGGGAATCTCGTAGCGGCGGGCGTTGGTCTCGAACCAGGCGGCGACGGCTGTATCCGAAGTGTCGATACGAGGGGCGAAGCCGGAGCCGTCGATGGAGGCGACGGCGAGGGTCCAGACGGTGTCGCGTTGGGCGATGATTTCCGCGACGTCGGAGGGTAGGACGTAGCCGGGGCCGGCGAGGAGTTTTTGGTAGGCGACGGCGCGGGCGTCGGCGGAGAGAACGCGGGAGATATCGCCTTCGGTGAGGCGGGGGTTGCCGGCGATGGAATCGGTGAATTCGGCGTAGCGCTTGGGGTCGAAGCGACCGGTGGCGGGATCGGCGAAGGCGCGTTGTTCGCGGATGTGGGCGAGGAGTTGCTCCTGGGTGGGCTGGGGCAGGCCGAGGCGGTCGGCGAGGGCGAGGGTGGCGTGGCGGTTCAGCGCGTATTGGCTGAGTTCGGCGTCGGAGACCTCGCGGGCGGGGTTGAAACGGAGGAAAATGCTGAGGCGGGCGTCTTCGACGAGCTGGCGTTGCTGGGGAGCGAGCGAGAGGTCGGTGCCGAAGAAGGGGCGGGGGGGCTGGCGGCGATCACCACCCTGGCCCATGCCGCCGGAGGTGTTGGTGATGAACACGAACGACACGATGACGATGCCGAGAAGAATGATGAACAGCCATTTGAAGTGGCGTTGGAAGGAGCGCTGTATCCAGGAAATCATGGGGGAAAGAGGGAGAACGTGAACGTTCGCGGGCGGGGCAGGCAACCGCGAATCGCGAGGGGGCTGGAATCGCAACGGGCGCTATTTTGTCAGCCAAAATTCAGATTTTGACGCGAAAATGCGGCGGCTCGGTTCCAGCACCTGAGTCGAACCGAGGGTTTTGGGTTAAAGCCCTGACATCCGTTCCTGTATTCGTCTCCGTGCTCTTCGTGTCCTCCGTG
>DAIPIP010000043.1:0-18441 GCA_036770725.1 Opitutaceae bacterium
TGTTGAGGTGGATCTTGATGCCCTGTTTTTCGAGCGAGCGGTGCAGGGTCTTGGAAACTTCCTCGTCCTCGACGGGGAGGATCTGCGGGAGCATCTCGACGACGGTCACCTGGGTGCCGAGGGCGTTGAAGAAGTAGGCGAATTCGATGCCGATGGCACCGGCACCGACGATGATGATGGACTTGGGCTGCTTGCGGTTGGCGAGGGCCTCGCGGGAGGTCATCACGCGTTCGCCGTCCACCTCGAGGCCGGGGATGCGGCGCATCTTGCAGCCGGTGGCGACGAGGATGTTTTTGGCTTTGAGGAAGGTGCCTTTTTTGTCGCCCTCGGTGATCTCGACCATGCCGGCGGCGGGCAAGGCGGCCTTGCCGACGATGTAATCGACTTTGTTCTTTTTGAAGAGGAACTCGATGCCCTTGGCCATCTGGGCGGAGACGCCGCGGGAGCGTTCCATGACGGTGGCGAAGTCGAAGGAGACCTCCTTGGCGGAGAGGCCGAAGGTCTCGGCCTTCTTCATCTTCACGTAGAGCTCGGCGCTCTTGAGCAGGGCCTTGGTGGGAATGCAGCCCCAGTTGAGGCAGGTGCCGCCGGCGCGCTCCATTTCGATGCAGGCGACTTTTTTGCCGAGCTGTCCGGCGCGAATGGCGCCGGCGTAGCCGGCGGGGCCGCCGCCAATGACGATGAGATCGTATTCCGTAGAGGTGTCTGCCATGGTGAAGGGTTCGTTGAGTTGCTGAGAAACGAAAGGCGGACCGTCGCTCCGGGGGGCGGTGGTCGCAAGGGGAAAACCGGAATCGCGGGTTTCAGCGCGCCGATGCTTGCCCCGCGCGGGCGGGGGCGACTCTTTGGAGGGCACAGCCGCGCATGTCCCACTGGTTAAAACGCAAACTCAACAGCTTCGAGCAGTTCACGATCGACGTGATCTTCGGGCGGCGCGAGGGCATGGGGCCGACGGTATTTGCCGGTTTTTTGCACGGGCTGTCGTGGATTTTTAACGGCGTGGTGCAGACGCGGTGGTGGCTGTATCGGAAGCGCATCCTGCACGACCAGCCGCTCGGATGTCTGGTCGTGGTGGTGGGCAACCTCACGGTGGGCGGCACGGGCAAGACCCCGGTGGTGGAAATGTTGGCGCGGGCGCTGCGGGATCGCGGGCGCAAGGTCGCCATCCTGTCGCGCGGGTATCGCTCGAAGGCGCCGCCTGCGTGGAAAAAAATCCTCTGGTGGTTCACGCACACCAGCGCGCCGCCGCCGCGCATCGTGAGCGACGGCCGCGACGTGTTGCTCGATTCCGAGAAGGCGGGCGACGAGCCCTACATGCTTGCGCGCAATCTGCCGGGCGTGGTCGTGCTGGTGGACAAGGACCGCGTGAAGGCGGGCGTTTTCGCGATCAAGAAGTTCCGCTGCGACACGCTCATCCTCGACGACGGCTTCCAGTATTTGCCGCTCAAGGGTCGGCTGAATCTGCTGTTGGTGGACAAGACCAACCCCTTCGGCAACGGGCAGCTTTTGCCGCGCGGGATTTTGCGCGAGCCGGTAAAACATTTGAAGCGGGCCAGCTACGTTTTTTTGACCAAGTCCGACGGGCGTCGCGACCCGGACTTGGAGGAGCTGATCCAGCGTCATAATCCCGGAGTCAACGTGATCGAGTGCGCGCACAAGCCCCAGTTTTTGCAGCGCCTCGGTTCGGCGGAGCGACGGCCTTTGGCGGATCTTGACGGCAAGCGGGTGGGGGCGTTTTCGGGCATCGCGGTGCCGGAAAGTTTCGAGGCCTTCGTGCGCGATTTGGGCGGGCGCATCGAGTTCACGCGGCGCTTTCTCGACCACTACCGGTTTAGCTACGAGGACTTCGTGGAGATTTTCTCCGAGGCGTTGGAAAAGAAAGTCGATTACATCGTGACGACGGAAAAAGACGCGGTGCGTATTCCCGACGGCATGCCTTGTCCGGTGCCGATTTATTATTTGCGACTGGAGATCGAGATTTTGCGCGGGGCGAACGGTTTTGACGACGCGGTGGGGCGCATTTGTTTCCCCGCCGAAAGCGAAAAGTCCCACGCTTAGGCCAAGTCCACCGCTTGTGGTCGGCGCGGCGGCGCGGAGAATGCAACGTGGAAAGACATGACTCCACGTCGTTTGATATATGGGTTTCTGTGCGGGCTGGTCGCGCCGCTCGCCGGCGGCGCGACAGCCTTCGTGGCGCTGCCGGGAACGGAGGATGTGCGCATGGCCATTCACGAGACCACGGTCGGCGAGTTTCGGCGCTTTATCGCGGCGACGGGTCATAATGCTACGGGCAACATGTTCACGCTCGGGGCGGACGATCATGATTGGGCGCCGCGTGGCAAAACCTGGGCGAATCCGGGCTATGAGCAGGACGACACCCATCCGGTCGTGGGCGTGAATCTTGCCGACGCGCGCGCCTACGCGGCGTGGCTCACGGCGGGACATCGCGCGGCCGGCGTGATCGGTGCCGACGAGATTTACCGGCTGCCGACGGATCGCGAGTGGAGCATCGCGGCCGGCCTCGGCGAGGAGCGCGGCGCCACGCCCGAAGAGCGTATGGCTTTTTCGGATACTAAATATCCTTGGGGCGCGGACTGGCCGCCGCCGGTGAATTTTGGCAATTACGCGGGCACCGAATCGGCGGAGGGGAAACCGTCGTGGTGGGGGACGATTCCAGGTGGCTACACCGACGCTTGGCCGCGCACCTCGCCGGTGGGCACCTTTCCGCCCAACGCGCTGGGGATTTATGACCTGTCGGGCAATGTGTGGGAATGGGTGGACGAACCCTACACGACTTCGGCGCTCGCTCGCGTGACGCGCGGCGGTTGTTGGGGCAGCGATCGCCCGGCGTATTTGTTGCTCGCAAAACGGCAGCCGACCTTCGCGGGTTCGCGCAACGACGAGCTGGGTTTTCGCTTGGTGCTGGCGAAGGGGGAGACGATCGGAGGCGGGCCCAGCGGTCCCGCCCTACCTGGGCTTACGCCCGTGCGCGTCGAGCTCGACTGGATTGCCAACGCGCAGTTCGCCGGGCTGTTGCTGGCGGTTGAGCGCGGCTGGTATCGCGAGGTTGGGCTCGATGTCACGGTCGTGCCGGTGAACCAGGAAACGATGCAGACCATCGAGCCGGTGGTGGCGGCGGAGGGAATCTCCATCGGTGTCGCGGACGGAAGCGCGTTGTTGCGCGGCCGGGCGGCGGGTGCGCCGGTGCAGGCGTTTGCGACCATGTTTCAGGCCTCGCCCATCGGCATCGTCACCCTCGAATCGCGCGGCTTTGAGAGCATCGCGGAACTCAAGGGGAAACGCATCGGCATCCATGCCTACAACCGCCCGCAATTGGAAAAGATGCTCGCGAGCGTCAGTCTCACGCTAGACGACGTCGAGCCGGTCGTGTTGGGTAACGACCACGAGTCGCTGCCCGCCGGCAAGGTGGACGCGCAGGTCGCTTACGTGATCGACGAGAAGGTCGCCTTCGAGACGGCGGGGCATCCGGTGCGGGCGTTTTATGGTCACGCCCACGGCTATCGCACCTACGCGCAGGTTTACTTTACGACCGAGGAAGTGCGCGCGGAACACGCGCGGTTGTTAGAAGTGTTTCTGGCCGCGAGCAACCGGGGCTGGCGCGCCGCGACCGCCGATCCGCGCGGAACGGCGGAGATGATCGTCGCGAAATATCAGCCCGATCTGACCGTGGCTTACCAAGAGGGTTCGTTGCGGCTGATCGCGGATCTGCTCGAAGTGGAATCCGGCGGCGGTTCCATGGGGCGGATGCGGTTGGAGACTTGGCTGGGAACGCCGGATGCCACGCCCGAACTGGTCGAGGGCTTCTTCGCGCCGCTTCTTCCCTGAACCTTTCACCCTTGCGGGCGCGGCGGGGCTGAGTCTCGTCTGGAGTCTTTACCCGATGCTCTCCGACCCCCGTCTCGACAAACTTGCCGCCGGTCTCGCCGGCTTTTCCTGTTATCTGCAAAAAGGCGAACGCGTCCTGATCGACGCCTTCGACGTGCCCGACGCCATGGTGATCTCGCTGGTGCGCGCAGTCCGCGCGCGGGGTGCGTTTCCCCTCGTGCAATTGCACCGCGCCCGCGTGACCCGCGAGCTGATGCTCGGCGCCGAGGAGGGCCAGTTCGCCGCGCACGCCGAGGTCGAGCTGAAGCGTATGCAGACAATGGACGCCTACATCGCGCTGCGCGGATCGGACAACATCTTCGAATCCTCCGACGTGCCCTCGGCGCGCGTGCAACTTTTCGCGCGGCTCATGAAGCCCGTGCTCGATCATCGCGTGAACAAGACCAAGTGGGTCGTGCTCCGCTGGCCGACCGCCGCCATGGCGCAGCAGGCCGGCATGAGCACCGAGGCGTTTGAGGATTTTTATTTCAAGGTCTGCACGCTCGACTACGCGCGCATGATTCCGGGCATGAAGGCGCTCAAGGCCCTCATGGAAAAAACCGACCGCGTGCAGATCAAGGGTCCCGGCACCGATCTTACATTTTCGATCAAAGGCATCGGCGCGCAGACCTGCGGCGGGCTGCGCAACATCCCGGACGGCGAGGTGTTTTCTTGTCCGGTGAAGGATTCGGTCGAGGGCGTTATCCAATACAACACGCCGTCGGTTTATCTCGGCACGTCTTTCGAAAACGTGCGGCTTGTGTTCAAGAAAGGCCGCATCGTGGAGGCCACGGGCAACAACACCAAACGCCTCAACGAGATTCTCGATAGCGATCCCGGCGCGCGTTACATCGGCGAGTTTGCGCTCGGGTTTAACCCGCACATCCGCGAGCCGATGCGAGACATCCTTTTCGACGAGAAGATCGCGGGCAGTTTCCACTTCACCCCCGGCCAGGCCTACGAAGGCGTGGGCAATGGCAACAAGAGCCAGGTTCACTGGGACATGGTGAACATCCAGCGCCCCGAATACGGCGGCGGCGAGGTGTGGTTCGACGGCAAACTCGTTCGCAAGGACGGCATGTTCGTGCCCAAGGCGCTGCATAAACTGAATCCGGAATATCTGCTGGGGAAGGCCTGAGCAGGGTAACCACTAATCGACACTAAAGGTCACTAATTTCAGACCAATGCACCGATTCGTAGGGTATTATTAGTGCCAATTAGTGCTCATTAGTGGTTTTCAAAATGCCCGATCTCGACGCCTACATTCGCGCGCTGCCGAAGACCGAGACGCATCTGCATCTCGACGGTTCGCTGCCTTACGAGTTGTTGCACGCCTGGAAGCCGGACGTGTATCCGCCGGAGCCTTACTTTCACGCCCCGGACTATCGGTTTCCGAGCTTTCCGAAGTTCGATGAGATTTTGCTGGGGCATGCGCTGCCGTGGTTCACTTCGCCGGAGCGTTATTACGAGTCGGCACGACTGACTTTCGCCAAGCATGTGGTGGCTAACGTGCGTTACGTGGAGTGCAGTTTTCATCTCGCGGTGGCACACTTCATTCAGGCCCCAGTGCGTGAGATCGCGGCCGCGGTGCAGGCCGCCGTGCCGCCCGGGCTGGAGGTTCGTCTTTTTGCGGGGATGTTGCGCACCGACTATCAGGGGCCGATGCGCGATCTGATCGACGATTTGATCAACCAGGACGGAATCGAGGGCGTGGATCTTCACGGCCACGAGCCGGTGCCGACCGAGCCTTGGACGGCCGAGGTGTGGGCCAGGCTGCGCGCGGCGGGCAAGGTGACCAAGTGTCACGCGGGCGAATTCGACGGGCCGCATCGTGTGCGCGAGGCGATCGAGCAGCTCGGGGTCACGCGGGTGCAGCATGGGGTGCGCTCGATAGAGGATGCGGCGGTGATGGCGCTGGCGGCGGAGCGCGGGGTGACGTTCGACATCACTCCGATCAGCAATATCAAGTTGCAGGTCTTTCCGAAGATGGCGGCGCACCCGTTGCGGGCTTTGATGGCGGCGGGTATCAACTGCACGGTGAGCACGGACGATCAGCTTGTATTCAATAATACGATACTGGACGAGTATCGCGTGTTGGCGGACGAGGCCGGGTTTACGCGCGCGGAGCTGGCGCGGGTGGCGAGCAATGGCTGGCGAGTGGCGGATGTGCCGGAGGCGCAGCGCGCGGCGATGATCGCCGAGATCGAGCGTTTGCGGGCCGCCGGGTAGGGAATGGTGCCAACGTCTCGTGGGTTCCGACTTTTGCGCGAGTCGGCGAGGGGGAGGGGACCGGTTTATTAGGGGTCCGACGAATACAGGACGACACGGAGGTCGTCCCTCCAATAAATCACCCGCGGGCGATCGGTATCAGCAGGCGTAGTCGCGGCGGAGGTTGCTGGGCAGGAGGCCGAGTTCTTCGCGGTATTTGGCGACGGTGCGGCGGGCGATGTTGATGCCTTTTTCCTTCAGCTTGAGCACGAGTTCCTGATCGCTCAAGGGGCGGGATTTATCCTCCAGGGCGACGAGTTCGTTGATCATTTCCTTCACGCTCTTGTTGGAGACGGATTCGCCGGTGGCGTTTTCGTAGCCGGGGGTGAAGAAGAATTTCATCTCGAACACACCGTGGGGGGTGCGGATGTATTTGTTGGCGATGGCGCGGCTGACGGTGGTCTCGTGAACGCCGACGGCGTCGGCGATCTGGGTCATGGTGAGAGGGCGGAGCTTGTGCACGCCCTCCTCGAAAAATTCGCGCTGCACTTTCAGAATCTCGCGGGTGATGCGTTCGATGGTCTGCTGGCGCTGCTCGATGGAGTTGATGATGAATTTGCCGGAGCGCATGCGTTCGCGGACGTAGTCGCGTTCCTGCTTGGTGAGGGCGCCGCGGGCGATCATCTCCTTGTATGTATTCGAAATTCGGAGACGGGGGATGTAGTCGTTGTTGAGGTGGATTTTCCACTCGTCGCCGTCCTGCTCGACGGCGACGTCGGGGATGACGACGCGGTTGCTGTCGTCGGCGAATTTGCGGCCGGGGGCGGGGTCGAGGCGTCCGATCTCCTCGATGGCGTCCTGGACGTCGTCCATGTGGGCGCCGGTTTTGCGGGCGATCTCGGGGATGCGGCGGCGGGTGAGCAGTTCGAAGTGGTCGCGGACGATGCGGGCGGCGAGGCATTCGCCGCGGCCCTTGGCACGGAGTTGGAGGAGGAGACAGTCGGCGAGGTTGTCGGCGCCGATGCCGGCGGGTTCGAAGGTTTTGAGGAGGCGGGCGGCTTCTTGCGCGGCGTCGAGGGGGAGGCCGGCTTGGAGGGCGGCTTCGGAGGGGGTCTGGGTGAGGAAGCCGCGTTCGTCGAGGCCGCCGATGAGGTGGCGGAGGGCGGCCTGAGTTTCGTCGGAAATGTCGAGGAGTTCGGCCTGGCGGACGAGGTGTTCCTGAAGGGAGGTTTCGGTGACGAGGGAGTCGAAGAAGTGCTGGCGTTTTTCGGCGTCCTCGGAGGTGTAGGGTTGGGCGCCGGCGTTGTCGGAGAGGTAGTCGCGCCAGTCGTCGCCGAGCTTGTTGAGGACGTCGAATTCTTTGGAGAAATCGAGAGATTCGGGGCCGTCGGAGGGGGTGTCGTCGGCGGGGGGCGGGGAGGCGTCGGAAGCGTCGTCGGAATCGCGGTCGTTGACGGCGTCGGTGGAGGTGTCGGCGGCGGCGTCGAGGCTGTCGGTTTCGTTGGAGATATCCTCGAGGGTGGGGTTGCTCTCGAGTTCGGACTGGATGACGGAGCGGAGGTCGAGGGCGGCGACCTGGAGGATTTTGAGCGACTGCCGCAGCTGAGGAGCCAGAACGAGGTTCTGGCTTTGGCGTTGGCGTAGGTCCTGGTTAAAACCGGCACACATGATCGGCGGAAAGTGGAGGGCGGGGGCGGGAGTGCGCGCGTCGGGGCGGGACGCGGCGTGGGCCGCTTTAGCCGGCCATCAGTTCGCGGAGGTAGAGGCCGAGCTTCTCGTTGGTGGGGCCGTAACCGTCGCCGTAGAGATACATTTCCAGCGCGGTGAGTATCTCGTTGGCGGATTGGTAGCGGCCTTCGCGTTCGCGGACGAGGGCTTTTTGGATGATGGCCTCGAGTTTGGGCGGGATGTCGGGGCGGAGGGTGGCGAACTGGGGGACGGGCAGGGAGAGGATGTTGCGGCGGGATTCGAGGCGGTCGTCGCTGCGGAAGATGTTTTTGCCGAGGAGGAGTTCGGTGAGGACGATGCCGAGGGGGAAGATGTCGGCGCGGGCGTCGGTGACGGCGTAGTTGGCCTGTTCCGGGGAAAGGTATTCGTCTTTGCCGGCGATGACCTGACCTTCTTCGTTATACATGAGGTCGAGGGCCTTCGCTATGCCGAAGTCGGTGAGCTTCACGTCGCCCTCGTAGCCGATCATGATGTTTTTGGGGCCGATGTCTCGGTGGACGATGCCGAGGAGGCGGCCTTCTTTGTCGCGTTTCTCGTGGGCGTAGGCGAGGCCGCGGGCGATGCGGGAGACGATGAAGGCGGCGAGTTCGACGGGGATGGATTTCCCGAGGGCGAGGTGGCGGTCGAGGAACTGTTCGAGGTTAACGCCGTTCACATACTCCATGACCATGAAGTATTGGCCGCCTATCATGCCGAGGTGGTAGGTCTGGACGATGTTGGTGTGGACGAGGTCGGCCACGAGGCGGGCTTCGCCGATGAAGTTGTTTTGGAACTCGGGGATGGTGGAGTATTCCTCGCGGATGAGTTTTACGGCGACAGTCTTGCGGAACTGGCCGGCGCCGCGCTGGCAGGCTTCATAGACGATCCCCATGCCGCCGTCGGCGATCTTGCGGACCATCTCGTAGTGAATTTCGTTGAAGATGTGTTTTAGCGGAGCGGACACGGTAAGGGTTAATTGGCATGAGAGGCATTGCTGGCAAGGCGGTAAATCCGGGCTAGCATGGAAATTGCTGTGGCGCGGCGGCGGCGAGAAGGCGACGGGCGGGGCGAGTCGAGGCGCGAGCGGGGTGGGTGGGCGCGCGAGGTTGACAGTCGGGGCGGGGCGGCGAGTTTGCGCTTATGATTACTTTGACCACACGGGCCGCCGCGCAGATCAGGGCGATGCAAGCGGAGCAGGGTGCGGCGGACAAATTGCTGCGCGTCTTGGTGGAATCGGGCGGGTGCTCGGGGTTTCAATACGGGATGTCGTTTGATGCGCCGAAGTCCGATGACGAGCGTTGTGAAAGCGAGGGAGTGAAGATCGTGCTCGATCCGACGAGCGCGGCTTATCTGGCGGGCACGAGCATCGATTTCGACGACGGGTTGCAGGGAAAGGGTTTTGAGATTCGAAATCCGAACGCGCAGAGCACGTGCGGCTGCGGCAAGTCGTTTAGTTGAGCGAACTCGCTTGAGCGGGGCGGTGCGTTGGCGGGGGCGGGGGGGTTGGAACAGTTAATTGTCGCGAGAGTTTCTGCATCGGGGACGTCGCCGCTCCGTGCCGCTCCTATCGCAATGATCGATGGAAAAAGCTTACGCCACGCCGATGTGGAGGGCGACTATGCCGAAGGTCATGCGGATGGCTCGCACCTTTTGAAAGCCGGCGGCTTCGAGTTCTTTCGTCATGGCGGCGTGACCGGGGTAGGCGGCGATGGACGCGTTTAGGTAGGCGTAGGCGTCGCGGTCGCCGGTGAGCCAGCCAGCGACGGAGGGTAGGATACGCCGGGTGTAAAAGTAGTAGAGGGGCGCGAACCAGGCATGGGGTTGGGAGAACTCGAGCACGTGCAGGCGACCACCTGGCCGAAGCACCCGGTGCATCTCGGTGAGGGCGCGATGACGATCGGCCATGTTGCGCAGGCCGAAGGAGACGGTGAGGGCATCGAAGGAGGCGTCGGGGCAGGGGAGGTTGAGGCCGTCTCCGGGGATGAAGCGGATTTTTTTGCCGGGCGCGTCGGCGCGGGTTTGTTTGATAACGGCCTGATCCAGCATGGGTTGGCAAAAATCCATGCCGGTGACGTTGGCCGCTTCGGGGAGGCGGCGCGCGAGGGCGAAGGCAACGTCTCCGCTGCCGGTGGCGAGGTCGAGGACGTCGCGGTGGGTGGACTCGCGAACGGCATTGATGAGCCGCCTGCGCCACCAGAGGTCCACTCCGCCGCTGAGGAGCCGGTTGGCCAAATCGTAGCGACCGGCGATGCGGGCAAACATGGAGTTAACAGCGGAGGGATCGGGCATGGAGGGGTAAACGTGTGAGGACAAGGCGGCGGGCAAGTCGAGCGTGACGTTTTGGGCGTAAATGGCGGGCAGAGAGGGTAGCTTAGTCAGAGCGAAGCACCTTAATGAGGCGCCATACTTGATGAGGCGCGTTTGGGCACCACCGAATGGTTCCTTGCCGTATGCGGGGGGTAAACCGCCGGGCAATTTGATGAAGCGGCGACGTGCTCGTCGCCGCTTCGGTGCGTGCTTCAGCAGTCTCGGCGACATCGACCTGGTGCCGACCTCATCGCGACCGCTTTCCGGCTTGTTACCCGCCCGCGAAAAACAGCGGGGAACCTGCTGAATTTTAACGTAAGTGTGTGCTCGGGCCGGCGGGGGGTAGGGACGGTTGTGGTGATAAAATAGATTTTTTTATAAATATATAAAAATCAGGCATTTAAAATTTATTTATTTTATATTTTGAGAAAAAACAGCCCCTTGAATTTGACGCAATTCAAGATAAACAAATAACTTAACGCTGAACCGTTAGTTCATCTATCACCACCAACCCACCTAAATGCCATGCCTGCCAACCTGACCAAGCGCGAAATTGTTTTGGAAATCTATGAGAAGACGGGGTTTCCCCAAAAGGAAATCGTCGGAACCGTGCAAATGACGCTCGATATCGTCATGCGCGCCTTGGCCGAAGGCCGGAACGTCGAGTTGCGCAATTTCGGCGTGCTGGAAGTTCAGCGCCGCAAGTCCCGCATCGGACGCAACCCGAACAAGCCGGACGCCGAGGTGGTCATCCCCGAGCGCGCCGTGGTAAAATTCAAATCCGGCAAAATCCTCAAGCAGCTGCTCAAGAAGCTCGACATCAGCCAGCTCTGAGCTGGCGCGGATGAGGACCGGAGGGTTCTTGGCAAGCCGATCCCTTTTACGGGGTCGGCTTTTTTTGGTTGGCCCCCGGCTGGTTCCCGACGCCAAGGTCCCGGGTTCTGCGATTCGGGACTCGAACGGGTTTCGAGACCAACGCATTCCTCCCCTTTTTCCATCATGGCCCAGTTCCAGTCTTTGCCCGGTTTTCGCGAGTTCTATCCCGAAGCGTTCGCGCGTCGGAATCACATTTTTCGCCAGTGGCGGCGGGCGGCGCATGCGTATGGGTTTTCCGAATACGACGCGCCGGTGCTGGAGCCGCTCGATCTCTACAGGGCCAAGTCGGGCGACGAGATCGAGGCGCAGCTTTTCGCCTTCACGGACAAGGGCGGGCGCGAGGTCGCACTGCGGCCGGAGATGACGCCGACCGTGTGTCGGCTCGTCGGCGCGAAGGCCAATGCGCTGAAGCGTCCGATCAAGTGGTGCAGCATCGGCGAGTTTTATCGGTATGAGCGCGCGCAGAAGGGCCGTGAGCGGGCGTTTTTCCAGTTTAACTGCGACATCTTCGGGGAGCCGGGTCCGGAGGCCGAAATCGAGTTGATCGGGCTGCTGGTGCAGGCGTTGGCGGGGTTTGGTCTGGGGCCGCGGGATTTTTTTGTGCGTCTGAGTGATCGCACGCTATGGTTGCACTATCTGGCCTCGCTCGGGCTCGACGCGGAGCGCACCAAGGCGGTGCTCGGCGCGGTCGATAAATACGAGAAAATCGGGGACGACGCGTTCAAGGCTTACAACGAGGCTTTTGGTCCGATCGACGCGGAGGTGAAAAACAAGATTCTGGCCTTCCTTGGCATCAAGAGTCTCTCGGCGCTCGAAGAGGTGCTTGCGCCGCTGGGGGGCGACGCGCTCACGGCACGTCTTGCGGATTGGCGGAAGCTGTTGGGCGGGTTGGGCGCGATGGGGCTGGGAGAATTTGTGGAGGTGGATTTTGGCGTCGTGCGCGGGCTGGCCTACTACACGGGATTTGTTTTCGAGGCGTTTGATCGCAAAGGGGAACTCCGCGCCATCGCCGGCGGCGGGCGTTATGACGATTTGGTGGAGAAACTGGGCGGGCCGGCGCTGCCTGCGGTGGGTTTTGCCATCGGGGATGTGACCATGGCGCTGCTTCTGGAGCAACGCGGCCTGATGCCGACCTTCGGCCCGAATGCCGAGGTGTATGTGGTGGTCGGCGGCGAGGCGGAGCGTGCGGCGGCTTTTGCCGACATCGCCGGAATTCGCGCGGCGGGTTATCGCGTGGATTACCCGCTCAAGGACCTGGCTTTTGGCAAGCAGTTCAAGGCGGCGGCCGAATCGGGGGCGAAGCTTGCCCTCATTTACGGAGGCGACGAGCTGGCCAAGGGCGTGGTCAAGTTTCGTGATCTCGCCGACCGCAGCGAGCACGAGGTGCCGCGCGAGGCGGTGGTGGTGGCGGTGCGCGACTATTTTACCGGCGGCGGCGGAGACGGTGATGGTGGCGGCGGAAGCGGGCGGTGATATCCGTCACCAAGCACCCAATTAATTCCCAGATAATTCGGACTTTAACGCAAAGACGCGAAGGTCCGAGCCAAGTTTGCAAAGTAATGCAGAGCAGGTGGTTTTTGCTTTTCGTTGCTTTGCGAGCTTGGCGCAAGAAGTCTTAAATTAACGGGATTTGGTATCAGGCCTTGGGGCCGGCTTTGACCTCGATGACGTCGTGCGGGGAGGCTTCTTTTTGGCCGGCGGGGGAAACGCGGATGTAGCGGGCTTTTTGGCGCAGGGTGGGGAGGTCGCCGGCGCCGAGGTAGCCCATGCCGCTTTGCAGGCCGCCGACCAGGTTGGCGAGGACGTCGTCGGTGCTGCCTGAGACTTCCTTGAGTGCCTCGATCCCTTCGGCGGTGAGCTTGCGGGTTTTGTCGGTTTTGTCGTGGCCGTAGCGGGCGGCGGAGCCGGCCTGCATGGCGGCGAGGGAGCCCATGCCGCGGTATTGTTTATAGAGTTTGCCGTTGATCTCCATGATCTCGCCGGGGGCTTCTTTGCAGCCGGCGAGGAGGCCGCCGAGGATGACGGCGTCGGCGAGGGTGAGGGCTTTGACGATGTCGCCGGATTTGGTGATGCCGCCGTCGGCGAGGATTTTGACCGGAGGGCGGCCGGGGGCGCGGGCGGCCTGGGCGGCGACGTAGAGGGCGGTGAGCTGGGGGATGCCGACGCCGGCGACGATGCGGGTGGTGCAGATGGAGCCGGGGCCCTGGCCGACCTTGATGACGTTGGCGCCGCAGTCGGCGAGGTAGGAAACGCCCGCGCCGGAGGTGACGTTGCCGGCGATAATGGTGAGGGCGGGGTAGGCGGCGCGGATCATTTTGACCATGTCGCCGACGCCGGCGGTGTGGCCGTGGGCGGTGGAGATGGCGACGGCGTCGATGTGCTCGGCGACGAGGTGGCCGACGTGGTCGAGGATTTTTTCGCGGTCGAGCGCGCCGTCGGGGGTGCGCACGGGGGCGATGGCGGCGCCGGCGACGAGGCGGAAATCGGAGTCGCGGGCGGGTTTGCGGCGGCTCTTGGCGTCGGTGATGATGCGATCGACGTCGGAGAAGGTGACGAGGCCGCGGAGGTGGTCGTGGTCATCGACGACGAGGATTTTGTGGATGCCGATGTTTTCGGTGAAGAAGGCGTCGGCGGCTTTGATGGGGTCGGACTGGAGTTGGCGGGTGTTGAGGGTGAGGAGGTCGGTGCGCGGGGTCATGCACTGGGCGACGCTGCGGGATTTGTAGCGCTCGCGGACGGCGGAGCCGGGGAGGAGGCCGACGAGTTTGCCGGAAGCGTCGAGCACGGGAAAGGTGCGGAAGCCGTATTTTTTGAGTTCAACGAGGGCGAGGATGTCGCCGATGAGCTGGTCGGGGGAAACGGTGATGGGATCCTGAATGAGGCCGTGGACGTGACGTTTCACGCGGGCGATTTCTTTGACCTGATCCTTGGCCGGCATGTTGTAGTGGATGAGGCCGAGGCCGCCGTTGAGAGCCATGGCGATGGCCATGCGCGATTCGGTGACGGTGTCCATGTCGGAGGACACGATGGGGATGGAGAGTTGGAGGGCCTCGGAGAGGGCGGTGGAGGTGTCGGCGTCCTTGGGGAGGATGTCCGAGTAGAGGGTGGCGAGGGAGACGTCGTCGAAGGTGAGGGCGACGGGCAGGTTCGCGGGAAAGAATTTTTCGGCCGGGAGATAAAAATCTGCGTCGGCGGCGAAGGCGGAGGACGTGGCAACTGGATTCATGAGTTGCCGGGGAATGAGTAGGCGCGCGGGGGCGGCGCGCAAATGATTTTTCGGTCGCGATCCGGTGTTGCGTAAGCTGACGAGCGAGGGGGGAGGGGCGGTGATGTGTAACCCAATAGGTTACACGTGGGTCGGGCTGGTCGGGAGAGTTGACGCGGGCGGGCGGGGGCGGATGGTGGCGGGAAATCGTTGTCAACCATGTGGAAAATCGAGCATCGCGTTTATCGGCTGCCTTTCCGGGCGGTCGTGCGCACCGCGCATGGGCCTTGGGCGGAGCGCGAAGGGTTTTTGGTGCGGGCGGCGCGGATCGTGGCTGATGGAACGGAAATGGGCGTGGCGGGTTGGGGGGAGGTGGCGCCGATTTCGTGGTTTGGCACCGAGACGGTGGCGGAGGCGGGAGCGGCGCTGGCGGGACTCCGGGGGCAGGCGGCTGATCTGACTGATGCGTTGGCGCGGGTGCCGATGGAGTGCGTGAGCGTGCGCGCGGGGCTGGCGGCGGCGATGGGGGAGGGCGCGCACGATGGCGCGGCGGAGGCGGATGGAGCGGCGCAGGCGGTGAAGTTTTTGCCGGTGGCGGGGTTGTTGCCGGCGGGGCGGGCGGTGCTCGGCGCGGTGGAGGCGCGGCTGGAGTTGGGGTTTCGCACGTTTAAGTGGAAAGTCGGGGTGGGCGAGGCGGCGGATGAGTGGGCGATTTTGGATGATCTGCTCGGGGCGCTGCCGAAGGGGGCGAAGCTTCGGCTCGATGCGAACGGGGCGTGGTCGCGGAAGGTGGCGGAGGGCTGGCTGGCGCGCGCGGCGGAGCGGCCGATGATCGAATATGTGGAGCAACCCTGCTTCGCCGAGGCTTCGCAAGACGCGGCCGGGCGGCGAAAGGTGGACGACATGTTGCGCGGGTTGGCGGAGGATTTTCCGGTGAAGATCGCGCTCGATGAATCCATCGCGGGAGCGCGCGACGTGGAGAAGTGGCTGGCGATGGATTGGCAGGGCGTGTGGGTGGTGAAGCCCGTGTTGCTGGGCGAGCCGGGGCCGGTGTTGGAAAAGTTGGCGCGGGCGAAGGCGGAGGTGGTTTTCGGCTCGGCGCTGGAGACGTGCGTCGGTGCGCGGGCGGGGTTATGGTTGGCGTTTGCCTGGGCGGAGCGGCGGGATAGGGAGCGGGCGGATGCGGAGCGGCGGGGTGCGGCGCCCCCGCCCTACATCGCGGAAAGGCGGGCGCTGGGGTATGGGGTGTGGCCGTTGTTTCAGGATGGCGCGGCGAACGCGCCGTGGAGCGGGCCGTTCGTGCGGCGCGAAGAGGTTGAACGCATAAACCCGGAGGCTTTGTGGAACGCGTTGAGTTGATCGCGAGTTTACGGGAGTTCGCGGGCGAGGCGCTGGTGGAGCGCGACGGCGCGTGGTTTTTGGTCGATCCCGGCTGGGGCGAGCGCGAGCGCGCGCAGTGGGCGGCGCTGGCGGAGCGGCGGCCGGAAAACTGGGACGGGAAGCGTGGGTGGTTGTGCGTGCCGACGGGTGGTTCTTCGGGGGCGATGAAGTTGGCGCGTCACGACGAGTTCACGTTGGGCGCGGCGGTGAAGGGGTTTTGCGCGCACTTCGGGGTTGGGCGGGTGGATGCTTTGGGCGTGTTGCCGGCGTGGCATGTCAGCGGGTTGATGGCGTGGGCGCGGTGTGCGTGGACGGGCGGCGAGTATCGGGCGGCGAAGTGGAAAGAGGTGGAGGCGGGGATCGAGCGAGGAGCGACGAGCGGGGGGCAGGGGGCGTTTCTCTCGCTTGTGCCGACGCAGTTGGCTCGGCTGCTGGGCGACGCGGAGGCGGAGGCGTGGTTGCGGAGGTTTCGCGCGGTGCTCGTGGGCGGGGGGGCGGCGTGGCCGGAGTTGCTGGCGCGGGCGCGGGCGGCGGGGGCGCCGGTGGCGATGTGCTATGGCATGACGGAGACGGCGGCGCTGGTGGCGGCGCAGCGGCCGGAGGAGTTTTTGGCGGGTGACGATTCGTGCGGGGTGGCGTTGCCGCATGCGAGGCTGGCGACGGATGAGGAAGGACGTCTGGACATCGAGGCGGCGTCGTTGTTTTTTGGATACTGGCCGGAGGCGCGCGAGGCGGGAGCCTGGCGCACGGATGATGCGGGGGAGATCGACCGGCAGGGGCGGGTGAGGGTGCGGGGGAGGGCGGATGCGTTGATTATCTCGGGCGGGGAAAAGGTGAATCCGGCGGAGGTGGAGGCGGCGCTTCGCGCGGCGGGCGGGGCAAGGTTGGCGGATGTGGCGGTGGTGGGCGTGCCGAGCGCGGAGTGGGGGAGCGAGGTGGTGGCGGTGGCGTGCGGGGACGCGGCGACGGAGGCGGCGCTGAGGGCGGGACTGGCGGGGGCGTTGGCACCGGCGAAGCGGCCGAAGCGCTATGTGTGGGTGGCGGCGGCGGAGTGGCCGCGCGATGCGCGGGGGAAGTTGAATCGCGCGGCGCTGGTCGGCTTGGCGGCGCGGATGAATGTGGGGTGATTTGAAATTTTTGGATGTCTCGTGATTCCGGCGTGGATCAGGATTTATTCATGGCGCATTCACTTTTCGCATTCCTCCCATGAAAGCCCGAATCCTCATCGCCGAAGACGACGCCAACATTCGCCTCGGGCTTATCGCCAGCCTGGAGAGCGAGGGATACGATGTGGTCGCCGCCGCGGACGGCGCGCAGGCGCTCAAGCTGTATCCGCAGAACAAATACGATTTGGTCGTGCTCGATGTGATGATGCCGAAGGCCAGCGGTTACGATGTATGCCGGGATTTGCGGGCGGCGGGCGCGGCGGTGCCGGTGCTTTTTCTCACCGCCAAGGGAGAGGAGGTGGACAAGGTCGTGGGTTTGAAGCTCGGGGCGGACGACTACGTGGTTAAACCCTTCGGGGTGCATGAGCTGCTGGCACGGGTGGAGGCTTTGCTGCGGCGTGGGCGAGCCTCGGCGGCGGCGCGGGGAGGCGCGGGCGCGCGGGCTTTGCCGCCGGTGTTCAAGCTTGGCGAGGCGGAGATAGACCGGCGCACCTTCACGGTGCGCGTGCCGGGGAGGGGGCCCGAGTCGTTGACCGCGCGAGAACTGCGCCTGGCCGAGGTGTTGGCGGCGCATGCGGGCGAAACGCTCACTCGCGACCAGTTGCTCAACGCGGTGTGGGGTGTGGGTTACGTGGGCACCACGCGCACGCTCGACCAGCATGTGGCGCAGTTGCGCAAAAAAGTGGAGACGGAGCCCGAAACGCCGCGCGTTATCCTCACGGTTCACGGCGTGGGCTATCGTTGCGCATAGAATTTGCCCCGGCGGCGGGAATGGTTTTGCTAAGCGGATGCATCCCAACACCACGCCTGTTTCCCGTCGTAATATGCTCAAGACCCTCGGAGCCGGAGCCGCGGTTCTGGCCTTCACCCGGGGTTCGCTAAGCGCGCAATCAACGACCGCCGGCGGCGCGGGAACCGCTCAGCCCTTCGTGCTGCCGAAACTTGCCTACGCTTATGATGCGCTCGAACCGCATTTCGACGCGCGCACGATGGAGATACATCACTCGAAGCATCATCAGGCTTACATCACGGCGGCGAACAAGGCGCTCGAATCGCGTGCGGATCTGCGCGAGTTGAGCGGGGAGCAGCTTATAACCCGCCTTTCCGCGTTCGGAGAGCCTTTGCGCAGCTCTTTGCGCAACCAGCTTGGCGGGCATCTCAACCACGCGTTTTTCTGGAAGACCCTGGCCCCTGCGGCGGAGTATAAGGCGGGCAGGCTGCAAGCCGCCATCGTGTCGGAATTCGGCTCCATGGAGGAGTTCAAGACGACTTTCGCCCAGGCGGCGATGTCGCGGTTTGGCAGCGGTTGGGCCTGGTTGGTGGTGAAGGATGGTGCGTTGGTGGTCGTTTCCACCGCCAACCAGGATTCGCCGTTGATGAACGGCGAGCAACCGGTGATCGGGCTCGATGTTTGGGAGCACGCCTACTATCTGAACTATCAAAACCGACGGGCTGATTTCGTGCGGGCGTTTTGGAATGTGCTAAACTGGGATGCGGCAGAAGCGGCTTATCTGGCGGCGCTTTGAGGCCGACGGTGTCTTTGAACCAATTACGTTTTGAGTCCGCAGCGGCGGTCCCGGCGGTCCCGCCCCACCAGAAGTCTCAATTCGTGCCGTAACTGGTATTTATTCAAGCGAGCGCGTTTGTTTGTCGGAGAGAGGCATAAAAAAGCCGCCCCGGAAAAGGGGCGGCTAAGTAGCGGTTTAG
>DAIPIP010000044.1:0-7199 GCA_036770725.1 Opitutaceae bacterium
GACCCACAATGAAACTCCCCGCCTCCTTTTGATCTCACCGGTCGCCGCGCACTCGTCACCGACTCTTCCCGCGGCATCGGCGCCGCCCTCACCATCGCCCTCGCCAAGGCCGGGGCCGACATGGTTGTCCACTACACCGGCCGCGCCGACCCCGCCGAAAACGTCGCCTCCCGGGTCCGCGCCCTTGGTCGCCGCGCCTGCGCCGTCCAGTCTGATCTCGGCGCCGACGATGGCGCGGCGCGACTCCACGCCGCAGCCATCGCCGTCCTCGGCGGCATCGACATCCTCGTCCTGAACGCGTCGTTCCAGCTGAAAAAAATTGGAGTGCGTTCACCCGCGCCGAACTCGATTTGCACTACACGGTCAACTACCGCGCCAGCTACGAACTCCTCCAACTTTTCGCTCCCGCCATGTGCGAGCGTCGCTGGGGCCGCATCGTCACCGTCGGCAGCGTGCAGGAAACTCGACCGCACCCCCGGATGTTGCCGTATTCATCGCTTAAGCACGCCCAGACCGGCCTCGCCCTCGGCCTCGCCAAACAGCTCGCACCCTCTGGCGTCACCGAGAATGCCCTCGCCCCCGGCGTGGTGGTCACCGACCGCAACACCGAGGCCCTCGCCGATCCCGATTACGCCGAAAAGGTTCGCTCCTCCATCCCCATCGGCCGCTTCGGCGAGTCCGCCGACTGCGTCGGCGCCGCCCTCCTGCTCTGCTCCGACGCCGGCGCCTACATCACCGGCCAGAATCTCTACGTTGACGGCGGTCTCGGTCTCGCCTGAACCCGCGCCCTCCGCCCGCCGTTTTCCCACTCGTAACCAAAAAAACACTACACCATGTCCGAACCCCAAAACCTAAACGCCGACATCCAAGCCTACAAAAAGGAAGTCGGCATGATGAATCTTGAAAAACTCATCGCTGCTCGTGAGACCATCTCCACCGAGCCCTTCCCCATCGCCGACGAAGAACTGCTTGCTCGCTACGAACAGCTCTACACCGGCGCCATCAGCGACGTGCTGCGCGAACACGCCCTGCTCGACCAAGCCCTCCCCGGTCACATGAAGCCCCTCCGCCCGGAACGCACCGTCGCCGGCCTCGCCTTCACCGTGAAGAGCGCACCCAACGTCAAAATCACCGGCGAGATGACCTTCCGCACCCGTATGCTCGAGGAGCTGCCCAAAAACACCATCGTGACGTGGGACACCTCGGGGGACGAAAAAGCTACCCTCTGGGGCGGCGTCATGACCGCCACCGCCGTCGGCCTTGGCGTGAAAGGCGCGGTCATCGACGGCGGCATTCGCGACACCCACCAGATCCTCGAAAAGGACTTCCCCGTTTTCTACAAACATCGCATCCCAAACGGCTCGCTCGGCCGCTGCCTCATCACCCATTACCAGATACCGGTCAAAATCGGTGACGTCGTCATCCGCCCCGGCGACGTGGTGCTCGGCGACATCGACGGAGTGGTCGTTGTCCCGCGCGACATCGCCTATGAGGTCCTCGTCCGCGCCGAGGAAATCAAAGCCAACGAAAAGAAAATTTTCTCCTGGGTGGCCTCCGGCGAAACTATCCACCAGCTCACCGAAAAAGGCGGCTACTTCTGACCCGCCCCCTTGGCGGCGCACGGACGCCGCTTCGGGGTCTCGATGAGTCGGTCAAACCCCTTACGATTCCGCTCCCTCCACCTTCGCCGCGCCGCTCAAGGCGCGGCGATTTTCCATACTCCCATACAGCCGGTCGCCCACCACGCCTCGCGTGTCTTCGGGTTCACCCGCACCCAAAACGGCGCGGCACCTCCATCCCGCCGACCGTCCGCGCTCAGCGCCGTCGTGCGCCGCAGGTTGTGCCAGGTCTTGCCGCCGTCGGTCGAACGGATCGGCCCCACGTCCGACAACAAATGGTTCTCCGTCGTCGCCACGTAGATCACGTTCGGGTCCTTCGGATCAATCGCCACCGAACGCACGCGCGGCGTGCGATTTTCAAAATCACGCGGCAAATTCGTCACCGGAATCCACGTGTTTTTCTCCCAGCGAAAAAGATCCCGCTCGCCCACCGCGAAGCGCACCCCGCGCTCGCCTCCGTGCGCCGCCACATCCTGCAACATGGTCTCCGCATCGCCGACGGGCCGCCAAGTCACGCCACCGTCGGTCGAACGCACCACCCGACTCCGTCGCGGCTCGCTCGCGTCGATGCCCCACAGGCTTTTGTCCGCCGGATCGTGCGTGTGAACCGCCGTCACTCCTCTCATCGCCGACCAGTTCCGGCCCGCGTCCGTCGAGCAATACTGGGACCAGAACAGGGTCCGCTCGTTTTTCGGGTCGCCGTATCCAACCACTGGATTCGCCTTGCCCGCCTGTTCCGTCACCGTCCAGCGCGCGCCGCCATCCAGCGAATACGCCAGCGTGCGCGGCCTCGGCCAACCCGCCGACTCGCCCACCACCAAGGCCTGCGCCGTGGTCGCGTAGCCGCCATAGTTGTAGCCGCCCCAACCCTTCCCGCCCGGCGCAAAATACCTCCAGGTGTCGCCCCCGTCCGTCGTCAACGCCGCGCCGTAATCCTGCGAACCCAGCAACAACACATCCGGGTTCGTCACGGAAAAATTAAACGAATTACCCACCAGCAGATTGTTGATGCCGTTGGCCGACCACACGTAGGTTGCCCCGCCGTCGCGCGAGAGCGTCGGAAAATCGCCGCCGGTGGACAATATCACGTCAGGCTCCGTCGGGTGAAACGCGAAGTGCCCGCGCCGCGCGTTCGTCGGCAGGATGTTCAACCCGCCGTCCACCACGCTTTCACGCCAGGTCGCGCCACCGTCGTGCGAATAAAAACGCGGAAACTGGTAGCGCTGCGTCGGCGATATCTGCCAGGTCACCAATCGCTCCGGGTGCGAGGGCGAGACCGTGAGGGTGCGAAAAACGAAATCCCCGCCGCGAAACACCGCGCTGTCCGGCATGCGCGTCCACGTCGCGCCCGCGTCGTCCGAGCGATGCAGCTCGCCGCCCACCGCCGCCCACGCCGAATCCGGCGCGGCCGGCGACACGTCCACGCTGCGCGCATGGCCCTCGATCTTGCGCTCCCAGCTCCGCCCGCCGTCGCGCGAGACATGCAGCCCCGTGCGATGCGCGGCATAGATGTATCCATTTTTCGGATGCACCGCCAACGCCGCGCCCGCCATCGCCGCGCCCTCGGGGATCTCCTTCCACGTCTCGCCGCCGTCGCCCGTCTTGTAGAGCATCGGATGCGCCTCCGGTTTGCGCCAGATCGCCGTCTCCACCTCCGCGCGCGCCCAATACGCCACCAGCGTCTTGTTGCTCGCGGCGTCATACGTCGCCGGATCAAACACGATCTGCCTACGCTCGTCGCTGTTGTTCGCCATCGGCGTCGCCGAGCGAAACACTTCCCGCCACGAGCCCGCGCGATTCTCGCTCAAATAAATTCCATTGTAGGTCCCCGGCCCCGAGTTCGTCCCGAGCGAGAGCACGCGCGCCGGATTATGCGGATCGATCGCCAGCGCCGTGCTGCCCCGCGAGTAATAGCCCACGTTCGTCGGCTCCCAATTTTTCCCGCCGTCGAGCGAGCGAAACACGCCACCCACATCCGTTCCCCAGAGCATGAAATCCGGGTCCCCCGGAGCCAGCGCCAGCGCTCGTGGCACCTGCGCGCCTTCGCCGCCCGCTTCGCCCGCCGCCTTCATCGCCGCCGTGCGCAACGCCCCCGGTTGCCAGTCCGGCGTCTCGTCGGCGCGGCACGAAGCGCCAAAAGCCAGAAGCGAAGCCGACAAACAACAGGCACGAAAAAAATCACGGGGAAAATTCATCACAAGGGGTTGGGGAGAGGTTGAAAACAGTCCCGCCGACAAAGCGGGCCCGCGCTCCACCGTTTCGCAAGCCCCGCCCGCCGTAAACCGCCCGCCCGTGAAAACCGTTTCTTCATTTCCCCCGGGAAACGGCTTTCACCAACCCGCCATCGCGCCTCGAACCCTCCCCCGCTTTCACCGCTACCGAACGCGCTCCCCTCGCGTTCGCTTTCACCCCCCCAAAAAAATGCCCTCCCTCGTCACGCCCCTCTGCGGCGCGCTTTGCTGCGCCTTGCTTCCGCTTGCCGTTCCCTCCGCCTGCGCCGACACCCCATGGCACCCCGTGCCCATTCGCGACACCGCCTACGCCGCGCCCTTGCTCGGCGGCGAGGGCGGCCAGGTCATCACCGCCTTCGCCGTCGAGTCCGGCCCGAATCCCGACTCGTTCTTCATGTCCACCAACACCGGAGGCATCTACCGCTCCACCGACGGCGTCACCTGGGAAAAGTGCAACGTCGGCCTCACCGGCCAGGGCGGCTACGCCTTCGCCCTCGACCCGAAAAACGACCACCGCGTGCTCGTCGCCTACGGCTCCGACAACACCGCGGCGTCGCCCCTCGGCGTCGCCTTTTCCTCCAATCGCGGCGCCTCCTGGACCCGCTCGCCCGCCCCTTCCTTTTCCCCCGCCCACACCGCCAACGTCCTCATCCCGCGCGAGCGCCGCTCCCTCGCCTGAGACTCCAAGTCCGGCACCTCCACCGCCTCCACCCGCGCCTTCTTCAGCACCCGAGCGGACGGCCTCTACCGCTCCACCGACTCCGGCGCCACCTGGACGCGTATCAACAGCGCGAATACGGTCGCCCTCCACTCCCTCGCCCACGTCGCCTTCGATCCCGCCGTCGGCGCCAAGGGCCGCCTCTACGTCGCCGGCGCCGGCGGTTTCCACTACACCGACAACCCCGATGCGGCCACGCCGACCTTCGTCTACCACCCGCCCCTCCCGGCCACGCCAGGCATCCACGGCTTCGACCTCCTGCCCGACGGCACCGTCCTCGTCACCACCGCCAACAAACGCCTCTTCACCCTGCCTCGCGCCGGCCTCACCACCCGCGCCCCTTGGTCCGAAATCCCCGTGAACAGCGGCTACGTCCCCGACTCCGACGACCGCCTCACCCAGGTCTCGGCCAACCCCGGCGCACCCGCCACCGTTCTCCTCAACGTCGATACCGACGCCCTCGCCGCCGAACCCAAGTTCTACAATCAAAAACTCATTCGCACCCACGCCGCCTCCGTCTTCGGCGACAAGCTCACCCTCGCGGGCAATACCTGGCGCAAATTCACCTTGCCCGCTCCCTACACCGTCACCGCCAACACCAGGCTCGAGATCACCGTCCAGGCCCCGACGTCGGCGAGCTGATCGGCGTCGGTCTCGACAACGACGACAACCTCACCAACGCCCGCCGCACCTTCCTCCTCGGCGGCTCCGAGGGCTCCGACTCCGCCTGGTATGCCGGCCAGTCCGCCTGGTGCGTGCAGGTCACGCCCTTCTACACCGCCGGCGCCGCCGCCCAACCCTACACGATCCACGTCGGCGCCACCTTCACCGGCACCGTGAACCACCTCGTCTTCATCGCCGACGACGACGCCGACGCCTCCACCGACATCGAGTATTCCAACATCCGCCTCTATGAGGGTGCCGACCGTCCCGCCTACCCCCTCGTCTTCGCCGGCTGGTCCCACTCCGCCTACGGCGGCCAGGATGTCTCCGCCGACCTCGTCGTCTCCAACACCGCCGCCACCGCCCCCGCCTGGGCCGAGGTCACGCACGACGCCGCCCTGTCCTTCATCAACCACCACCACCGCGAACAACGCCCCGTCTGGTTCCAGGACTCCGCCGTCGCTGGCGGCTGGCGCGCCCTCGGCGAAGGCGGCGACTACGTCACCTTCTCCCCGCCCCTCGGCGCCTCCTCCACCCCCGGCTCCGTCTTCGGCTGGGCCGCCGACGGTTACCTCGGCATCATGCCCGCCGGCGGCTTCAACTTCTCCCGCTTCGCCCCCTCGCTCCTCGCCCTCGCGTTTCAGGATTACCGCGTGGCCGAGACGTCTGGCATCCTCTCCTCCACCGCCGCCAACCCACCCCTCTGGACCGCACCCTCCGGCTTCCCCACCAGCAACGCCTACTCCGCCCTCATGCCCGACCCGCGCCGCCTGATCGCGTTGCGCAGCTCCTCGTGGAACGGCCCGTTTTCCATCAGCGTCGGCACCCGCTCCGGCGCCACCGGCCCCTTCACCTGGACCAAGCACGAACTCGCCATCACCGGCGACCGCGCCTCCTTCATCGACCCCGGCTACGACGCCTCCGCCAACGAGGTCGTCTTCGTCGGCAACTGGCGCTGCTCCGGCGATCCCGCCGTCCTGGCCAACTGGACCGACCTCGCCGCGCCATCGACCAACAAGGTCTCCAACGTCTTCGCCGCCGACTTCGTCACCGGCACCTTGTATGGCGTTTACAACTACAAGATCGGCTCCGGCTGGTCCGACCTCCGCTACAACCTGCTCACCTCGACCGACCGCGGCGCAACCTGGACCACCCGCCTCTCCGCCGTCGAAGGCAACGTCCGATCCCTCGCCTACGACCATGTCGCCAAAAAACTCTGGATCATCGCCCAGCAAAAGAACGACGTGCAGACCAACGCGCTCTTCGCCGCCACTCACACCGGCGTCGCCACCGCGCCGGTTTACTCCGCCCCCGTCGCCATCTCCACCACCGCCGTCCTCCCGCGCGAAACCGCCCACAAGGATGAGACCGGCACCCGCGACATCCGCCCCACCGTCGTCGAGGTCGATCCCTTCAACCCGTCCATCGTTTACGTCGGCGCCGCCCGCGCCTTCTACCGCTCCGACCTCCACGTCATCCGCTCCACCGACGCCGGCGCGAACTGGACCGTCCTCAACCCCACCCCCGCCAACCCCGTCTCCGCCACCAACGTAAACGGCCCCGAGGAGATCAACGGCCTCCGCGTCCACCCCCTCACCCGCGACGTCTGGATCACCGGCGCCATGTATGGCGTGTGGCGCATACCCGCCGCCGTCACCGCCACGTTCTGGACCGACTTCGGCTCCTTCGGCAACGGCGCCTTCCCCGGCGGCTCCGGCTGGACGCTCTTCAACAACACCACCGTCCTCACCCCGCCCTCCGCCGACTTCACCATCGGCGCCCACCCCGCCGGCTCCGGCAAGGGCCTCGCCATCGCCGGGGCCAAGCGCGGCATCCGGCGCAACTTCGCCTCCGTCAGCGGCGTCGTCTCCTGGGAGTTCGACGTCCACCTCACCGCCGGTTCCGACACCAACCGCACCCTCGCCCTCGGCAACTCCTCCGCCGAGGCCGTGCGCATCACCACCGCGA
>DAIPIP010000044.1:7299-16589 GCA_036770725.1 Opitutaceae bacterium
ACCCCCCAGACCATGTGGCTCGACAACCTCCGCGTCGAAACCCGCGCCCACGGCGGCCTCTAAAACAGAACCTGCGGACTATCGTTTCCGTCCGCCCGTCAGCCGCGCCGGCACGGTCAACCCCACCGCCCGTGCCAGCGCGGCCTGACCTTTGTCCAAGGTCAGAAATCTTTGCGCGCGCAGATGCAGCGCCGTGGCCACGTGCAACACGTCCAGCGTGCGATACCCTTCGCTCCGGGGGTGCGCCGCGCTCAAGCGCGCCGCCAGACTGTGAACATCCGCCCAATCCACCGCCGGAAAAACAAACACCCCCGCGTTCACGTTCGCCTCATACTGCGCCAACATCCGCGTCGTCTCTCGTTCCGCCCAACCCTGCGTCCGATCCGCATCAAACCGAAACGTCTGCAACCGCGCCGACTGCTTGAACTCGAACGCCACCAACGAGGAGAGGATGACCGCGCCCCCTTCGCCCGCCACCAACGCGTCGGCTTCGCGACTGTTGTCCTGCTCGTGCAGTATACCGCACAGCACCGAGGTGTCCGCGAAAGCGCTCATCCTTCCTGCCCCTCATTCATGAAGTCCTCCATCGCCTGCACCTCGGCGTCCGTCATCGGCTTCTTGTCCCGCCAAATCGCCTTACGCTGAGCCGCGAAATCCGGCATCTTGAACGGCGCCTTACCCTTCCCGCCTGCTCCGCTCTCCGGCGGCACGAGCCGCGCCACCACCCGGCCCCGCTTGGTGATTTCGACCGACTGGCCCTCCGCCACCCAGGCCGACACCCGCCTGAACTCGTTCCTTAGATCCGCCACCGTTGCAGTTTTCATGAGAGAAAAATCTATCATGAAGCCGCGCCCGTCAAGTTCCCGGCCAGGTGGAGCGCATTGTCCCCAATGCGCTGACGCGGCTCCGCCGCGCACGCCGCGCCCATCTCATTCCATCGCATCTCTCCCCCGCCGGGAAACGGCTTTCACCGCCCCGCGATGGCCGCGCCTCACCGCGCGGCCATTTTGTTTTTCATGCCCCGTTCACCCCTTCCGGCCCGCCCGCCCCGGCGCGTCCTCGCGTGCGTCCTGCTGACGCTCTGCGCCCTCACCGCGCACGCCGACGTGCTCTTCCAGTTCGGCCCCTCCGCCGACTACACCGCGCCCCTCGATCCCGCCGGCGGCACCATCGCCCTCACCTCCGGAAACCTCCCCATGCGCAACCCCTCCGGCGGCGCGCAAAACGGCGGCTGGCGCGCCTTCTCCGGCGGCCCGCTCACCCCCGCCGCGCCCTACGCCGGCCCCGACCTCTACGGCGGCTTCAGCGTCTCCTACCCCGAGCGCACCGGCACCGCGCCCACCCTCTTCGTCGGCTATGGCACCACCAGCTCGACCGCCACTTCCGGCACCTATTACCAGACCGGCCTGCGCCACGACCGCCCCTTCAACCACCTCTCGCCCACCGCCGCAGACGCCCTCGTCCTCAACACCGGCTACTCGGGCAACGCCTCCGCCTCCGGCACCCTGCGCGCCGAGGTCGGCTTCCTCGTCGGCGCGCGCTTCGACACCCCCGCCGTCGTCTCCGACCTCGCCACCGACGTCCGCCTGCCCGCCGGCTCCTCCGCCCGCCCCGTCCTCCGCCAGGGCTCCGCCTACTACGTCGCCGACACCGCCCTGCCCGTCACCACCGCCACCGGCCAACACCTCGCCTGGTCCGCCGCCGACCTGCTCGCCACCACCTGGTCGCTCTACGATCCCGTCAAACCCGCCCCCGGCGCCACCCCCGGCGTGTATTACGGAATCAACTACACGCCCGCCTCGCCCCGCCTCCTCGCCGACCTCGCCAACGTCTCCTTCGCCGGCGTTCTCCTCACCCGCTTCGTCAACGCCTCCGCCTTCGCCTCCTCCAGCTTCGCCGAGATGCAGTTCGCCTCGCTCCGCGTCGAGGGCTCCCCCGGCCCCGTGCTCGACGGCGTCTGGCAACGCATCGGCCTCCCGCCCGCCGGGGCCAACTCCATCAACCCGTCCGGCGCGCGCCAGGTCTTCGCCGTGCAGATCGATCCCGCGCAAAACCTGCTCTACGCCGGCAACCGCTTCGTCGGCTCCGGCACCGGCTCCGTCCTCCGCTCCGCCGACGAGGGCCTCACCTGGCAGGCCGTCGGCGTCGGCCCCGGCGAATCCTGGAACCTCGCCGGCAGCGGCCCCAACGAGGAGGGCTTCCGCCTCCACCCGCTCCGCCCCGACACCTGGCTCTTCGGCTCCGAAAACCGCGGCATCTACGCCACCTTCGACGCCGGCGCGACCTTGCAAAACGTCATCCCCGGCTGGGTGGACGGCGGCATCGGCCACGGCTTCGAAATCCAGTTTCACCCCACCAACCCCGACCGCATCTGGGTCGCCGGCGGCGTCGGCGTCTTCCGCTCCGACGACGGCGGTCACACCTGGACCCGCCTCTCCACCGGCCTGCCCAACAGCCAGACCCAAGCCCTGCGCGTCGATCCCGCCAACCCCGACCGACTCTACGCCGGCCAGATCTGGACCACCGGCGGCCTCTTCCGCTCCGACAACGCCGGCGACTCCTGGCAACGCATCGAGACCGGCATCGGCGAGCCCGGCCAGCGCATCACCCCCACCGGCTACTACTTCGTCTCCACCTTCCAGATCGAACTCCACCCCGCCCGCCCCGGCGAACTCTACGCCCTCACCGCCAAGGGCCTGTATCGATCAACCAACTACGGCGACACCTGGGCGCCCCACGCCTTCATCGGCGGCAACAACGTCGGCACCTCCGAACAAGCCTGGCGCGCCCTCCTCGCCGCCGCCCATAACCTCGGCTACGATCCCGCCTCGGGAAACCTCTCCTCCACCGATCCGCTCTCCATACCTTTTTCCCGCTTCCTGCGACCGACCGGCGACGCATCCGATCCCTGGTCAGGCTATCGCGAATTGACCGAGGCCCAACTCGCCGCCCTCGCCGCCAACATCGTCGCCGAGGTTCGCGCCCGCGGTCCCTTCAAGTCCCTCGCCGACTTCGTCAACCGCCGCCTCGCCAACGACGCCACCGGACTCAAGGGCGCCCTTCAGGCCGCCATCGACACGACCGATCTCGACCCCGCCGCCACCCGTCGCCTCAACGACCGCGCCCCCTACGACCAACACCCGGTCGGCAATGGACCCGGCGGCGACTCCTCCCTCGACCTCGCCGCCTACCGCGGCACGGAGGACGCCGTGGCCCGCCTCCCCGTCTCCTCCCGCAACGCGTTCGGCCCCGGCCACCTCACCCAGGCCGATCTCCTCTCCCGCATCGGCTCCACCCTGTCCGCCCGTTCAGATACGTTCGTCATCCGTGTTTACGGCGAAACTCGCAACCCGACCCTCGGCGACGAACCCGTCGCCCGGGCCTGGGCCGAGGCCGTCGTGCAACGCATGCCCGAATACGTGGAAGACGCCACCCCGCCTCAAAACTCCCCCGCCGCCGGCTCCGACAGCGAACGCTTCGGCCGACGCTTCACCGTCGTCTCCTTCCGCTGGCTAAGCCCCGAGGACATCTAGCCCCATGCCAAACAAGCTCTCCTTTCCCTCCTCCTGCCCTTCTTCGCCCTCTCGCTTGCGGCGCAGACTCCGCTCGCCCGGACCGACGACCCCGTTCGCGAACTTCGTCTTCTGGCCTGGAGTCCGTTGGCTCAAAAATTGGAGACGGGAACAGGCGCGCAGGCTCGGTCTGTGCATCTGGCCACCAATCGCTTCACCACCCTTTCCGCCCTCCCCCCCTCCGGCCCGGTTCAATTTTTCGTCACCGTTCTGGATGAGGAAAAACGTGAACAACGCCTCCCCTACGCCTCGGCGCCGTGGCCGGGCGACTCACCGGCGGCCATCGGCATCCTTGTTCCCAACGGCACACCCGCCGAGCCGGCCGGCATGCTTTACCTACTTCCGGATGATCCCGCCAAACATCCCGAACACTCCGTTCGCTTTCTGAACCTGACCAGCCTTCGCATCGCCCTCCGCGCGGGCGGCGTGAACGGCGATCTCGAACCGCGCGCGGAATTCACCGTTCCCTTCGATCCGGCGGAAGGCCGCTTGCGGGTGGACCTCGCCATCCCTCGGGCGAAAGCTGGACCCGCGTGCTTGGCACCAACCTCCCCGTCGGCCGCCAACACCGCCTGTTCGCCCTCATTCGCCCGCCCATGAACCTCGAACCGGGCACCACCACCAAACAGCCCGCCATCACCTTGGTCATGGACCGCACCTCCGCCCCCGTCGCTCGCGCCCCCCTGCCGGTTTCAAACGACCCCAACGCCCCCTGAGCGGCCGAAAAAAGCCGGGCGAACCACGAAGATCCGCCCGGCCGTTTTTCAAACCGCCCGTTCCGTATCGCAGCCGGTCAAAGGCTGAACTTCACGCCCACCAGCGCCGACCAGGACTTGTATTCGTTCTTCTCGGCGAAGCGTTTGTTTTCCTCGAGCAAGGTGGTCCCGTTCTCGCCCAACAGATTGTTCACCTGCACGAAGGCGCGCACGTTTTTGGTCAACGCGTATTCGCCCGTGAAGTCCAGCTGCACGCCCTCCTCCTCGTAGAGGCCGAGATTTACGATCGGGTTGCCCAACAAATCCGTCGTCATCGTGCCCATCCCCTGCCCCTGATAAAAGGCGATGGCGGCGGGGTCGCTGAACGACACGCGCTCGTCCAGGATCGGGCTGCTGTAACGCGCGGAGAGCCGCAGCGTGAGCTTGCGCGTCTCATAGGCCAGCGACGCGCGCAACAGTTGCTCGGCCTGGCCGGGCACTCGATCCAGGCCGGTCTCCTGCTCGTTCACGTCGAAGCTGATCATCGTGTAGTTCACGCCGCCCGAAAACCCGGCGCCGAAGGAGCGCTCGTAGTTGAGCTCGAAACCGGTCAGGCGCGCCGTGTCGCCGTTCAACGTGCTGTTCACCCGCACGCCGACGAGATTCGGCACCGCCGCATACTCGGGGAATTGCGCGGGATCCGCCACCAGCGTGCCCTCGTAGATCCAGTTATCGAGTTCCTTGTAGAACACCGCGGCGGAAAAAATGCCGCCGTCCTTGAAGTAGTATTCGTAGCTCAGATCCAAGTTGAGCGATTGGGTCGGGCTCAGGTCGGCGTTGCCGCGTTGCAGATTCACGATCGTGTCGCCCGTGCCCGAATCCACGTTGAGCGTGGCGAAGGTCGAGGGCGTGAGATCGTCGAACTCCGGCCGCGCCAGAGTGCGGCCCGCCGAGAAGCGCAACAACGACTGGTCGGTCAACCGGTAGGTGAAGTGGATGCTCGGATAAAAATCATCGTAGGCGCTCGTGCTCTCCACCGCGCGCAGGGCGTCCAACACCGGGTCGCCCGTCACGTTGGCGGTGAACCCGCTGTAGGTCGTGTCGGTGCGCTCCCAGCGCACCCCTCCCGTGACGGTGAGCCCGCCGAAATTCTGCGAGGCCATGCCGTAGAGCGAGAACACGTCCTCCATCGCGGAGATGTCCAGCACCGTGCTGTCGCGCCGCGCGTCGGGCGAGGGACTGTTGGCCAGCGCGTCGGCCACGAGTTCCTCGGGCGTCATGGGATTCTGGGCGCGCAGACCGCCGTAGGTCGGGAAGACGCCGACGTCGCTCAAGCCGTTGAAAAATCCGTTGGCGTCCTGGAAGCCGGAGGCGTTCGCGTCGAAGTTGAAGCCGCCGCCGACAATGGCGAAATCGCGGTCGTTCACCTTGTCCTGGCGACGGAGCTTCACGCCCGTCTTCCAGAATCCGCGTCCCGCCGAGTTCTCGAAATCGCGCCGGTAATCGGCCGCGTAAATTTGAATCTCGTCGGTCGCGTTGATGACTTCGCCGCGTCGCTCGGCGGCGATGAATTCTCCGTCGCCACCGCCGTCCACGTAGGAGGCGGGGTCCTGCAGACCGGGAACGGGCGAGCCGGGCATGTAGAAGAAATCGCCGGTGTCGATGATGCCGGCGCGCGGTCGCAGCGCGTTGGTGTTGTCCACGAACAACTGCACGTCGTCGGTCTCGAACACGAAGATGTCGGCCGCGAAGTCGCGCTCGGCCCGGGCGTAGCTCGCGCTTAGCTCCAGATGCGAATCACCCCAGCGATGGTCGCTGGCGAGTTGCACGCGGTAGATCGTCTCGGTCTCGTTCTGGTCGTAGACGCGACGGTTGATGCGCTGGTCGTCGCCGAAATAGAAAATGCCCGTCGCCGGATCGCGATACACGAAATCGCTGTCGCCAAATTCCTCTCCATCCGGATCGTCGCCGTCCGAACGGTCGAAGCGCCAGCTGTTGCGCAGCTGTTCGCGCTTCTCGTCGAACTCGTTGTAGAAGGTGCGCAGGCTGATGCGGTGGTTCTCCGCCGGGCGCCAGTCCAGGTTCAGGCTGCCGCCCGTGGAGGTCTGGCTTTGCAGCGTGCGTCGGTAGTCGATGCGCCCGGGAGTGTAGAATGTGGGGTCGGTGTTCTCGTCGATCTCGGCGTCGATGTCCTCGGTCGCGAGCTGGTCGAACAGCGCGTCCGTCGGGTCGGCGCGGATCTCGTCGCGCAGACTGTCCTTCGTCTCCTTGCGGTTGACCGAGAGAAACACGCCCAGCGTGTCGGAGATTTTGTCCGCGAAATTCAGGGATACACGCGAGGTCGTGCCGTCGCCGTATTCATCAAACCCATACGCGGCGCGGCCCGCCAGCACCCGGCGATCCAGGGAGAGGCCGGACTTCGTCTCCACGTCCACGATGCCGCCGATGGCGTCGGCGTCCTTGTCCGGCGTGGGGGCCTTCGACACCTCTATGGCCGAGACGAGCTCGGCGGGGATGTTGTCCAGCGAGACGCCGCGCGTGCCGCCTTGGTTCGAGGGCAGACGATCTCCATCGAGCTGAAGCGAATTGAAACCGCCGCCCAGACCGCGAATGGAGACGCCGTCGCCGCCGCTCTGGCCCGCGCCCGAGGTGTAAACACCGGGAATGCGCTCGAGCACGGCGCCGATGTCGTCGTCCACGAATTGGCCGAGCCGGTCGGAGGAAACGAAGTCGGAGATGCCGATGGTCTCGCGCTTCGCGTCGATCGCACGATTGCGCTCGTCGATCAGCGGACGCACGACGAAAGGTTCGAGCACCACAACCTCGTCGTCGGGCGAGGCCGCGTCGGCGGAAGCCGGCGGAGGCACGCCGTCGGAGTTCAAGTTCGAGGGTTCGGTCTGGGCGGCCACGGCCGCGGCGAAAGCCGCGAGACCGACGGAGGTCGCCAGAGGACGGCGAATGCGTTGGCGGTTCATGGAATTATTCGGGTTTTTAAGGTTGTGCGCAGGGTGCGCTGGTTGAGCGAAGGACCGGTTTGCCGGCCGCTCATTTCGCATGTTCTTCAAGATCGGCGAACGAAACCCCACTCCCGCTCTCATTTGCGAGTGACGCACGATTTCACCTGAGCGTCACTCAAGTCACAAACCGCGCACGGTGTTTCCGCCCCGCCATTCGCCCTCGATCAACACGCGTTGTGGCACGAGCGGAACACCGCGCTCGCCGCGCTGCCACAAGCCGCAGAGCAAATCCATCGCGGCCGATCCGACCGCGCGCGCTTTCTCGTCGATGCCCGCGCGCGCATCGTCCGCGCCGACCAGCGAGGGCAGCGCGTAGCCGATCTCTTCCGGAAAGCGCGTTCCCTGCGCCTTGAACGCGCGCCAGATTTCCTCGGTCGCGGAAATGACGACGTCAGGCCGGTGTCGCTTAACCCAACCCATGACAAGGTCCGCGCTAAACTCGTCGAACCGCAAGGGGGGCAGACGCCGCGCAAGCGGCAGGCTCGCCTGCTCCGCCAGATAACCGCCCAACCATCCGTGCCCCACCCGCAGATCCAGCGAGGTGGGCAGCGCCAGACCGATCCGCGTGTATCCCGCCTCCAACAGCCGGCGAAACAACAACCCCATCGAGGCGAATTGATGGCTGCCCGCCAGATGCAACCGCGGCGAGACCAGCGTGTAGCCGATGGTGACGGCGGAGAACGCATTCCAGTCCAGCTCCAGCGAAGTTCCCGGCGCCGGCTGGGGCGCCAGCAAGAGCGCGGAAATGCCCCGCGCGCGCAAAATCTGGTTAGCCCGGGCCTGCGACATTCCGCCCTCGCGCATCCAAAACTCCTCCAGTTGAAACCCCAACTCGTCCGCGCGCGCCACCGCCCCTTCGAACAACTCCACAAACACCCGCGTGCGCCGCCAGCGATCCCGCGTCGGATAATTCGTCACCCACGCGGCGACCGGCCGGTTCAAGCCCGCGCGGCTCGCGGTGCGATAGCGCATCAGCGAGGCCAGCATCGGGTCGGGCCGATAGCCGACCGCCTCGGCCGACGCCCGGATTCTCGCCCGCGTGGCCTCGGGAATGCTCGGGTGATTTCGCAACGCGAGCGAGACGGTGGTGTGATGCACGCCGGCGTGAACCGCGACTTCTTTGATGGTAGGCCGCTTTTGCATGAGGCAGGATAAACTCTCACATGAGCATGACGGCGATCTTTTCGCGAATCGTTCCCCCGCGCTGGGTCCGGGGCATGCCATTTTCGCCCCGCCTCGGAATTCTTGCCGCCCCGTTTCTCGTCTTTGCGACGCTCGGTTTCTCCGCGACCCGCCCGACCTCGGCCCACGACATGCCGGCACAACCGCACCCCCGCCTTTTCCTCACCTCCGCCCGCGAGGCCGAACTCCGCGAACTCGCCGCGCGCGATCCGTTTTTCCACACCCTGCTGGAACGCTTGCGCCTCAACGCCGACTGGCTTCTCACCGAGCCCGTCGTCACGCACAAACTCGTCGGCCCCCGCCTGCTCGCCGAGAGCCGCGCCGCCCTCGCCAAGATCGGCACCCTCGCCCTCGCCCACCGCTTCTTCGGCGACGAACGCCACGCGGAACGCGCCTGGACCGAACTCGCCGCCGTCGCCGCCTTTCCCGATTGGAATCCCGACCACTTTCTCGACACCGCCGAGATGGCCGCCGCCGTCGCCATCGGTTACGATTGGCTGCACGACTGGCTGGGCGAAACCCGCCGCGCCGAGCTCCGCGCCGCCCTCGCCCGCCACGCCTTCGACCCCGCCCTCGCCGAGCGCGCCGCCCTCGCCCGCGCCAAGGCCAACAACTGGAACCCCGTCGTGAACGGCGGCCTCGTTCTCGCCGCCCTCGCCGTCGGCGACCACGCGCCCGACGAACTGCGCGCCCAGCTCGCCGCCATGGTGACCACCCTGCCCCTCGCCCTGCGCCACTACGCGCTCGACGGCGCTTGGTATGAGGGTCCGGGCTACTGGAAATACGGCACCACCTACCTCGCCATGCTGCTCGACGCCGTCGAA
>DAIPIP010000044.1:16689-18405 GCA_036770725.1 Opitutaceae bacterium
CGCCGCTGGATCGAGGACCTCGGCCCCGACGACTACGACCTGCCCGGCTACTGGGAAATGCGCGAAGACGGCCGACGCTGGACCTACTTCCGCCTCGGCTCGCTCGGCCACAACGTCTTCACCGCCGATGGCCGCAACCAGCGCACTCCTCAACGCGTCCCCCTCACCGCCTTTCACCACGAAGCGACCCGCTCGCACGCCCGCTTCGACCTCTCGCACGCCTACCGCGAACAACTCGCCTCCGCCTCGCGCGGCGTCGCCCTGCTCGAAGGCCGCACCGTCCTGGTCCGCGACGAGGTCTCCGCCCCGCCCGACCGCGACACCGAGTTGCGCTGGGCCTTTCTCACCCGCGCCGAGGTCACCATCGACGGCCCCGCCGCCACCCTCCGACTCGACGGCCAACACCTCGTCGCCCGCATCGTTTCGCCCGCCGCCACCGACTGGCGCGTCGAATCCGCCACCCCTCCCTCCGCCGCCGAAAATCCAAATCGCGACAAACGCCTCCTCACCTTCCGCCTCCCGCTCGCCGCCGGCCAAAACGCCGCCGTCAGCGTGACCTTCACGCCCGGCGATCAAACCGAGGTGCCGACGCCCGATTCCCCGCTCGCGACGTGGACCGGCGCACTCTCGCCCGCCTCGCGCCCGTAGTTATTTTTCAATTACAAACTCGTCGAGCACCGCCCCGCCCTCGTCAAAGGCCCGATAGCGCAGTCGCCGGTCCTCCGGCGTCAGATCCAACACCTGCCAGGTGCGCGTCCGCGTAAAACCCGCCGCCGTGTAGGCGTGATCGCCCTGCTCATACATCTTCGTGCCCGACACGCTTAGCACGTAGGTCGTGCCCTCCGCGTGCGACGACACCCGCTCGCCGTCGCGCAGCGGATGCGTGCGCAGATAGGCGTGGTCGTGCCCCTGAAGCGCGATATCGACCCCATGCTTGTCGAACAACGGAACCCAATGCCGGTTGATTTCCGGATAAAAACGCCCCGGTCGCGACGCGTAGGCCGGATGGTGATACGCCACGATTTTCCAGAGCGCCCCGCTCTCGCTCAACCGCTTCTCCAACCACGGAGCCTGCGCAGCCACATCGGCGTTGGAGTCGAGCAGGATGAAACGCGCGTTCGCATAATCAAACGAGTAGGCCCGCCCCGTCGGCGCGATCTCCGCCGGCCCGTTTTCAGGCAGCGCGAAGAGCCGGTGATAAAGCGAGGAATCGCCGTTCTGATACTCGTGATTTCCCAGCGCCGGCACTAGCGGCCGACGATCGATCAAACCCTCGGCGGCGGCGAAAAACGCGTCCCAATCATCGCGCTCCGTGCCATGATTCACCAAGTCCCCCGGCAACACCCAAAACGCCGCGTCCGGCCGCGCCCGATAAGCCGCGCGCGCCAAGCGCCCCCACGCCGCCAATCCATTTTGCGCGTCGCCCAGATAGATAAACGAAAACGAGGTCGGCTCCTCCGGCGCGGTCTTGAACTCCCGCGTCTCACCCCAGCCTCCCGGCGTGCCGTCGCCCAACGCGTAGTCATAAGTCGCTCCGGGCCGCAACTCCGTCAGCCGCACCGTGTGCAACCACACTTCCGGATCGTTCGCGATGTCGGGCGTGACGAGCCTGTCCCGCTCCGCCTCGACCCGCCGCGCCCGCGCGGGATCAAACATTTCGCCACCCTCACCCCCGCGCGCCGCATAGGCCAGCACCGCGCGCGGAATCGAATTCGC
>DAIPIP010000212.1:0-4294 GCA_036770725.1 Opitutaceae bacterium
TCGCCGCCGCAGTTTCAACTTCATCGCCGGCATCGGCTTTTTCAGCACCCTGCTCACCGGCGGCTTCGCCCTCGCCGAACTCGACGGCTTCTGGTTCGCGGTCAAAGAAGCCGCCGTCCCCGCCGTCATCGGCCTCATGGTCCTCTTCTCGATGAACGCCAAACGCCCGCTCGTGCGTCAGTTCATCTACAACGAGCAGGTCATTGACATCCCCAAGGTGGACGCCGCCCTCGCCGAACGCGGCACCCGCCCCGATTTCGAAGCCCTCATGCGCCGCGCCGCCTGGCTCGTCACCGCCTCCTTCGCCGTCAGCGCCGTGCTCAACTTCGTCCTCGCCCGCTGGCTCCTCACCGGCTCCGCCGGCACGACCGAGTTCAACGCCCAGCTCGCCAAGATGCAGTGGCTCAGCTGGCCCGTCATCGTCCTCCCCAGCATGGCCATGATGATGTTCGCCCTCTGGCAACTCCTCGGCGGCATCAAGAAACTCACCGGCCTCGAACTGGACCAAATTTTCCACGCCCAAGAAAAGAAGGCCTGAGCGTCGTAGGGCGGGTTCAATACACGCCGCACCCCGCCGCTCCGCAGTTTCCCAGAACTCCGCCGAGGCCATTGGCCGAGCCATCGACCTCCCTTTTCGCGGAGCGAAACCACACCTCCCAAGCCGCGCTCATTGAGCCGCGGCATTAGCGGTTTACCCTTCTGCTCGTCTCCTCCGTCACCCGCCGTTTCAGGCTCACAGCCGCTGCAAGTGAAACCCGCCGTCCACGTCGAAGCACGCGCCGGTTGAAAACGGAAACCGATCCTCCGCGATCGCCCGCACCGCGCGACCGATGTCCTCCGGCTTGCCCCAGCGACGGATCGGCGTGATGCCGCGCTCGTCCTCCAAAATCAGCTTGTCGTATTTCGCCTTCACCCCGCCCGTCATGTCCGTCGCGATCACGCCCGGACGAATCTCGTAAACATTGATGCCGTCGTTCGCCAAGCGGTCCGCGAACAACTTCGTCATCATCGCCAGCCCCGCCTTCACCATGCAGTAGTCGCCGCGATTGATCGACGCGGTGTAAACCGAAATCGAGGTAACGTTGACGATGCGTCCGCGAAACCCCTCCGCGTCCGGCGTCTGCCCCATCATCTGCTTCGCCGCCAGCTGGCTCAGGAAAAACGGTCCCTTCAGGTTGATCGCGAACAACCGGTCAAAACTCTCCTCGCCCGCGTCGAGCAGATCCGCGCGCACCGTCGGCGCCACGCCCGCGTTGTTCACCAGCAAATCGATGCGACCGAAATTCTTCACCGTCTCCGCGATCACGCGCTCGCGATCCGCCGCCGAGGCCACGTCGCCCTGGACGATGAAACCATCGCCGCCCGCCGCGCGCACCAGTTCCAGCGCCTCGGCCGCCGCCGCCGCGTTGCCCGCGTAGTTGATCGCGATTTGCCCGCCCGCCTTGGCCAACTCGATCGCGATGCCGCGACCGATGCCGCGCGAAGCGCCGGTGACCAATGCCGAAAACTTGGGGGTGAAGGAGGAGGTGCTCATGTTGCCGCCAACGAAACCCCGCCCCGCCCCCGCGCCAAACCCAAAGCCCCGCGCAAATCCCCCCCGCATCGGTTCCGTGCTAGCTCCGATCTAAATGTAGGGCGGGGTCGCCGCACCCCGCCGCGTTCCCTCCCCGTCTCTGCTTACTACCCGCCCCCCGCCCGCCAATCCCTCGGCGCCACCCCAGTCTCGGCCTTAAACACCCGCGAAAAATGAAACGCATCCGCGAAACCCAGCTCCGCCGCCACCTCCTTCACCCGCGCCCCCGGCGCCCGCAGCCGCTCCGCCGCCAGCCGCATCCTCCGCGCCCGCAGATACGCCCCGGGCGTCGTGTCCGCGAAACGCCGAAACAAGCGACACACCGTCTCCGTTCTCAACCCCGCCCCCGCCGCCAGATCCGCCGCCCCGCGCAGCCGCGCAGCCTCCGTATCCGCCAGCGCCCTACAACGCTCGTAGGTCGCCCGCGCCCCCTCCTCCGCCACCGCCGCGCCCGCGTCCCGCGCCTCGGCCAGCTTTAACAAAAGCACCTCCGCCAGCCCGTGCGCCAGCGCCGCCCCGCGCGCCCCCGCCCGCGCCCCGTCGCGCAGCAACCACTCCCAAGCCTCGCGAATCTCCCCCGGGGCCGACACCGCCCGCACCCGCCCGCCGCCCAACCCCGCCTCCGCCAGCGCCGCCCCCGCGCCCGGCCCTTCCAGCCACAGATAATACCGCCGCATCGGCCGCGCCGCCTCCACCCGCAGCCCCAGCCGCGTCTCCGGCCCCGCCGCGTAAACCCGCCCCGCCGCCAGCCCGCCCGCCACCCGACCCAGCTCCGCCGTCCCCCGCCCGCTCGCCGTGTATTCAATCGAATGATACGCAAACTCCCGCCGCGTCGCGTAGCTCCCCGCCGGCAGCATCTCGCACCCCGCCCCCGCCACCCGCCATCCGCCCTTCCCCGCCTCGCCGTCCAACCTAAAAAACCGCCGCGCCTCGCCCGCCCCGCGGATCAGCAAATCCGCCGGCGTCTCGCCGAGTCCGGCCCCGACCTGAATTTCACCCGTCGCGCGCATGCCCCGCATCCACGCCGTCGCCCGCCGCGCCCGCGAGCTTGAAAACACCCACCGCGCCCGCCTCCATCCCCCGCACCATGGCCCGCAACGATCCCGTCCCCGCCCTCCCGACCACGCCCGCCAACGGCCTCTACCGCCACTACAAGGGCCACCTCTACGAGGTCGTCGGCATTGTCCGCCACTCCGAGGAACTCGCCCCCTACGTCCTCTACCGCTGCCTAGACGAGCACGGCCAAAAAATCGACGATGTCCTCTGGGTCCGTCCCCACGCCATGTGGAGCGAGCCCGTCACCCACGAAGGCCGCACCACCCCGCGCTTCGCCCCGGTCGCCTGACCGCTCCCTCACTCAAACAACCCCAACCACCCCAACTGCGCCTCCGCATACAGCAGCGTAAACCCGCCGAAAAACACCAGTCCCGCCCAGCTCAACACCCGCATCGCCAGGCCCGGCCGATACTCCACCGGCACATTGTCGCCGCTCATCACCCGCAGGTTGATCCACGCCAGAATCGGCGAGGTCACGAACGACACCGCCGCCGCGAAGCTCAGCAGCCCCAGCAGGCTCTTCGCAAAAAACAGCATCGCCACGCACGACGCCGCGCTCACCACCACGACCCAGATCAGATGCCGCGAACGAAAGCTCCGCGTCGTCGGCACCACCAGTTCGCACGAGGCCGCCAGCGCGCGCGGATAACCGTCCACGCAGGTCAGCGTGGTGCTCACCATCGTCGCCACCGCCGCCAGCGCCACCAGCCACGCCGCGCCCTCGCCCAGCGCCGCCGCATACATCGCCTGCAACTTCTGCGCGAAGCCCGCCCCGCTCGCCGGGATCGCCTCCCCCGTGCCGAACATCACCAGCGCCCCGAGCGACAAAAACAGCACCGCCGACGTCGTGCTCATCCAGTAGCCCAGCTCGAAATCCACCCGCGACTCCCGCACCGTCGCCGTGTGTCCCGTCTGGTCGCGCCGCGAAAACATCCACAACGACGACCACGCCGACAAATCCAGCGGCGCCGGCATCCACCCCATCAGAGCGATCAAAAACGCCACCCCCGCCGCGTCGAAAAGCGCCGGCTTCGCATACTCCGGATCGCCCACCATGCCCCGGCTCGCCGCCAGCCCCACCGCCACCACCGTCGTCACCATCAACAACGCGATGATCACCTTTGAGGCCAGGTCCAGCGCCGCGTAGCGCCCCGCCCAAACCCACACCGCGCACCCGCCCACGATGAGCGACGCGAGCACCGGCAGCGACATTCCGCCCGCACCGAAATGCCCCAGCAGCGCCGCGCTCAAAAACGCCACGCCCGCCACGTTCACCACCGCCGTCGCGATGTTGATCAATAAAAACACCCAAACGAACGCCGCCCCCTGCCGCCGGTAGCCGTGCAACAGACTCTCCCCCGTCGCCGCCGTGTAGCGCTGCCCGTATAGAAAAAATGGATACTTGAATAGGTTCGCCAGCAGCACGAGGCCCAGCAGCGACCACCCGTGCATCGCCCCCGCCTTGGCCGCCCAGTGCAGATGCGAGCCGCCGATCGCCGCGCAAGCGACGAGGATGCCGGGGCCGATGGCCTTGCGAAGATTCGAACAATCCATGGTGAAGCGGAGGGAAGCAACCGAGCCTGCGCACAGCCTCCTCTCCAATTAAAGCCGAAACACACCGGCCGCTTAGTATCTTGTAACTAATATTATTTCGTATTGATAGTG
>DAIPIP010000213.1:0-4293 GCA_036770725.1 Opitutaceae bacterium
CCTCGGCCTCCCGCCCACCGCCATCGAGACCGATTCCCCCGCCCAAGGCGGCGGCTTCTTTCGCGGGGCTCTTGGCGGCACCGCCGTGTATGTCGAAGGCGCGGCAGGCAACGGCGTGCGCTTCACCGCTATCGACGGCGGCCTCACCGGCGGCACCGCCCGCCTCGCCCTGCGTCACATCGCCCTCGGCGGAGGCACCGCCACGCTTCGAGTCAACGGCGTCGAACAACCGCTTTCCCTCCTTCCCCAATCGCCGGCCAACGGCTGGCAAATCTCCGGATGGCGCTGGGTCGCCGTTCAAGTGGAACTCCTGCCCGGCGCGGTCAACACCCTCGAAGTCCTGCGCAGCGCCGCACCCTTCGATCAATTCCACCTCAACGCCATCCTCCTCGCCAACGCCGACGACCTCGCCGCCGCCCACCCCCACCGCCGCGTCCTCGCCCTCTCCGATCCCGACGTGACCGACCTCCTCGCCTACCTCCGCTCCCTCGATTACCGCGACGACTTCGGCACACCTCTCGCCGCGCCCCCGCCCCCCGCCGCCACCACCCCGTCCGTCATCACCCCGCCCGCCGCGCAACTCCTCGCCGTCGGCAACCCCCTCGCCCTCCACGTCGCCGTCGCCGGCACCGGCCCCTTCACCTACCAGTGGTTCCGCGACGCCACCCCTATCGGCACCAACAGCCCCGTCCTCGAAATCCCCTCCGTCACCCTCGCCGACGCCGGAAGCCATTATGTTCGTATTACGAACATCGTCGGCGAAACCACCTCCGCCCCCGCCCAGATCACGATCAACCCCGCCCTCGCCGTCGCCACCACCGAACTCCCCCGCGCCACCGTGGGTCGCCCCTACGAGCACGACCTCGCCGCCACCGGCGGCGTCTCGACCCGCGAATGGAGCCTCATAGCCGGCGCGCTGCCGCCCGGCCTTTCCCTCGACGCCGACGGCCGTATCCACGGAACCCCTACAATCCCCGCCCGCGCCGTCCTCACCGTGCGCGTCGCCGACCCCTCCGGCCAGGCCACCCAAGCCCTCGCGCTCGACGTCCGCCCGCTCGGCGGTTTTTCCACCGACCCCGACCTCATTCTGCACTACCCCTTCGACGAAGGCTCCGGCACGCGCGTCTGGGACGCCGCCGCCGTCGGCAACAACCATGCCACCGACCTCCCCGCCGCCGCCGCCGGCCAATGGACGCCATCCGGTCGCTTCGGCGGGGCCTACGGCTCCTCCAACCTTGCCGCCGACATCGTGCCCTTCTTCCCCGCCAACCAGTCCGACCTCGACTTCCTCCCCCGTGGCGACCCCTTCACGATTTCCGTCTGGGTGCGCACCACCTCGACCGACGGCTACCGCAACGTCTTCAGCAAAAACCGCCACCCCGACGATGGCGGCCTCGTTCAATACCGCCTCTGGACCACCTTCCCCCACACCAACCTCCAAGGCATGAGCGGCGGCACCGGTGGCACCCAAGCCTTCCCCGCGATCAACAACGGCCAGTGGCACCTACTCACCCTGGTCAACTACCTCGACGGAGCCACCTGGCGCACCCGCCTCTACATCAACGGCGGCGCCACCTTCATCCAAACCGACACCGGTGCCGGCGGCACCGTGCCCGAGCTCCTTCGCATCGGCGACACCAGCAATGGCTGGAACCAATGGCAGGGCCAGCTCGACGACCTCCGCATCTACAAACGCGCCCTCACGCCCGCCGAGATTGACGACCTCTACGCCCCGCCCCCCGCGCCGATAAATTACGACACCTGGCTGGCCGCCCTCGCCAATCCGCCCGCGCCCGAGCACCGCGCCCCCACCGCCATTCCGCCCGGAGCCACGATCCCCAACCTCCTCGCCTACGCCTTCGACCTAACTCCGGGAAGTGGCACAGACATTCCTGCCTGTGTTCTGGATGACGCCACCCAGCGCCTCCAGCTGACCTACACCCGCCACCGCGCCGACCTCGACTACACCGTCGAAGCCACCTCCGACCTCATCACCTGGACGCCCATCGCCACCAACTCCGGTGCCCTCGGCGAAGAAACCACCGTCATCGACCCCGTCCCCCTCACCCCCGAGTCCCCCCGCCGCTTCCTGCGCGTGCGCGTATCCGAAAAATAAAACCCGCTTATTATACAACATACCTGTTCTTCACCTGATCCCGCGCTCTAGCCCCCGCATCGCGATCGCCGTGATGTTGTCCGCCATGGCGAAGTTCTCGTCGCCGCCATGCACCACATAGAGATGATCGACCTCCGCGTCCCGCATCGCCTCGTGCACGCCCCGCGACAGTGACGGCGACCCGGAGACCTTGAACTCAAACCCCAGCGTCTTGCCCTCGCGCGGCACGATTAGATCGATCTCCGCACCGGCATGGGTTCGCCAAAAATAGCAGTCCTTCTCGGCTCCGAGCAAACGCACCACCTGCTCGACCGCGAAACCCTCCCACGAGGCCCCGCACCGATCATGCGTGCGCAGCGTATCCATCGAGCCGATACGGAGCAGACTGTGCAGCAAGCCCGTGTCGCGCCAGTAAAGCCGATGCGCCTTTCGCACCCGCTTGCCCGTGTTGCGTTCATACGGCGGCACCAATCGCACCAGATACGCCCCCTCCAAAATATCCAGATAACGCTGCACCGTTTTTACATCCACTCCCAGCGTCGTGGCCACCTCCTTCCCATTCCAGAACTGCCCGTGGAAATGCGCCACCAGCTGCAAAAACCGCGCGAGCGTCACCGGCGTGAGCCCTCCGCCCGCCAGCCGGTTGATGTCCCGCATCACATAGGTTTTGAGAAAATCCTCCCGCCACTCCCTCGACGCCTCGTCGTTTTCCGCCTGAAACGCGCGCGGAAACCCGCCCCGAAACCACAGGCGCGCCCACGCCTCGGCTCCGACTTCGCTCAGCGAAAATCCGCCCGCGTCAATGAAGCGCGTGCGCCCCGCCAAGGTCTCCGCCGTCTTGCTCACCAGTTCCGGCGACGCGCTACCCGTCACCAAAAACCGCGCCCGACACAAAGGTTCGTCCACGATCACCCGCAGATGAGCGAACAACTCCGGCATCTGCTGGATCTCGTCGATCACCACCACCCCCTCCAAATTCGCCAACACCCCGTAGGCGTTCGGCGCCAGACGCGCCAGATCGAGCGGACTCTCCAAATCGAACCGATTCGTCTCCTTCGCCGCAAAGAGCCGCGCCATCGTCGTTTTGCCACACTGCCGCGGCCCCAACAGCGCCGTCACCGGGCTACGCCCCAAGGAGGTCTGGATCGCGTGATAAAGCTCGGGACGAGGAGTAAGATTCATTTATCTTGAATAAATGGGCATATTAACCCATTTTTTCAATGATAATGATCCATCCAATTCAACCAAGGCCAGATTTGCTGCCCTTCGAGGATCGCAGCGGCCTTTTCACGTGGGACACGTTTGAGCGTTTCGTCTGCGCCTTCCTCAACACCGGTCTAACCCTCCGAACCAAGGACGGCTCCCTCGCGCGCATTACGTTTGCCCACCGCGCCGGCGGCCAAGGCCACGAACAGCAAGGCGTGGACATCGTCGCGCAAATGTCGAACGGCGAGACTTGGGTCCTCCAATGCAAACACGTCAAAGACTGGGGCCCGAGCCACACCCGCGATGCCATCGCCGCCTGCAAGCATCCCGCCGCCCGCAAGTTCCTCCTCGTCACCAAGACCGAGGTGAGCCCCGCCACCCGCGCCGAGATTGAAACCTTTCCCGATTGGGAATTCTGGAGTGGCGCGGACATCTCCCGCCACTTCCTCAACCCCGATTTCCTCCCCCCCGCGCAAGCCTCGCGCCTGCTCTTCACCTACTTTGGTCCCGGCTGGTCCAAGGCCATGCTCGGACTCCCCGACCACGGCAGCCTGCAAGCTCCCGAGGCCAGATTTGCCGACCTGCTCAAAAACACCGCGCGCCTCTCGTTCCGCACCACCCTCTTTGGCCGCGACCGCGAACTCGCCGCCCTCGACGCTTTTATCGAAAGCAAAAAACACCGCGCCCTCTTCCTCACCGGCCCCGGCGGCCAGGGCAAAAGCCGCCTCCTTCGCGCCTGGACCACCAGCTTCTCCGCGCGTCACCCCGACTGGCACGTTCGTTTCGTGCTGCCCCACCGTGACGCCTTCGCCGAGGCGATCAAAGCCGAACGTCGCCCCCTGTTGCTCATCCTCGACGACGCCCACGACTGCGATGATCAGCGCCGCGCCCTCTTCACCGATCTCGTCCACGCCCACGAGTCCGGCCAAATCAAAGTTCTGCTCTGCCTGCGCCCCGGACCGCAGACGACG
>DAIPIP010000214.1:0-4286 GCA_036770725.1 Opitutaceae bacterium
CTTTCCGCTACAACATCAGCTGGCGCGATGGTCGGCGCGTCGCGAACAACATGGCCTCCGGTTTCCACTTTTGGAAAGGGGCCGGCGCAGGCGCGACGCTCACCAACGTCGCCGTCCACAACAACCTCGTTTACACCGAAAACAGCACGGGCGGACCCGCCGTCGTCTGGCAGGCGGGCGCCATGTCCGGACTGCGCTTTTGGAACAACGTTTTCGTCGTGCAGGGCGGCGAGCGTTTTGTCGCCGTAAACAACAACACCGCGCGCGGCTACTTCACCTTTCAAAACAACGCCTACTGGACGACCGACGAAAACTGGACCGGCGGCTGGCGATGGGGCCTCAACACCACCCTCACCACCCTGCCCGCCTGGCGTCTGGCCTCGGGCACGCCCGAAACCATCGCGGGCGAGCCCGTCGGCCTCATGATCGATCCGCGCATCGCCGACATCGCCACCGGAGCCCAGCCGCTCTCGGTGGACGCGTTGGCAAACATGCCCGCCTTCCGCCTTCTGGCCGACTCGCCCCTGCTTGATGCCGGGGTCGATCTGCGCACCCCCGCCTTCGGCTCCCGCGACGTGGGCGGGCGCGATTTTTTCGCGGGCGCCCTTCCCTCCGGCGGCGGCTTCGACATCGGGCCGCACGAACGCCCCGCCGCCCTGGAAAGTTTTCGCACCGCCCACGGCCTCGCCGCCGACGGCACGGAGGACTTCGCCGACGCCGCCGGTGACGGGGTGCCCAACCTCTTCAAATACGCCTTCAACCTAATCGGGCAGGATCCCGGCCAAGTGCCGACGATCACCGACCTGCGCCTGCCTCCACTGCCCCCCGAAGGCAGCGCCGGCTGGCCGCGCCTGGTCACGGAATTGGAAGGCGGAGGCTTCGGGATCGCCTACGTGCGTCGCCGCGCCGCCACCCTGCCGCAGGTGAGCTACGCCGTCTGGTTTGCCGATACGCTCGAGCCGAACGCCTGGGGACCGTCGCCCGTCGCGCTGGAGCAAATCACGCCGGTCGGTGAAACGTTCGAGCGCGTCGTCGTCCGCGAGCCCACGCCGCTTTCCCGCCGTTTCGCACGCGTGGTCGTCACCCGCGAATGAGCCTTGCGATCAAGCCCTAAGCACCGGGGATCGAAATCTTCGGTTTCTTCGCGAACTTGTTTTCCGTGCTGTTGAGCAGCCGCGTGATGTTGGCGCGGTGGCGCAGGATCACGAAGACTCCGAGCACGGTGGCGAGAATCGCGAAGGCAACTGGAGTGCCGGGGATGAGCCACGCGGCGGCGGGCAGCGCGACGGCGGCGACGATGGAGGCGAGCGAGACGTAGCGGGAAAGATAAAACGTCGCCACCCAGGCGAGCACGCCGACGACGGTCGGTATCGGCAAAAGCACTACAAGCCCGCCCGCCGAGGTGGCCACGCCCTTGCCGCCCTTGAAGCGCGTCCAGCAGCTGAAGCTGTGTCCGACGAGGGCGAAAACGAGGCCGATGATGGCGGCGTAGATCCACACGTGGGCGTCGGCCAGCTCGGCGGAGACCTCCGTGCCGCGCCGAGCCTGGGACGAGAGCTCGATCACGCGGGTTTTATAGATCGCCAAAGGCCACCAGGCGGCGACCGCTCCCTTGAACGCGTCCAAAGCGAAGGCGATGTCGCCGACCCGCTTGCCCTTCGCGCCGAACTTCTCGCCGAGCACGCGCTTGACGTTCGTCGCGCCGGGGTTCTTCGAGCCGTGCTCGAAGATATTGATCCCGAACTTGCGGGCGATGAACCACCCCACGGGAAGGGCCCCGAGGAAATAACCGGCGACGGCGGCGATGGTGAGCGGGAGGATCATGGAGATTGAAAAGGTAGGGCGTGACCGCCGGGCGCGCCGTCAACGCGGCGGGCCCGGCGGTCCCGCCCTACCTCAAGCTCAGAGCTGCACGAACTTTGCCATCTTGATCGCGTCGTTGGCCTTGATCGCTTCGCGAGCCGCGGCGCTGGGCTCGTGATCGACTCGCACCACCATGTAGGCGGTCTCGCCGGGCGTGAGACGCGAGAGCGACATGTCGGCGATGTTCACGCCGTCGTTGCCGAGCAGGGTGCCGACCGCGCCGACCATGCCGGGCTTGTCCTTGTTTTCGAGCACGAGCAGCGAACCGACGGCGGCGACCTCGACCTCGCGGCCGTTGATGCCGACGATGCGGGGCTCGTTGCCCTTGCCGAGAAGGGTGCCGCGGGCGCTGTGCACGGTGCCGTCGCCGGCCGTGGCCTCGACTTCGATGAGATCGGTGTAGTCGCCGGCGTCGGAGGACTTCACAACGTCGAAGGCGAGACCGAGGCGCTGGATCTGGCTGGGAGCGTTGACGCTGTTCACGCCATCTCCGCTGATGCGACGGAGAAAGCCGCACTGGAGGGCGCGGGTGATGGCGTTGACGTCGAGCTCGGCGACCTTGCCCTGATAAACCACGCGGAGCTTGGCGATCTGCTTGGGCGCGATCTGCTGCACGAGGGTGCCAAGCTTGGTGGCGAGATCGAGGTAGGGCGCGACGACCTTGGCGGCGGCGGCGTCCATCGAGGGCATGTTGACGGCGTTGCGCACCGCGCCATGCAGAAGCACATCGGCGATCTGCTCGGCAATCTCGATGCCGACCGTCTCCTGCGCCTCGGTGGTGGAGGCGGCGATATGGGGCGTGAGCACGATGTTGGGCGCGGAACGCAGCTCGCTGTCCTTGGGGAGGGGCTCGGTCTCGAAAACATCGAGGCCGGCGGCGCCGACCTGGCCGCTCTTGAGGGCGGCGACAAGGGCCTTCTCGTTGACGATGCCGCCGCGGGCGCAGTTGACGATGCGGACGCCCTTCTTGCACTTCGCGAGGGCGGCCTCGTCGATCATGTTGTTGGTCTCGTCGGTCAGCGGCATGTGAACCGTGATGTAATCCGAGCCGGCGAGGAGCGCGTCGAGCGAGACGGACTCGACCTGCATGGCGGCGGCGCGGGCGGGCGTGAGGTAGGGGTCGTAGGCGAGGACCTTCATGCCGAAGGCCTGCGCGCGCTTGGCGACCTCGCCGCCGATGCGACCGAGACCGATGATGCCGATGTTCTTCCGGAGAAGCTCGACGCCGCTGAGGGTCTTGCGATCCCAGTTGCCGGCCTTCATCGACGCCGCGCCTTGGGCGATCGGGCGGGCGCAGCAGAGGATGTGGGTAAAGGTGAGCTCGGCGGTCGAGATCGTGTTGCCGCCGGGGGTATTCATGACGACGACACCGCGCTCGGTGGCGGCATCGACATCGACGTTATCGACACCTACGCCGGCGCGGCCGACGACCTTCAAGAGGGGCGCGGCGGCGATCACCTCACGGGTGATCTTCGTCTCCGAGCGAACGGCGATCGCGTGGACGTCTTTAACGAGGTCCAGCACCTGCGCGGGGGTGGAGCCGTAGGCCTCGACGACTTCAAAGCCTGTCTGCTGACGCAGGAAGGCGACGCCCTTGGGTGAGATCTTATCGGCGACGAGGATTTTCATGGTGGGAAAAGGGTCTAGCGAATACCCCGCGCCCCCAAGCGAGCAAGGAAAAGCTCGGCGCGGTCGGCCCGCCACCTAGCGTAGCAGCATGACGCGCATCCAGCAGCAGTATGCCTTCCTGACCGAGTGCCTCAAGCTCTCCGAAATTTTTCGCCAGGCTCTGCTGCCGACCAGCCGTCGCCGTGAAAACGACGCCGAGCACTCCTGGCACCTTTGCCTGATGGCGATAACGCTGGCCGAGCACAGCAACACGCCGGTCGATATCGCGCGCGTGCTGAGGATGTTGATCATTCACGACATCGTGGAAATCGACGCGGGCGACACCTACGCCTACGACACCGCGCGTCAGGCCGGCCAACACGAGCGCGAGGCGCTGGCGGCAGACCGCATCTTCGGCCTCTTGCCGGCGGACCAAGGCGCGGAGATACGCGCCGCGTGGGAGGAGTTCGAGGCGCGCCAGACGCCCGAGGCGAAGTTCGCGGCTGCGGTGGATCGTTTGCAACCGATTCTGCTCAACGTGCTCACCGGCGGCGAAAAATGGCGCGAGCACGGCGTCACGAGAAAGATGGTCCTCTCCCGCAATGCCCACGCGAAAGACGGCGCGGCCGACGTCTGGGCGCACGCGGTGTCGCTGCTCGACGACGCGGTGGCGCGGGGGCTGTTGGCGGCGGAGTGAGCCCAAGCGCCACGACAATCCCGCTTCCGGTCGCGAATCATCCCTCATTCTACATTCCCCATTTATCCCCAACCATGTTCTCACGCTCCATTTCCCTATCCTGCTTTTTATCGGTAAT
>DAIPIP010000215.1:0-4274 GCA_036770725.1 Opitutaceae bacterium
GTCCCGCTCGGCGAGGCCACCGTCACCAGCTTCCCCGACGGCGAGTCCTTCGTGAAGATCAACGAAAACGTGCGCGGCCAGGACGTTTACCTTGTCCAGTCCACCTGCACGCCGACCAACCACCACTTGATGGAGCTGCTCATCATGATCGACGCCGCCAAGCGCGCCTCCGCCCAGCGCATCACCGCCGTCATCCCCTTCTACGGCTACGCCCGCCAGGACCGCAAAGACCAGCCCCGCGTGCCCATCACCGCCAAGCTCGTCGCCGACCTCCTCTCCGCCGCCGGAGCCCACCGCGTGCTCACCATGGACCTGCACTCCCAGCAGATTCAGGGCTTCTTCAACATCCCCGTCGACCACCTCTTCGCCTCCCCCGTCATCTTCAAATACCTCGAACGCTTCACCGCCTCCAACCTCGTCGTCTGCTCGCCCGACGTCGGCGGCATGAAGATGGCCGCCGCCTACGCCGGAGCCCTCGGCACCGGCCTCGGCATGGTCTGGAAAAAACGCACCTCCGCCACCACCGTCGAGTCCGTCAACATCGTCGGCGACGTCGTCGGCAAGGACGTCCTCATCGTGGACGACATCACCGAGACCGCCGGCACCCTCGTCAACGCCGCCAAGCTCCTCCGCGCCAACGGCGCCCAGTCCGTGCGCGCCGCCGTCTCCCACGCCCTCCTCGGCGACATGGCCTACGAACGCCTCCGCGGCGGCGACATCGACGAACTCATCACCACCAACTCCATCCCCGTCGAGGCGAAGGGCCTGCCCATCACCGTCCTCAGCGTCGCCCCCCTCCTCGCCGAAGCCATCGTCCGCATCAACAACAACGAATCCGTCACCTCCCTCTTCAAAGTGAAGGGCTTTTAAAGAGGACCCAAATCCTCCTGCGCGTTCAAAGCGCCCCGCGCTTGTCGCGGTTTCGATATCACACCAACCACCTCTGGTATCTGGATTCGATAGGGACCGGCTTCGTCCGGTCCTTCGCCCGATGACGACACGGCGGTCGCCCCCTCCGGCCATCGCCCAAAATCTCCCATCCACGGATAACTGGTATCACACGTCCCGCACGCACCGGAACCCCAGATTTGTCGTCGCGCTGTCCGGAGTATTCGAACTCCGCGCATCCACCCGGTAGCGGTTGCAATAACTCGCGTGGCAAAGGTAGCTGCCGCCCCGCATCACCCGCCGCTCGCCCGCCGCCGCGCCGCTCGAGGGGCCGGTTGGATTTTCCCGAGGGGAAGTCGCGTAGTAGTCTGGCGCGAACCAATCGTGACACCACTCCCACACGTTGCCCGTCACATTGTAGAGGCCGAAGGGATTCGCCCGGTAACTCTTCGCCGGCGCGGGACCGTAGTGGCCGTCGGCCTCGGTGTTGCTGCGCGGAAAATCCCCCTGCCACACGTTCATGCGATGCCGCCCCTCGGGCTCCAGTTGCGCGCCCCACCAAAACGGCGTGCCGCTCGTGCCGCCGCGCGCCGCGTATTCCCACTCGGCCTCGGTCGGCAGGCGCTTGCCCGCCCACCCGCAATAGGCGAGCGCATCGTTCCACGACACCTGCACCACCGGATGCGCCCAGCGTTTTTTGATGTCCGAACCCGGCCCCTCGGGCTTGCGCCACGTCGCCCCTTCGAGCCGCCGCCACCACTCGCTGCCCAGCACGCTTCCGGGCACGGTCGCCGCTAGCTGCGCCGCGCTCATGTGCCCGAAAAAAACAAACGACCAGCCGAAGCGCTCGCTCTCGGTTTTGTAGCCGGTCGCGTTCACGAACGCATTGAACCGCTCGTTCGTGACGCACGTCTCGTCGATCCAGAATGGGTCCAACCTCACCACATGCACCGGCCCCTCGCCGTCGGCGGGGAACCCGTAGTCGTTCTCGTTGCCCATCAAAAACTCGCCGCCCGCCAACAAGCGCATGCCCGCCGTCGAACCGCTTGCAACACGCCGAAACCCATGTGCGCCTGCGCAATCCACGGCTGACTCCTCCGAGCCGGGGCGATTCGGCGCGCAACAGGAATTATCGTCCATGGAGTAGTCGGTTAAAACAGTTCACTGCACCGCCGAGACACCTTCCCTTGGCTGCCCGACATGGATTCGAACCATGACTAGGTGAGTCAAAGTCACCTGTGCTGCCATTACACCATCAGGCAAGGAAAGGACGGCAAAACCTGCTCACCCCTCGAAGCGGGTCAAGGCCTGAGATAAGCCCCGCCCAAAACACCCGACCGCCAACCGCTTACCGCTCCACCGCGAAGGCGTGAAACACCGCCTGCTGGTTCGTCGGCACGCGCACCTTCAAAAACACCCCGTCATCGCGCTGCTCCTCGCGTTGCACATGCCCGATCTCGTGCGCCCGCGCGATCAGGTCGTAGCGCGCATGCGGAATCAGCAGCGTCAACTGGCCGAAGGCATCCGCGATCAACTCCAGACACTGGTCCACCAACACCGGCAAACCTTCGCCCGATTTCGCGCTCAAAAAAATCGCCTCCGGCGCCAACGCCCGCGCGCGCAACAACTGCGCCTCGTCGGCCGCGTCCACCTTGTTGAAAACCGTGAGCATGCGCTTCTCGTCCGCGCCCAGCTCGCCCAGCACGCCGAGCGTCGTCGCATGATGCGCCGCCACGTTCGGCGCGGTCACGTCCAGCACGTGTATCAGAAAATCCGCTACGATCGCCTCCTCCAGCGTCGCCTTGAACGCCTCCACCAACCCGTGCGGCAGACGGCGGATAAACCCCACCGTGTCCGTGACCAGCAGCTTCTGGTTGCCGCGCAACAAAAGCTGCCGCGTCGTCGGGTCGAGCGTCGCGAAGAGTTTGTCCTCCGCCAGCACGCTCGCGCCGGTGAGCGCGTTGAGCAGCGAGGATTTGCCCGCGTTGGTGTAGCCCACGATGGCCGCCGTCGGCACCGGCACGCGCTGACGCTTGTGCCGCTGCACGCCGCGCTGTTTGCGCACCTCGATCAGCTCGCGCTTCAGCCGCACGATGCGGTCGTTCACCAGGCGCCGATCCTGCTCGAGCTGCGTCTCGCCCTCGCCGCCCATCGCTCCGCTGCCGCCGCCGCCGCTGCGCTGACGCGAGAGATGCGTCCACGCCCGCGTCAGGCGCGGCAACGAATACTGCATGCGCGCCAGCGCCACCTGCAGCACCGCCTCGCGCGTGCTCGCCCGGTCCGCGAAGATGTCGAGAATCACCTCCTCGCGGTCGATCACCGCCCGCTCCGACTGCTTTTCCCAGTTGCGCTGCTGCGCTGGCGAAAGCGACTCGTCGATCACGATCAGGTCGGCCTCCAGCGCCTTCGCCGCCGCGATGATCTCCTCCGTCTTGCCGCTGCCGATCAAGGTCGCCGGCGTGGGCTGGCGCAGGTTCACCAGCTCCTTGCCCACCACCTTGATGCGCAGGTTTTGCACCAGCTCCTCCAACTCCTCCAACAACTCCGCCGCCTCGCCCGGCGCCATGTCGTGCGTCTGGATGCCCACCAGAAAGGCGCGGTCACAGCGCTTGCGTTCGGTTTTCGGAACCTCGTCGAGAAAGTCGGCCATGTAGGGGTTTTGAAATAAAAACAGTATCTAAAAATCAACTACACCGCGCGCACCACACGGCTCGGCACGCGCACCACCTGCATGCCGGCCGCCAGCGCCGCGCGCACGCCCGGCTCCGCGTCCTCGAACACCAGACACTTCTCCGGCGCCACGCCCATGCGGCGCGCGGCCTCCAAAAACATATCCGGATGCGGCTTCCCCCGCCCCGGCGCCACATCCAACGGCGTCACCACGATGGAAAACAGGTCGTCGATCCCGCCCGCCTTTAGCGAGGGCAAGGCCACGTCCGGCGTGCCGCCCGTGGCGATGGACACCGGATGCGTCGCCGCCACCCGCCGCGCGAAGGCCACCACCGCCTTGATGGGCGACACCTCCGAGAGCCGCTCGCGATAGAGGTCTTCCTTGTGCTCCGCCACGCCGTCCGGCGAAGCGATTACGAGCCCATGTTTTTCCGCCAGCAACGCCGCCACCTGCAGGGAGGGCACGCCGCCAAGCGCATAAAAATAATCCTCATCCAGCGGACCCGCCAGCCCCTGATGCCGCATCGCCGCCTCCCATGCGCGATAATGGGCGGGCATTGTGTCCACCAAAGTGCCGTCGAGATCGAAGATGTAACCGGCGAAGTCGCCGCTCGGGATGTCTAGCTGCATAAACCGACGACGTTCAGCCCGCCGCGCCCCGCCACGCAACCGAAACCTCCGCTGCCAGCAGACAGGCCCCTATACATCCTGACCCA
>DAIPIP010000045.1:0-18234 GCA_036770725.1 Opitutaceae bacterium
CCCGCGACAAGGCCATCGCCGCGTTTCACACCATGCAGGAGAAGGGTCCGGTGCCCCACTACGTCGGTCGTGCCGTGGCCAAAGCGTTCGCCGCGGAAAAGATGAAACCGGTGCTCCGCATCGATTTGTTTTCCAGACTGTTGCACCTACTCAAAGTTTTTCTGCCAGCGCCGATCTACCGCTCACAAGTCCTCAAATCGCTCGGATTGTAGCCACTGAGCCTCCCACCCGTCCCATGCTTGCCGTCAGCCTAATCCTGCTCGCCCTGGTGCCCTTGGTCAGTGCCAACACCGAGGCCAATTCATGATGAAGCGTTGTCGGCCGGACATCATGGCTCCAGCCAACGAGGCCCTTGCGCCAGAGCCTTCTTCGCCTGAGGCGGGATTAACCGAACAAGGGGAGACCGAAACCGCTCCCGAAAATCAGATCCGACCTTATTACCGGGCGATGGCTCACTGGCTCGAGGCATTGTCCCGCCCCGCAAAGGAGACCGCGAAAAGACCAGACAAGTGATGTTTCCACACCCCTGGGGTCACCGACCGGTTCGGCTCGGAATATTTACCGGTGGGGGGGAATGAGCCCGCAGAGGTGGAAGCGATGTCGGTCAGTTTTACGCGGGGTCGTAGTCGAGGTAAGGACCGAGCCATTTTTCGTGTTCGGCGACGGGCTCGCCGGTGCGGGTGGCGTAGTCGGCGAGTTGGTCTTTGCCGATTTGTGTGAAATGCCGCCCTGAGGGCACCTGCATTTCACATCCCTGCGGGACATTGCCATGCGGCGATACCATCTCCGCGCTGCCGCGCTACGTTGCCGACGGAAAACTCAGGAAGGATCGTAGTCCAAGTAAGACCCGAGCCATTTCTCGTTTTCTGCGAGAGTGATTCCGCTGCGACTTGAATAATCTTCAAGCTGATCCTTCCCGAGTTTTCCTACGGCGAAATATTTTGAATCGGGGTGGTTGCAATAGAAGCCGCTGACCGAGGAGGCCGGATACATGGCGCAGCTTTCGGTGAGGTGGATGCCGATTTCTTTTTCGACGGGGACGAGGTTCCAGATTTGCGGTTTGTGGCGGTGGTCGGGGCACGCGGGGTAGCCGGGCGCGGGGCGGATGCCGCGGTATTTTTCGCGGATGATTTCCTGAGGCGTGAGGTTCTCGGCGAGGCCGTAGCCGCTGAGGTCGCGGGCGCGCTTGTGGAAGAACTCGGCCATGGCCTCGGCGATGCGGTCGCCGAGGGCCTGGACCATGATGGCGTTGTAGTCGTCGCCGGCGGCTTTGAATTCGTGGGAGAATTTTTCCACGCCGTCGCCGGCGGTGACGGCGAACTGGCCGAGGTAATCGATGCGACCGGAGTCGCGCGGGGCGAGGTAGTCGGCGAGGCAGAGGTTGGGTTTGCCGCCGTCGTGCTCGAGCTGCTGGCGCAGAAAGTGGAAGGTGTGCAGGACCTGGGTGCGGGACTCGTCGGTGTAGATCTCGACGGAGTCGCCGACGGAGTTGGCGGGCCAGAAGGTGAGGATGGCGCGGGGTTGGAAACGGTTTTCGGCGATGATGCGGGCGAAGAGGGCCTGCGCGTCGGCGAAAAGCTTGGTGGCCTCGGCGCCGACGATCTCGTCGGTGAGGATGTCGGGGTAGCGGCCGTGGAGTTCCCAGGCGCTGAAGAAGGGGGCCCAGTCGATGAACTGTTCGTCGAGTAGTTGTTTTACGGATACGTCGGTGAAGACGCGGGTGCCGAGGAAGGCGGGGCGCGGGATGTCGAGGGAGGGCCAGTCGAACTTGGGGGCGCGGGCGCGGGCGTCGGCGAGGGAGAGAAGGGGGCGCTTGTTCTGGCGGTTGGCGAAGGTCTCGCGGGATTTTTCCTGCTTGGCGCGGATGTCGGCGACGTAGGCGGGTTTGTGGTCGGGGTTGAGGAGCTGCGAGACGACGCCGATGACGCGGGAGGCGTCGAGCACGTGGATGACGGGCTCGGAGTAATGCTGCGCGATCTTCACGGCGGTGTGCGCGGCGGAGGTGGTGGCGCCGCCGATGAGGAGGGGAATTTTAAAACCCTGGCGCTCCATTTCCTTGGCGACGTGGACCATCTCGTCGAGGGACGGGGTGATGAGGCCGGAGAGGCCGATGACGTCCACGTTTCGCTCTTTGGCGGCGGCGAGGATTTTCTCGCACGAGACCATGACGCCGAGGTCGATGACCTCGTAGTTGTTACAGGCGAGGACGACGCCGACGATGTTTTTGCCGATGTCGTGAACGTCGCCTTTGACGGTGGCCATGATGATCTTGCCTTGGGCTTTGGCGGTGCCGCCGGAGGCGATGAGCGCGGCTTTCTCGGCCTCCATGAAGGGCTGGAGGTAGGCGACGGCCTTCTTCATGACGCGAGCGCTTTTGACGACCTGCGGGAGGAACATTTTGCCGGCGCCGAAGAGGTCGCCGACGACGCGCATGCCGTCCATGAGCGGGCCTTCGATGATGGTAAGCGGCTTGCCGTATTTCTGGCGGGCTTCCTCGGTGTCGGTGTCGATGAATTGGTCGATGCCTTTGACGAGGGCGTGCGAAAGGCGTTCCTCGACGGTGCCCTTGCGCCAAGTCTCCTCGACTTTGATGTCGGCGGCTTTGGTGCCGGAGGCGGAGGCTTTGAGTTTTTCGCCGTAGTCCACGAGGCGTTCGGTGGCGTCGGGGCGGCGGTTTAGGATGACGTCTTCGACGAGGACGAGGAGTTCGGGTTCAACCTCCTCGTAAACTTCGAGCATCGACGGGTTGACGATACCCATGTCCATGCCGGCTTTGATGGCGTGGTAGAGGAACGCGGAGTGCATGGCTTCGCGCACGGGGTTGTTGCCGCGGAAGCTGAAGGAGACGTTGGACACGCCGCCGGAGACTTTGGCGTGCGGGAGGTTTTGTTTTATCCAGCGCGTGGCCTCGATGAAATCGACGGCGTAGTTGTTGTGCTCCTCGATGCCGGTGCCGACGGTGAGAATGTTGGGGTCGAAGATGATGTCCTCGGGCGGGAAACCGACCTGATCCACGAGGAGGCGGTAGGCGCGTTCGCAGATGCGGATTTTTTCGGCGTAGGTGGCGGCCTGGCCGTTTTCGTCGAAGGCCATGACGACGACGGCGGCGCCGTAGCGGAGGATGGCGCGGGCCTGCTCGATGAACTTGGCCTCGCCTTCCTTGAGCGAGATGGAGTTCACGATGCCTTTGCCTTGAAGGCATTTCAGGCCGGCCTCGATGACCTCCCATTTGGAGGAGTCCACCATGATGGGGACCTTGGCGATCTCGGGCTCGGAGGCGATGAGCTGGAGGAAGCGCGTCATGGCGGCGACGCCGTCGATGAGGCCGTCGTCCATGCAGACGTCGATGACGTTGGCGCCGTTGTCCACCTGCTGGCGGGCGACGGAGACGGCTTCCTCGTAGGCGCCGGCTTTGACGAGTTTGGCGAATTTGGGCGAGCCGGCGACGTTGGTGCGCTCGCCGACCATGAGGTAGGAGCCGGGTTGCTGGGTGAAGGGGAGGGAGCCGGAGAGGCGGAGGGGGAGCGCAGGGAGGGTTGCGTTGAGCGCGGCGAGATCGGTGGCGGAAGCGGTGGGGATGGGCGCGGCGGGTTTGGGTGTGACGCGGGTGGCGACGGGTTTGCGTGGCTGCTTGGGGGCGAGGGCGGTGGCTATCGCAGCGATGTGTTCGGGGGTGTTGCCGCAGCAGCCGCCGGCGATGTTGCAGATGTGGCTGTCGGCGAATTCGCCCATGTAGCGCGCCATGTCGGCGGGCTCGAGGTCGAAGCCGGTCGGGGTGAGCGGGTTTGGGAGGCCGGCGTTGGGGTAGGCGGAGATAAACGTGTCGGTGGCCTTCTCGGAGAGTTCCGCGAGGAAGGGTCGCATGAGGTCGGGGCCGATGGAGCAGTTGAGGCCGATGGAGAGCGGGTGGTGGCTGCGCACGGCGTTCCAGAGCGCCTCGACGGTCTGCGCGGAAATCATGGTCTCGCCGCCGCGGCCGACGGCGGCGGAGATCATGAGGGGGAGGCGGATCTTGTCCTCGGCAAACACCTCGTCGATGGCGACGAGGGCGGCCTTGGCGTTGAGGGAATCGAAGATGGTTTCGACGAGGAGCAGGTCGGAGCCGCCGGCGATGAGGGAGCGGATCTGGCGGCGGTAGTCGGCCTTGACCTGGTCGAAGGTGATGACGCGGAAACCGGCGTCGTCGGCGTCGGGGGAGTTGGAGAGGGAGACGGTGAGCGGTCCGATGGCGCCGGCGACGTAGCGGCGGCGACCGGTGGCGTTGGCGATGCGGTCGGCCCATTCGCGGCATTGGCGGGCGGACTGGTAGTTGATGTCGTGGGCGAGTTCCTGGAGGAATTTGTTCTCGATGACGGACTGGTAGAAAGCCGGGTCTTTGCGACCGCCGTGTTCGCGCGGGTCTTCGATGAAGAACTCGCTCTGGCCGATGCTGGTGGCGGAAAAGGTGTTGGTCTCGATAATATCGGCGCCGGCTTCGAGGAAGCGGCGGTGGATGTCGCCGATCTCGTCGGGGCGGGTGAGCGAGTAGATGTCGCCGTTGTTTTTGAGGTCCTTCGGCGCGTCTTTGAAACGGTCTCCACGTGCCTGCTCCTCGGTGATGTTGTAGCTGCGGATGGTGGTGCCCATCGCGCCGTCGATGATGGCGACGCGCTCGGAGAGGAGGCGGCGGAGGTCAATTTCGGCGGAGGAAAGCTTGGGGGCGACGGACATGGGAGGTGAGAAGGAGATGAAAAAGAAGCGGAAGGAAGGTCATTTTCCCTCTGAGGTCAAAAACATATCTTTACATTCAGATATGTTGATATGAGTAAGACGCGGTCGGGCTTTTGCCGTAAGGTGCAAGCGGCGAGCTTCTTTTGCCAAGGTATGCTGGTGAATGGGGCTCGCGGGTGGTGCTTTGGGGTGAATGCTCGGCGACGTTCGCGTTCTTTTGCACGTTTTGGAACAGGGGAAGGCCGTTAGATCCGGCCACAGTTGCGCTGCGGTATCGTGCCACAGACTCCCACCACGTCGGCGAACGGCGTGGGCAAAGCCAATCTCGGTGTCGGCAACGACGCGGGGGTGAAGGCGAGGAGCGAGGTTTGAAGCACGGAGTCCGAATATCCTTTCCGGAATGTCTCACGCGGCGGTCGCCTTAGTTTTGCGAGCGACCTGTCCGCGAAATCTTCATCGCAAAATGAAGCGTGAGAGCAGTCCGCGAAAACTCCGGCCGCATGCGGTCGGCGAGTTCGTCTGCTCGCACATCGATCAGACAACCATCCATGTATTCAAATTCCTCCTACCGGGGCGCGCGAGCGCGCCGGTATTTCATTGCTTGCGCGGCCCTGGCGGCGCTCGTTCCCTCCGCGTTCTTGCGCGCCCAAACCGTGTCCGACGCCGACGAGACCGTCGTGCTTTCGCCGGTCGTGGTCACAGCCACGCGCACGCCCACGCCCATCGAGGCGACGGCGGCCTCGGTAAGCCTCATCACGCGCGACGATCTGTTGGCCGCGGGTTACTTCGATCCGGCGGATGCCTTACGCGACGTGCCGGGGCTTTACTATGCGGCGCCCGGTCCGGGCGCGTCGGCGGGGCGTCTGTTGACGCGCGGCACCTTCAGCCGGCACACGCTGGTGTTGTTGGACGGGCGGCGTCTGCCCGAGGGCCTCGCGGGCAACTTTGACATTTCCTATCTGCCCGCGGCGGGCGTCGAGCGCGTCGAGGTCGTGCGGGGCGCCTCCTCCGCGCTGAACGGCGGCAACGCCCTCGGCGGCGTGATCAATGTGCTCACCCACTGCGCCACGCCGGGCGAGCGCCTCGTGCGCGCCTCGGCCGAGGCCGGGTCCTTCGGGAGCGTGGGCGGCGAGGTGTTTGCCAGCGGGGCGAACGAGCGCGTGAGCGCCTCCATCGCCGCGACCGCTTCGCGCACCGACAACGACCGCGCCAATAACAAACTCGAGCGCGAAAGCGCACGCGCGCAGGTGGGCTTTCAGGCGACGGCCAATCTCTACGCGGATCTCTCGGCGCTCTATTTTCACAGCGACGCGGAGCTGCCGAACACCACGGCGGTGAACGACGCGTTCACCTCGCTCGACACCAAGATGTTTTCGGTATCGCCGGGTCTGCGGCTCAAGACCGGCGAGACGCTCACGCAGAGTCTGTTTTATTCGGCCGCGCGACTGGAGTTGAATCCGCGCGGTTTTGTCGGGGTCTTCGGCGTGCCGGGGCGGACTTTTGGCGCGAACGGCACGACCACGATAGACACGCGGCAGCTCGACTATCAGGCGGACTGGCGCGCGGCGGAGACCGTGTTGGTGAGCGTGGGCGCCGCCTGGCTGCGCGCCGAATCAGAGCGGTTTAACGACGGCACGGGCGCGATCTCCTTCGGGTTTCCCGCGCCCGGAATCGATGTGCGCAGCGCGACCGAGAGCCGCGCCGTCTTCGCCCAGACCCAGTGGGAGGCGGCGAAGGACCTGAACCTGATCGCGGCCGTGCGGCACGAGCACAACGGCGATTACGGCGACCACACGACCTGGCGGGCCGGCGCGAGCTGGCGCGCGCCGGGAGCGCGCACGCTTCTGCGCGGCTCCTACGCGACGGCGTTCACGCCGCCTTCGGTGCAGGACATCTCGACGGCGCTTTTCGGAAATCCCGCCCTCGAATCCGAGACCGGGCGCGCCTGGGAAATCGGGATCGAGCAACCTCTCGCCCGCGATCTCGTGGTGTTGAGCGCGGTGTATTTCCACAATCGGATCGATGATCTGATCGTTTACGACCCCGGCGCTTTTCAGGTGGAAAACGTGGCCGAGGTCACGAATCAGGGCGTGGAACTCGGGGTCGAGTGGCGTCCCTTCGACGGGCTGACCCTGCGCTCCGACTACACGTATCTGGACCAGGACGCCGAGGGCGACGCGCTTGGCCTGAGTTTCATCGGGCGTCCGCAGCACATGTTTCAAAACACGATCACGTGGCGTCCGACGGACAAAATCACGTGGAGCCTGGGCGTGCGGCATGTGCGCGGTCTGGAGGAATTCGGCGGAGCGGAGCAACCCAGCTACACGGTCGTGCGCACGGCGGCGCAGTGGGCCTTCGCCAAGGACTTTACGCTCTTCGGCCGGGTGGAAAACCTGTTCGACGAGGACTACGAGGAGATTCCGGGGTTCCCCGCCAACCCGGTGGGCGTCTATGTGGGGGTGCGATGGTCGCTTTGAGTCAGTCACACGGTTTGTCCCGCGCCGCCTGGCGCGGGGCTTTGCGTTTGCTCTCGCTGGGCGGTCTCGCGCTCGGCGTGTTATGCGCCGAAGTCGCGGCGGAGATGCGCGTCGTGTCGCAGTCGGTCGGCACGGATGAACTGCTGCTCGCGCTGGCCGAGCCGGTGCAGGTCGCGGCGCTCTCGCATCTCGCGGCCGACGCGAATTTCTCGGCGGTGGCGGCCGAGTTGTCGGCGGCGGGGCACGCGCGCATCACCAGCGGCGACGCCGAGACCATTTTGCGGCATCGGCCCACGCTGGTGTTGTTCACCGACTACTCGCGCGCCGAGCTCGTGGCGCAGGTGCGGCGCGCGGGCGTGCGCACGTGGACTTTTGATCGCTACGCCACGTTGGCCGACGCGCACACGGCGCTGCGCGCGCTCGCGGCCGAACTTGGTGGCGAGGCGCCGGCGCGGGCCGAGCGTATCGTAAAAACGGATACGCGACGCGTGGCGGAGTTGGAGCGGCGTCTCGCCGGGCGACCCCGCGTGGCCGCGCTCGCGCCGACGACCTACGGCGTGCTCGCGGGGAGCGGCACCACTTTCGACGACCTGTGCGCGCGCGCCGGGGCGGACAACCTCGCCGCCACGCTCGGCAAGCTGGAGGGCTTCTCGCGCCTGCCCACCGAGGCGATGCTGGCGTGGCCGGTGGAGGTCTTCGTTGTCGGCGGGGAGTCGGGCGAGTTTCAACGCACACCGCCTTATCCGCAGATGATGGCGCGTCGGACCATTCGCGTGGTGCGGCTGGAGCCGTGGATGCTCGGTTGCGTGACGCATCGCCGCGTGGACGCCTACGAGGCGCTAGCGCGTGAACTGCATCCGGAGGTTTTTGGCGAATGAAGACGGGGGGCTGCATTCCACGCACTGCGGCGGGCCCGGCGGTCCCGCCCTACCTGTTGATCGCTTGCGCGCTATTGCTCGTCATGGGCGTGGTGTCGCTCAGCGTGGGCGAGGCGGGGCTGACGCCTGGGCAGCTGATCGACGGTCTGCTGCGGCGCGACGATTTCGCGGCGATGGTGCTTTGGCAAATCCGGCTGCCGCGACTCGTGGTGGGCGCGCTGGTGGGCGCGGCGCTGGCGGCGGCGGGCGTGGTGATGCAGGCGTATTTTCGAAACAGCCTCGCCTCGCCCGGATTGCTCGGGGTGAGCAGCGGCGGCACGGCGGGCGCGGTGGTGGCCATCGCCATCGGCGCGACGGCTTCGTCGTTGTGGGTGTTGCCGCTGGCGTCCGTCGCGGGGGCGAGTTTGGCGACCTTTGCGGTGATCGGTCTGGCGCGGCGCGGAGCGAGCACGGAGCGCCTGCTGCTCGCGGGCGTGGCCTTGAACGCATTGCTCGGCGCGATCACGACCTACGTGCTTTCGACCTACGAGCGAAACACGCAGATCCTGTTCTGGCTGCTCGGCGGCATCGAGGATCGCACCTGGGAGCACGTTGTCATGGCCGCGCCGATCCTGATCGTGGGCGCGCTGCTCTGGCCGCTGGGCCGCTCGATGGACCTGCTCGCGCTCGGACCGCGCGAGGCGCAAAGCCTCGGCGTGGACGTGCGTTCGCTGCGGCGCAAATTGCTCGCGGCCTCGACGCTGCTCGCGGCGCTGGCCACGGCGGTGGCGGGCACGGTGGGTTTTGTGGGGCTGATCGTGCCGCACATGCTGCGGCTCGCGGTCGGGCCGGAGCATCGGCGGCTGGTGCCGCTCTCGCTCGTGGCGGGCGCGGCGTTTGTGGTGGGTTGCGATGTCGTCGGCCGACTGGTGGGCGATCTGCGACTCGGCATCGTGACCTCTTTGATCGGCGGCCCTTTTTTTCTATGGATGCTCCGAAAAACAGTCTGAGCCTGAGCGATATTTCCGTGCCCGGGCGTTTGCGGCTGCCGAGTCTCGCGCTGCCGCGCGGTGTGATGGTGGGGCTGGTCGGGCCGAACGGCGCGGGCAAATCGACGCTGTTGCAAGTCGCGGCGGGTTTGTTGCCGCCGGGTGCGGGCGGCGACGTTGCTTGGGACGGAGAAGCGCTGGATGGGATTTCGATCCTGGATCGCGGGCGGCGCGCGGCGTGGGTGCCGCAGGAGGCGCACTTCGAGTTTGGCTTCACTGTGCGCGCGGTGGTGGGGCAGGGGCGCTTCGCGCACGGCGACGACGACGCGGGCGTGGAGGCGGCGCTGGCGCGGCTGGAGCTGACCGCTCTGGCGGAGCGGCGGGTGAACGAACTATCGGGCGGCGAACGTCATCGCGTGTTGCTCGCGCGCGCACTGGCGACCGACGCGCCGCTGCAACTCTGGGACGAGCCGCTGGCCGCGCTCGATCCGCGACACGGATTGGAAGTGCTCATGCTGGCGCGCGAGCGCGCGAAGGCCGGTGGCACGGTGGTGTTTTCGCTGCACGACCTGCGTGTGGCGCATTGCCTCGACCTTGTCGTGGTGTTGCACGAAGGCCGCTTGCGCGCCGTGGGTTCGCCGGAAACGGTGCTCACGCCGGAGTTGTTGCGCGAAGTGTTTGGCGTGAACGCGCGCGTGGAGCCCGGACTCACCCTATTTTTATGACCAAAGACTACCGCACCGAAACCGAAGCCGAGCACCGCGAGCGCATGCGTCAGCTCCAAGAGGAAATGCGCGCGAAAACCCGCGCGGCGAAGGAACGGCGCGGACTGGTGATCTGCCACACGGGAGACGGCAAAGGAAAGACCAGCGCGGCCTTCGGCATGGTGGCGCGGCAGCTCGCGCACGGGAATCGCGTGGCGGTGGTGCAGTTCATCAAGGCGAGCAACGACCACGTGGAGCGCCTGCTGCGCGGGCCGCTGCTGACCTGGGACCACTACGGCGAAGGGTTTACCTGGGACACGCAGGATCGCGCGGCGGACATCGCGTGTTGTCGCGCGGGGTGGGCGCGGGCGTTGGAGCATTTCGCGGACCCCGAAGTGGAGTTCGTGTTGTTGGACGAACTCAACGTCGTGCTGCAAATGGAGTATCTGCCGGTGGCGGAAATCGTGGCGGCGTTGAAGGCGAAACGCATCGACCAACACATCGTCGTGACCGGGCGCGGCGCGCCACCGGAGATCATCGAGCTGGCCGACCTCGTCACCGAGATGAAGGTGATCAAGCACCCGTTTGACGTCGGGGTGCAGGCGCAGGCGGGAATCGAGTTTTGAGTATCGTGATGCGCATGTGGAAGATTCCTCCGCTCTCGTCCCGCGTCACCAAGGCGCTGCGCGCGCGGATCGACGCGAAGACCAAGCCCCCCGGCTCGCTCGGCCGCCTGGAGGAGCTGGCCCTGCGCATCGGGCAGATGCAGGACACGGACGCACCGGAATTGCGCGGCGGCACGGTGCTTGTGTTTGCCGGCGACCACGGGCTGGCGGCGGAAGGCGTGAGCCCGTTTCCCGGCGCGGTGACGGCGCAGATGGTCGCGAATTTTTTGGCGGGCGGGGCGGCGATCAACGTGTTCGCGCGGCAGAACGGGCTGGCGCTGAAGGTGGTGGACGCGGGGGTGGCGGCGGAGCTGGCGCCACATCCGGATCTGATCGCGGCCAAAGTCCGGGCCGGGACGCGAAACGCGTTGCACGAAGCGGCGTTGACGGAGGCGGAAGTGGAAGCGTGTCTCGTTCGCGGTAGTGATATCGTGAATACGCTGGCCGACGCCGGTTCGAACGCGGTGCTGTTTGGCGAGATGGGCATAGGCAACACCTCGGCGGCGGCCTTGTTGATGAGCGCGTTGACGGATGTGTCGTTGGCGGAGTGCGTCGGTCGCGGGGCGGGTCACGACGACGCCGGGCTGGCTCGAAAGCGGGCGGTGCTTGCGGCGGTGCGGGCGCGACACGGCGCGATTGGCGGGGCGCGCGAGGCGTTGACGGCCTACGGCGGCTGCGAAATCGCGATGATGGCGGGCGCGATGCTGGCGGCGGCGGAGCGGCGCATGGTGATCGTGAACGACGGGTTTATCACGACGGCGGCGCTCCTGTGCGCGGCGCGGCTGGAGCCCCGCGTGCTGGACTACGCGGTGAGCGCGCACGGCTCGGCCGAGCAGGCGCACGGCAGGCTGCTCGCGGCGCTCGGGCAACGACCGCTGCTGGATCTTGGCTTGCGACTCGGGGAGGGCACGGGGGCGGCGCTGGCCTGGCCGTTGTTGGTGGCGGCGTGCGGGTTCTTGCGCGAAATGGCGACTTTCGCCTCGGCGGGGGTGAGCGAACGAGCGGAGGCGGCGCGCGCATGAGTGCGGCGCGGCGCGAGTGGGCGGCGTTGCGGGCCGCGCTGATGTTTTTCACCCGCCTGCCGGTGCCTTCTTCGGCGATCCACGATCCGGCGGATTTGCAGCGCGCGGCGGCGTGGTTTCCGCTGGTGGGCTGGGTGGTCGGCGCGGTGGCGGCCGGAGTGTGGTGGGCGGCGGGGTTACTCTGGTCGCCGGAAGTGGCGAGCGGACTGAGTCTGGCGGCGACCCTGCTGCTCACCGGTGCGTTTCATGAAGACGGCTTCGCGGATGTGTGCGACGGCTTTGGCGGCGGTTACACTAAGGCACGCGTGCTCGAAATCATGCGCGACTCCCGCGTCGGAGCTTTCGGCGCGATCGGCGTGGTGCTCATGCTCGGGCTCAAGTGGCAGGTCGTGGCGGGCTTTTCGCCGGAGCTGGGCGTGGCGGTGTTGATCGCGGGCCATGCGCTCAGTCGCGCGGCCTCGGTGTCGCTCATGGCGGTGTTGCCCTACGTGCAGGAAGAAGTCGGCAAGGCCAAGCCCTTGGCCACGCAACTCGCCGGTGGACGTCTGGCATGGGCGCTGGTTTGCGGGTTGGCGCCGCTCGCGCTTTTGCCCGGATGGGGCGGAGCGGTGTGGGTGGTGGCGGTCGTGGCAGGGTTGAGGGTGGGTTTGGCGGCGTGGTTTCGGCGCAGAATCGGCGGCTACACCGGCGATTGTCTGGGTGCGGCGCAGCAAGTGACAGAGCTGGGATTTTATCTGGCGGCGGGGGCTTTGCTTGGATGAAGGCGTTTTTGGTCCGGCACACCCGGGTGGCGTTGGAGGCGACCGGGATTTGTTATGGACGCAGCGATGTGCCCCTCGCGTCTAGCTTCATGGAAGAAGCGCAGGCTTTGCGCGCGATGTTGCCCGAGCAACCTTATACGGTATGGACAAGTCCGGCGCGGCGTTGCGCGGCGCTGGCGGAGCGTCTCGCCGAAGAGCGGCCGGTGCGGGTGGATGAGCGTCTGCGCGAACTTGATTTCGGTGCGTGGGAGAGCCGCCAGTGGGAGACCTTTCGCGGACCGGAGAGCGAAGCTTGGGCACTTGATCCCTGGCGGCTGCGACCGCCGGGCGGGGAAACGGGATTGGAGCTTTGGGCGAGGGTGGCGGACGTGCGCGCGGAATTGGTGGTTTTGCCGGAGCACGCGCGGGTGGTGATCGTGACGCACGCGGGTGTCATTCGTTCGTGGCTCGCGCAGGCGGCGGGCGAGGAGCCCGGACCCGGAGTGTGGGCGCGGGAAGTCGGTCATGGCCGGATCTGGCCCGCAGAGTGACGCGAACTTTATTTTCGGCGGACGGCGACCGCATCGCCGGGGGTCAGGTTGGCGGTGGCGATGGCGCTCTGGTGGTTGCGCACAAGCATGATCTGCTCGTCGGCGGTGGGGAAGGCGACCCATTCGCCGAGCGGGACGTCGCCGTAGGATTGTCCGAAAAGCACGGACCAGGTTTTGCCGTGAGCTTCGAAGGTAAATGTATCACCTTTCCGGATACCGGCGGAGACGAACTCATCGGGGTGGTAGCCGAGGAAGGCGTTGCCGAAAAACGGATTCACGGCGGTGACGCGGTTGACCAGCGCGCCATCGCTGGTTTCGGTCCCGGTCTCGCGCGCGGGAACGGGGCGGGTGCCGTCGGAGAAGTTTGGATACGAGGAGGAGTTTAACCAGGCCTGCATGTCTTCGACGGCGGCCCAGCGTTCGGCCCAGTTCACGTTGACGTGGCCTGGGCGGAGCAGGGGGCGAAGCGACGGGGGGGCGGAGGCGGACGCGGCGCGGGCGACGTAGGCGACGGGGCCCTCGATCTCGCTGAGGTTGCTCATGAGGAAGGCGGGGATGCGCGGGGCGGCGGTCAGGAACGAATCGTCGGTCGCGTCGTCGAACTGGATGAAGGCGCCCTTGGCGATGACGCCGTCGGCGAGGTCGGGGTCGCGCTCGGCGATGCGCAGGACGAGGGTGCCCGCGGTGGACTCTCCCTCGAGGAGGACGGTGGTGGCGGGGCCGAGTTCCGAGTCGATCCAGGTTTTCAGATCGCGAAGGGCGAGGGTGTGCGCGTCGTGATCGACGCCGTTTTTTAGAAACGCGGTGCGGGCCACGGCCCAGCCGGAGGCGAATAGCTTTTGATAGAAAGGATCTTCGGTATCGAGGTCGGCGAGGTGGGGCGCGTCGTCCGGGCGCCAGCCGTTGACGTGGAAAAAGACCGGTCCGCCCTTCCAATCGACGGGAGCGGCGACGGTGTAGGGCGCGCCTTTCAAATTACCCTCATGCACGGTGATCTCGGTGGCGGCGAGATCGGCGGCGGAAAGGAGAACGAGCAGAGGGGAGAGCAGGCGACGGAGAAGGTTCATGTGCGCGGCCAAGCATGATGCGCGCCGGGCGGGACCGAAGGTTGGTGGTGTTTACGAAGCGATCATGGTGGCTTCCGGGGCGTCGAAACCTCCGCCGGCGGTGGTGCTTTGGGAGTTCCAGAGTTGGGCGTAGCGGCCGCCGCGCGCGAGCAGCTCGGCGTGCGAGCCGCATTCGAGGATGCGACCGTGGTCGAGGACAACGATCTGGTCGGCGCGACGGATGGTCGAAAGCCGATGCGCGATGACGAGCGTGGTGCGATCGGCGACGAGCGTCTCGATGGCGGATTGGATGGCGGCCTCGGTGAGCGTATCGACGCTGGCGGTGGCCTCGTCGAGCACGACGACGGGCGGGTTTTTCAGAATGACGCGCGCGATGGTGAGGCGTTGTTTTTCGCCTTGGGAAAGGCGGATGCCACGCTCGCCGACCTTGGTGTCGAGGGTGTCGGGCAGATGTTGCACGAAGTCCCAGGCGGCGGCGGCGCGCAGGGCGGTGTCGATGTCGCCGTCGCTGGCGGAGGGGCGTGCGAGGCGAAGATTTTCGGCGATGGTGCCGTTGAACAAGAACGGTTCCTGGGCGACGAAGCCGATGTTTTGGCGCAGCGTTTCGAGGTCGAACTCGCGCACGTCGGTGTCGCCGACCAGAACGCGTCCGGCGGTGACGTCGTAGTAGCGGAGCAGCAGATTCGCGACGGTGCTCTTGCCCGCGCCGGTGTGGCCGACCAGGGCGGTGACCTTGCCGGCCGGCAAGGTGAGGGTGAAGTCGGCGAGGACGGGCGGGCGATTCGGGTAGGCGTGGGTGACGGTTTCGAAGCGCACGGCGGGCACGCCGACGGGAAACGGGCGCGGGGTGGCGGGCGAGGCGATGGTGACGGGGTGGTCGAGAATCTCGAAGACGCGGTCGCTGGAGGCGCGGGCGGAGGCGAAGAGATTGTTGAGGTTGTTGAGCTGGGAGACCGGTTGATAGAGCAGCGAGCAGTAGGCGAAGAAAGCGACGAAGCCGCCGATGGTAAGGCGACCGTCGATGAGAAAAAGTCCGCCGACTCCGAGCACCGCGACTGCGCCGAGGCTGGAGATGAAGTTGGTGCCGGGACCGTGCAGGGACCAGCGATACATGGCGCGGAGGGTGGCCTGGCCGACGCGGCCGGCGGCGGCGTGGAAACGGTTTCGCTCGCGCTCCTTGAGGGCGAAGGAGCTGATCAGGCGGTTGCCCTGAATGTCCTCGATGAGCAGCGCGTTCATGTCGCCGGAGGCTTCGCGAACCTCGCGCCAAAGTTTGCGGCCGGCGCGGAAGTGGACGCGACCGAGCCAGATGAGCAGCGGAAGCGGGGCGATGGTGAGCGCGGCGAGCAAGGGTTGCTGGATGAACAACAAGGTCGAGATGCCGAGAATGGTGAGCAGGCTGACGGTGCCTTGTTCGGTGCCGTCGAGCACGACGCGCTCGACGTTTTGCACATCCTCGGTGACGCGCGAGGCGATCTCTCCGGACTGGCGTTGATCGTAGTAGGTGACGGGCAGATCGAGCAGCTTGGCGTGGAGTTCGGTTCGCAGATCGAGCAGGACCTTTTGCTCAAGACGGTTGTTCACGCGAATGCGAAGGCCGTTGAATACATCGCGCAGAAGATAGCACCCGGTGAGCACGAGCACGCCGGCGAGCAGAAGATCGCGGCGACCGGGGGCGACGACGTCGTCGATGATCCACTGGATGACGCGCGGGACGGCGATGAGGAAAACCGTGCTGCTTACCGCGAGCGCGATGGTGAAGGCGAAGAGCCAAGGATAACGAAACAGATAGGCGGAGACGCGGCGGAGAAAAGACATGGACTCGCTAACCAAGGCGCGGAGCGACAGGGCGGGCAAGATGCGCGGGCAAATGTGTCGCCGATTTGGAACGGGCGGACGCCCATCGCCGCGACTCGGGGTGGCACTCGACGGCGAGGGCGACATTGTCCACGGTGTGCGATTACCCCATTATGAGCATGCCCTTGGCATCACGCCGGTCCCGCCATCAAAGAGGCGGTGAAGGAGCCTTCGCATTACGGACTTCGGCAGTGGTCGGGTTGGATCATCGGGCCTGCGTTGCTGATCGCGACGCTCGTGCTCCCGCCGCCCGATGGGCTTAGCGTGGAGGGCTGGCGCACGGCGGGCGTGGCGCTGTTGCTGGCGGTGTTTTGGATCAGCGAATCGATCCCGATTCCGGCGACGGCCTTGTTGCCGCTGGTGTTGTTTCCCTTGCTCGGACTGGCGAATGGTCGGGACGCGGCGGCGCCGTATGCGAATCCGATCATCTATCTTTTTCTCGGCGGCTTCCTCATCGCCTCGGCGATGCAGCGTTGGAACCTGCACCGGCGCGTGGCCTTGAATCTCATCGGCGCGTTGGGCACGCGGCCGACGCATATCGTGGGCGGATTTTTGCTCACCTCGGCGTTGCTCAGCATGTGGGTGAGCAACACGGCGACGGCGTTGATGATGTTGCCCATCGCGCTCTCGGTGGCGCAGCTGGCACCGGCGGAGGAACAGGCGAGCGTGCGCTGGAAAGCCTTCTCGACGGCGTTGCTGTTGGCGGTGGCCTACGGTGCGACGACGGGCGGCATGGGCACGCTCATCGGCACGCCGCCGAACGCGTTGCTCGCGGGTTATGTGGAGAAGGTTTACGGGTTTCGCATCGGCTTCGGGCAATGGATGCTGATCGGCGTGCCGGTGGTGTTGATCGCGCTGCCGGTGGTTTATCTGGTGCTCACCAAGGTGTCGTTCCGGCTGGGCGGCGAACCGGTGCCGGGCATGGCGGAGTTGCTGGCGGCGGAGCGCGGTAAGCTGGGCGGTTTCTCGCGCGGCGAGACCATCGTGGCGGTGGTGTTCGGGCTGACGGCGCTGTGCTGGATCACGCAGCCGTGGCTGGCGAAGCTCGTGCCGGGCATCACGGACACCTTGATCGCGATGGCGGGAGCGTTGGTGTTGTTCGCGATTCCGGTGAACGCCAAGAAAGGCGAGTTCGTGCTTGGTTGGGACACGGCGAAGCACGTGCCTTGGGACGTGCTGCTGCTTTTCGGCGGCGGTCTCAGTCTCGCCGGTGTCATCGAGAAACATGGTCTCTCGCGTTATCTCGGCGAGCTGTGCGGCGGGTTGGAAGGCGTTCCGGTTTTGCTCACGCTCGCGGTGGTGTGTTTCGGCATCCTGATGTTGACGGAACTGACGAGCAACACGGCCACGGCGGCGACCTTTTTGCCCATCGCGGCGGCGCTGGCTTTGAGTCTCGGGCAAGATCCGCTGCTGTTTCTCGTGCCGGCCGCGTTGGCGGCGAGCTGCTCCTACATGATGCCGGTGGGCACGCCGCCCAACGCCATCGTGTTCGGCAGCGGGCGCATCACGCTGCCGCAGATGGCGAAGGCGGGCATGTGGCTGAACATCGCGCTAGTGCCGCTGCTGCTCGGCGTGGTGTGGCTGCTCGGCGGCTGGGTTTTCGGGGTCGAGTTTGGCGTGGTGCCGGACTGGGCGATGCCGGCGAAGTGAGGCCGGGGGCGGCCTCCGAAAAACAAAACGGGGCGAACCGGCATCGGTCCGCCCCGTTTTGTTTCTAATGATAACCAACCAAAATTTCCCGGTCGGGATCAGTTGGCCTTGGCGTCGTCGTAGGCGGCCTTGAGCTTCACCCACGCGGCGGCGGTCTTGGCCTTGGCGGCTTCCCAGCCGGAGGCGGTGGCTTCGCCGAGTTCGTCGAGGGCTTCGTTGAACTCGGCCTTGGCGGTTGCGATTTTGGACTCGGTTTCCGGTGTCACGGTTTTGCCGTCGTTGCGCCACTCGGAGATCTTGGCGTCGAGTTTGGCCCCGGCTTCAGTGAGGTTGGCCTTGATGGCCATGCGCTCATCGTAGGTGGCGCGCTCGAGCTTGCCGACGGCGCTCGTGGTGGCGTCCTTGACATTGTCGTAGGTGTCCTTGGCGGCATCCTTGGTTTTATCCCACGCGTCGGCGGCGGTGGATTTTGCGGCCGGCTCGGCAGGGGGCGCGGGTTCGGTGGGAACGTTGCGATCCGCGCAGCCGACGAGTGTGGTCAGCAAGAGGGCGGTGACGGAGGCGGGGACAAGATGGCGGAGGGTTTGGCGGGTCTTCATGGATTGGAGGGTGATTGTGATGTGGGCGCGTTCGAAGGACGCGTTGCGCAGCAAGAGTTGCTCAATGCGTGCCAGAGCAGACCGTGATTACGCATGTTGTTTCACTGAAATGGTTAAGTGAGCATGTCACGAATTTGGGGTCGGGTGCGGTCGTGCAAATCGCAAGGGCTGCAACCGCTTCCGCTCGCGAAATGCACGGCGAGTGCCGACACGCGTTCGCCGTGCTCAGTCGTTGAACGACTGGCGCGGGTTGGTTTCGAGGAACTGCTCGATGAAGCTCGCGAAGGTGGTGGCGAACTCCTCGCGCTTTTTTTCGCCCATGCCGAAGATGCCGTGCATGTCTTGC
>DAIPIP010000216.1:0-4252 GCA_036770725.1 Opitutaceae bacterium
GCGCGGCTCAGATTTCGTAGGCGGGGAGCTGCTTGTCCACCGTCACCTTGTCGAGCTTGGCGAAGGAGGGCAAGCCGTGCTCGAACGTGACCTGGGTTTCGCCTTGGATGAGCGGGGTGGCGTAGCGGATGAACTGGTGGTTCATGGAGACTCCGTCCTCGTTGATCCACTCGCGGGGCAGCTTCTTCACGCCGTTGGCGATGTCGGAGAGGGGCGCGAGGCCGGTCTCGACGGTGTAATGGTCGGCGTCGCCGCGAAGCAGGGTCACCATCTTGTCGGTCTCGCCGCGGATGGCGGCCTTGACGGCCATCTTGCCGGCCAGTTCGGCTTCATCGGCGTCGGTCTTGGAGCCGACGTGGGCGGCGGCGCGCTGGGCCATGCCGAACTTCACCGTGCGGCACTTGATGCCGGGGAGATTCTGCTCAACGAGGGACTGGAGGTAGTCCCCTGCGCCGCCGAGCTGGGCGTGGCCGAAGGCGTCGATCTTGTCTTCGGCGGCGACGTAATTGCCGTCGGCATCGACGAGGCCTTCGCCGACGACGATAAGGCAGAATTTCTCGCGCTTGAGAACGCGTTGCACATCGGCGACGAATTTCTCGGTGCTGAAGGCGATCTCGGGGAGGTAGATCAGATGCGGGGCGTCGTGCGGGTGGTCGCGGCGCTTGGCGAGGGCGGCGCCGGCGGCGATCCAGCCGGCGTTGCGGCCCATGACCTCGACGATTTGCACGAGGTCGTGCTGGCCCATGGCGGCGTTGTCGCAGGCGATCTCGCGGATGGTGGTCGAAATATACTTGATGACGGAGCCGTAGCCGGGGGTGTGGTCGGTGGAGACGAGATCGTTGTCGATGGTCTTCGGGATGCCGATCACGCGAAGCGCGTAGCCCTGTTGCTGGGCGAGCTTGGAGATTTTGTCGGCGGTGTCTTGGGAATCGTTGCCGCCGGCGTAGAAGAAGTAGCGGATGTTGTGGGCTTTGAATACCTCGAGCACGCGGTCGAAGTCGGCTTGTTTCTTGAGCTTGTAACGGCAGGTGCCGAGGGCTGCGCCGGGGGTGAATTTGAGCCCGCGAATGGTCTGTTGAGACTCGGCCGCGAGGTCGATGAGTTCCTCGTTGAGGATGCCGAGCACGCCGTTCAAGCAGCCGTAAATCTCTTCGATGTCGGGGTGGTTGAGGGCCTCGGTGATGACGCCCGCGAGGGAGGCATTGATGACTGCGGTGGGGCCGCCGGACTGGCCGACAAGGACATTACCTACGAGATCTTCGGACATGGCTGTATGTTTGGTTAAAGGCTGAGTGAACTGAAAACGAGAAAGGTCAGCGTGCCGAGCGGCGCGCGCGAGTGGCAAACTCAAATTTCCCCGTGCGCCAGCGCGAATGACCAACGGAGCACGGCAAGTGTGGAACGCTCAGGGCGCGGCGCGCACCACCGATGCCGGCACGGCGTTGGCACGGATGCTGATTTTCCGCGTGGGGTCGCCTGACAGATCCAAGGTGATGTCGCGAAACGTGTTTACCGGAAACTGAAGGGAGCGAATGACCTGGCGGGCGCGCTTGTCGCCCTCAAACACGCACACCATCGAAACCACCAAGGGCTCGTCCACGGCGTTACGAAAACGCACGCGAAGTTGAAATCCATCCTCGCTGATCTCGACGGCCTCGAGCCGGGGCATGCGGAGATTGGAGGTGAACGCGAGACTGGCTCCGATCTGGTTGATTGGGAACGTGCGCTCCCCCGAGCGGCTTTGTTCAAAAGCGACCGTGAAGTCGCCCGTTTGCGGAGGCGAAACCTTGACGCCCGGCGGAAGCTCGGGCTCAGGTTCAGGTTTTGGCGCCTCGAAAACGGGTTCAGGCGGAGGAGTGGCGGGCGGGGGCGGGGTGGTGCATCCGGTTACTCCGATGGCGATCAGGGCGACAACTAAACACGCAGTCAGGTTGGACGTTTTCATGGGAAGTTGGAAAAATGAATCAGAGTAATTTACCCGGCTCGTAACCGGCGGCGGCAGGAAGCTTCTTCACCAAAGCGGCAACGGCGCGCGCAAAAGCGTCCACTTGTTGCGGAGCGGCTCCGACGAAACGTTTTCCGTCGGAGAGCAGCGCGCGGAGCTTTTTCTCCGGCAGGCCGAGGCGGGCGTTGGCGGCGAGCAGGCGCACGAGGTCGCTTTCCCCTTCGCCGGTGCGGATGGCCTTGGCGGCGGCGAGGGCGTTTTCCTTGATGGCGAGGTGGGCGGTTTCGCGACCCACGCCCGCCTTCACCGCTTCCATGAGAATCGTGGTGGTCGCGAGGAAGGGCAGCTGGCGCTGGTTCTCAGCCGCGATGGCCGCTTCGAAAACATCCATCTGGTTGAGCACCGCGAGCAGGGTCTCCAACAGGCCGTCGATGGCGAAGAAGGCGTCCGGCAGCGCCACGCGCCGCACGACCGAGCACGAGACGTCACCCTCGTTCCACTGGTGGCCGGCAAGCGCGCCGGTCATGGCGACGTAGCCGGAAAGAATGGTGGAGAAGCCGCAAATGCGCTCGCAGTTGCGGGCGTTGACCTTGTGCGGCATGGCGGAGGAGCCGACCTGGCCCTTTTGGAAACCTTCGGTGAGCAGGCCCTGGCCGGCCATGAGGCGCAGCGTGGTGGCGAAGCTGGCCGCGCCCGCGCCGAGCTGGTGCAGCGCCGACACGACCTCGAAGTCGAGCGAGCGCGGATAAACCTGGCCGACCGCGCCGAGTGCGCCGCCAAAGCCGAGGTGCTTGACGATGCCGGCCTCGAGTTTGACGACCTTGCCCGCGTCGCCGTCAAAAAGGGTGAACTGGTCGAGCTGCGTGCCGACCGCTCCCTTGAGGCCGCGCACCGGATAACGCGTCGCCAGCTCGGTGATGCGAGTGTGCGCGGCGAGAATCTCTTCGCCGAACATGGCAAAGCGCTTGCCGAGCGTGGTCGGCTGGGCGGGCACGTTGTGGGTGCGACCGGTGAGCAAAAGCGTGCGGTAGGTCTTGGCACGGGTGGCGAGCTTGTGCAGCGCGGCGGCGGACTTCATGCGCACGACACCGAGCGAGCGGGCGACCTGGAGTTGTTCCACGTTCTCGGTGAGATCGCGCGACGTAAGGCCCAGGTGGATACACTCGTGACCGGAGAGGGCGTTGAATGCCTCGATACGTGCCTTGACGTCGTGGAGGGTGACGCGCTCGCGGGCGTCGATGTCGGCGAGGTCGATCTGGCTCTTAACCTTCTCGTAGGCCGCGATGGCCTTGGCCGGGATGGCGAGGCCGAGTTCGCGCTGGGCCTTCATGACCGCGATCCAGTAATCGCGCTCGATCGCGATGCGGCCGGTGGGCGACCAGATGTCCTTGATCAGGGGCGAGGCGTAACGCTCGGCGAGGACGTTGGGAATGGGGGAGGCGGCTTGGGCGGAGGACGACATGGCTTAAACCGCACAGCCCAACGCCCGCGCCCGCGCGGGGCAAACGCGGAAAAACAAACCAAAACGCTCCAAACACCAATGTTCGTATTACAAACATCAGGTTCGGCGCCAACGCTACAACCGCCCATCGAGGCTTTGGGGTGGCAGCATGCGCCGCTCTCTCACCGCCGGGATCGATGCGGGCCCATCCGGCGAAAATACAGGCGAACACCGGGGCGCGATCACTCGCCCGTCCGCGCCACCGCCGACCGGTCAAGCGCCCAGTCAAATGCCTGCCTCAAGGCCAGCGCCGCCACCAGCAACAACGCGCCCCAGCGCACTTCCGTGCGCATCAGGTAATCGCCCTCCACGATGAAGATCGCCAGCGCCAACCCGAACACATCGAGCATGCTCCAGCGCGCATACGCCTTGCGCCGCGCCCACAAATCCGCCGCATCCATCCCCCGCCGCGCGCGCAACCACCAGCGCAAGCTCGCCGCCCAATGCAGCATGGGCGTCGCCACCAAAAACGCCCACGCGATCACCGCCGTCAGCCAGCTGCCCTCGCGAAACAAAGTCGCCCCCAGCGTCACGATGCCGTAGTCGCGATCCGCGAGCAGCCAGTCGCTGATGCGCAAAAACGGAAAACTCACCGCCGCAACTAGCGTCGCGCCCGCCAAGAGCAGCCACCACCCGGTCGATGCCGCCGGCGTCCCGCTCGGCGCGGGCACCTCGCGCCCAATCGCCGCCGCGAGCAGCTCGCCCGTCGTCAGGCTGAGCAAGATCGCCACCGTGAAGAGCGCGATGCCCGCCCGGGGCTCCGCGCCTACCAGCATCTGCCCGCTCGTGAGAGTGAGAATAAGACA
>DAIPIP010000217.1:0-4241 GCA_036770725.1 Opitutaceae bacterium
GCGCGAACGCGGTGGCGTGCGACGAGTGCGTGTGGACCACGCCGCCGATCTCCGGAAAGGCGAGAAATAGGCGGCGGTGCGTGGGCGTGTCGGAGGACGGGCGCATCGCGCCTTCGACCTGTTTTCCGTCAAGGTCGATGATCACCATGTCGGCGGGCTTCAGGTCGGCGTAATCGACGCCCGAGGGCTTGATCGCAAAAACGCCGAGGGCGCGGTCGATGGCGGAGGCGTTACCAAAGGTGAGGTTGATGAGGCCGTGGCGCGGGAGCGCGACGTTGGCCTCGTAGGCCTCGCGTTTGAGTTCGGTAAACATGGGGGAAGGGAGGAACTGATTTTTAGTCACAGAGGACACGGAGCTCGGACACAGAGAACACAGAGTTCGGAATCGGAATTATAAAGAGATCGGCTCTGTGCCCTCTGTGTCTGGGCTCTGTGTTCTCTGTGGCCTACTCCGGGATCAGGCGCGGAAGCCGTTTTCGAGATGGTAGAACACCTCGTTGTTGCGGAGGTCCTGCTTGAGCTGGGGCAGGCGCGTGTCGGCGTTGATGTGGACGGTCTCGATGCCGGCGATGGTGGCGAAATCCTCGAGCATCTCGCTCGTGACCGCGTAGCTGTAACCGGTGTGATGCGCGCCGCCTGCATAAATCCACGCCGCGCAGGCGGTCTTGAAGTCGGGCTTGCACTCCCAGACCGCGCGGGCGACGGGGAGCTTGGGCATCTTGGGAACCTTGACCGCGACGACCTCGTTGATGAGCAGGCGGAAACGGTTGCCCAGGTGAACGAGCGAGGCGTTAAGCGCTTCGCCGGAGGGCGCGTCGAACACGAAGCGAACCGGATCCTCCTTACCGCCGATGCCGAGCGGATGGATTTCGACCTTGGGTTTGCCGACCGCGATGGTCGGGCAGATTTCGAGCATGTGCGCGCCGAGCACCTGGTGGCCCTGGGGCGAGAGGTGGTAGGTGTAGTCCTCCATGAAGGACGTGCCGCCGGGCAGGCCGTGACCCATGACCTTCATCGCGCGGACGAGCGCGGCGGTCTTCCAATCGCCTTCGCCGCCGAAGCCGTAGCCGGCCGCCATGAGACGTTGCGTGGCCATGCCGGGGAGCTGGCGCAGCCCGTGAAGATCCTCGAAGGTGTCGGTAAAACCCTTCGCGCCGACGGTTTCCAGGAAGGCGGAGAGGCCGAGTTCGAGGCGCGCGCTGTAGCGGAGTTCGTCGTGGCGCTTGCCGCCCTTGCGTAGTTCGGGCGCGACGGCGTAGGCCTTTTCGTAGTCGGCGCAGAGGGTGTTGATGGTCTTGTCGGAAATGGCGTTCACCTGCGCGACGAGATCGCCGACGCCGTAGCCGTTGACCTCGAAGCCGAACTTGATCTCGGAGGCGACCTTGTCGCCCTCGGTCACGGCGACGTAGCGCATGTTGTCGCCGAAGCGGGCGAACTTCGCGCCCTGCCAGTCGTGCCAGGCGTGGGTGGCGCGCATCCAGGCGGCGATGCGATCCTGCACCTCGGAGTCGGACCAGTGGCCGACCACGACCTTGCGGCCGAGGCGGAGGCGGGTGTGGATGAAGCCGGCCTCGCGGTCGCCGTGGGCGGCCTGGTTGAGGTTCATGAAATCCATGTCGATCGACGACCACGGCAGGTCGCGATTGAACTGGGTGTGCAGGTGGAGGAACGGCTTCTTGAGCGTGGTGAGGCCGCGTATCCACATTTTGGATGGCGAGAAGGTGTGCATCCACAGCACGAGGCCGGCACAGTTGGCGTCGGAGTTGGCCTCGATGCAGACCTTGGAGATTTCCTCGGGCGTGGTGAGGAGGGCCTTGAAGGTGAGCGGAAGCGGGAGGCGCTTCGATTTGACGAGACCGTCCACGACGGCCTGGGCGTTGGCGGCGACCTGCTTGAGCGGGCCGGGGCCGTAGAGGTGCTGCGAACCGCAGACGAACCAGATGGAGGGAGTGGCGAGGTTGACGAGGGACATGGGAGGGAAATTTAGAATTTAACCACGGAGAGCACGAAGGACACGGAGCGCGGAAGAGAACCGAGAGGGGCGTGACGCCCCTGGTTTTCTTCTTCGTGTTCTCCGTGCCCTCCGTGGTTTAAAAATCATCGCGACTGCGCCGCCTTGATATCGAGCAGGTCTTTCATGACGCGGGAGAGATCGGCGGATTTATTTACGCCGCCGAAGCTGTCATGGAGTTGTCGATACAACGCGTAGAGCTGGTCGTAGATTTTGCGGTTCGCGGCCTTGGGGCGGTAGGCGACCTTCTTCAGGCGGGTCATCTTCTTCTGCGCGGTGGCGAAGTCGGGATGCGCCCCGGCGAGCACGGCGGCGGAAATCGCCGAGCCGAGCGCGCAAGCCTGCGAGGAACCGGCGACGAGCATCGTGCAGCCGGTGACGTCGGCGTAGATTTGCATGAGCAGAGGATTTTTCTCCGCGATGCCGCCGGCGCAGACCACGCGGTCGATGGGCACGCCGTATTCCTTAAAACGCTCGATGATGGCGCGCGCGCCAAAGGCGGTGGCCTCGATGAGCGCGCGGTAGAGCTCGGCTTTCGTCGAGTAGAGCGTGGTGCCGAGGGTGAGGCCGGTGAGCCGCTGGTCCACGAGGATGGTGCGGTTGCCGTTGTTCCAATCCAGCGAGAGCAGGCCGGATTGGCCGGGCTTCAGCTTGGCCGCCTCGGCGGTGAGCTTGGCGTGGAGCTTCACGTCGCCGAGCACGCCCTCGACGAACCATTTAAAGATGTCGCCGACGGCGGACTGGCCGGCTTCGAGGCCGTAGTAACCGGGCAGGATGGCGCCCTTCACGATGCCGCAGATGCCGGGGATGTCGGCGACGGTTTTGTCGGCCGAGACCACGCCGCAATCGCAGGTGGAGGTGCCGATGACCTTGACCAGCGTGCCCTCGCAGACGCCGCTGCCGATGGCGCCGTAGTGGACGTCCATCTCGCCGATGGCGATGGGAATGCCGGCGGGCAGGCCGAGCTTCTTCGCCCACTCGGCGCAGAGCGTGCCGGCGGACTCGGTGGCGTCATAGGCTTTTGAATACAGGCGGTCGCGCAGGTCGGCGAGCGCGGGGTCGAGCGCGGCGAGGAACTCCTTGTCGGGCAGGCCGCCCCAATCCTCGGCGTAGAGCGCCTTGTGGCCGGCGCAGCACACGCCGCGCTTCACGGCGGTCGGATCTTTCACGCCGGCGAGCACGGAGGGAATCCAGTCGGCCAGCTCGACCCAGGAATAGGCCGCCTTGAAAACGGCGGGCGCGGTGCGCTTGCAGTGGAGAATCTTGGACCAGAACCACTCGGACGAGTAGGTGTTGCCGCACTTGGCGATGTATTGCGGGCGGATCTTGGCGGCGAGGGCGGTGATCTCGGCCGCCTCCTTCACGCTGGTGTGGTCCTTCCAAAGCCAGCAATGCGCGGCGAGGTTGCCCGCCCACTTCTTTTGCAACGCGAGCGGGGTGTTCGTGGAATCGACCGGGATGGGGCTCGAGCCCGTGGTGTCCACGCCGAGACCGACGACGAGGCGGGCGTCGAAACCCTTGGTTTTCTTCGCCTGCGCCAGCGCGCCCTTGATGGATTTCTCCAAGCCGAGCAGGTGGTCGGCGGGGTTTTGGCGGGCGAGGTTGTGATCCTTGGGATCAAGCAGCACGCCTTGGTGGCCGCTGGGATAATTGACGATGGCGGTGCCGAGCTCCGCGCCGTCTTTGCAGCGCACGACCAGCGCGCGAACCGAGTTTGTTCCGTAATCAATGCCGAGGGTAAACATGGTGGGATAAGGAAAGGCGCAAGCTGCCGAGGCCGATGTTGCTGGTAAACCGGCGCGTCACTTGACAGTAAAGTAAAACCCATGCCGAAGGTCACCATGTCCACCATCGCGGAGCGCGCGGGCGTGTCGAAAAACACCGTGTCGCTCGCCCTGCGCCACGACCCGCAGATCCCGAACGGCACGCGTCGGCGCATCGAAAAAATCGCCCGCGAGCTCGGCTACGCGAAAAACCCCGTCGTTTCGCAACTCATGACCGAGTTGCGCAAGGCGCACCCCGCCGGCTACCGGCGCACCTTCGCGCTGCTCAACGCCAACCTCGACCCGCGCGCCTTTACCCGTCACCCCACGGTGCCCGCCTACGTGGCGGGGTGTCGCCGTCGCGCCGCGTTGCACGGCTACGCGCTCGACGAGTTCTGGCTGCACGACCCCACGCTCTACGGCGAAAGGCTCAACCGCATCCTGCGCGCGCGCGGCATCCGCGGCGT
>DAIPIP010000046.1:0-12118 GCA_036770725.1 Opitutaceae bacterium
GGTTCGATTCCGGGTCTTGCCACCATTTTCCAAACCCCGCTTTCGCTTATCGCGAGCGGGGTTCTTTTGTGTCCTAGGTGGGTGGCGAGGACTCGTGAGGATCGCTTGAGGCTGGGGTGAGCCGGTTCAACTCAAGCGTGTTAGCAGTTCCTCGGCGGGGGGGCCGATGCGGCGGGTGGTTTCGCCTTCGATCCAGCGGCCTTCCACCAGGAGGCGCAGCGGCGTAGCCGGGGTGCCGCGTTCGCCGCTTTGGAAGAGGCTCACCAGCAGCTCCAAGGCGCGGCGACCGATCTCGACCTCCTGCTGGTCGATGCCCGACCAGTCGCGGTCAAAGACGCGCGAGAGAGTGGCGAGCGAGACATCTCCGGGGACGGGGCGGCCTGCGGCTTCGAGCCAGCCGCGCACTTCGCTCACGTGGCTTACGATGGCGGTGGGGCGGTGGCGTTTGTGCCAAGCGATGAAGGCGTCGCGCGCGCCGGCGACGTTGCGCGGTTCGTCGCGACCGGGGATGGCGAAGAGTGGCACGCGTTGAGCCTCGTCCTGAACTGCCTGAAAAAAGTGATATGGGGACTCGAAGCTGTGGTTGGCGCGGCGTAGTGTTTCGATGGCGGCGACCATGCCGATGCGGGTATGGCCAAGTTTGGCGAGTTCACGCAGGGTCCGGAGCGTGGCATTGTGCTGGTGCCCGGCCACCACGTGCAGCCGGGGTGCCGCCAAGGAATATCCTATGGTGACGCTGGCGAAGGGTTCCACGTCGAGCGCGAGCTCGGTGCCCGACAACGGTTGGGGAGGAAACACCAGCCCGCGGATGCCGCGCGCCAGCAGCACCTCGCGCGCGCGTTTCGCGGACATACCTGGTTCAGCCAGCCAAAATTCTTCCAGTTTAAAACCCATCTGGGTGGCGAAACGCAGCGCTCCCTCGTGATACCCGGCTATGTTTACCAAAGTGCGTCCCTCGTCGCGCACGGGAAAATTATTTATCCACGCTAGGGTAGATTGAAAGGCCACCGGCGCCTGCTTGCGACGGTAGTTGCTCAGCGCGGTCAGCATGGGGTCCGGCGCGTAGCCCAGCTCTTTCGCGATGGCGCGGATACGAGCCCGTTTCGCGGCCTCGACGTAGGTGTCGTTTTTGAGCGCACGCCAAGCGGTGGAGACATGCACACCGGCTTGGATGGCGACTTGTTTAAGGGTGACTCGAGCTTCTTGCATGGGGGCGAAAGCAGATTCGGGAGCAAGCGACTGAGACAGTTTGCAGGCAAGCGACTTCGCGAGCTTCAGAGGGACTTTTAGCGTCTTCATTTTCGCTCCTCCTCCCCACTATGAAAAAAGTCCGCATCGGTATCGTAGGCCTCGGCAACATGGGCCACTCCCACGCCCAACAAATTCTGGCCGGTAAGGTCAATCGTCTGGAACTCGGCGCGGTGGCCGATCTCGACCCCGCCAAACTTGCCCGCGTGCCGCAGGTGAAGGGTTTCAAGACCGCCGACGAGATGATGGCCTCCGGTCTCATCGACGCCATTCTCATCGCCACGCCCCACTACGACCACACCATGATCGGTATTGCCTCGTTGAAGGCCGGTTTGCACGTGATGGTGGAGAAACCGATCTCGGTGCATCGCGCGGACTGCGAGCGCCTGATCGCCGCCTACAAGAGCCGGGAGAAGAAGCAGGTCTTCGCCGCGATGTTCAATCAACGCACCGATCACTATTATCAGAAAATTCGTGCGCTCATCCGGAGCGGCGAACTCGGCGAGATTCGCCGGGTGAACTGGATCATCACCAACTGGTTTCGCACCCACGCCTACTACGCCTCCGGCGGCTGGCGCGCGACCTGGAGCGGCGAGGGCGGTGGCGTGTTGCTCAACCAGTGCCCGCACAACCTCGACCTCTTCCAGTGGATGTTCGGCATGCCCGTGACGCTCTCGGCCAATTGCCAATTCGGCAAATACCACGATATCGAGGTCGAGGACGACGTGACCGCGACCATGACCTTCAAAAACGGCGCGACCGGTGTGTTCATCACATCCACCGGAGAAGCCCCCGGCACCAACCGCCTCGAAATCACCGCCGAGCGCGGCAAGCTCGTCTATGAGGACGACAAGATCACCTACACTCGCAACGAGCAGGAGATGGGCGAGTTTTCCCGCACCACCACCGAGTCCTTCGGCCGCCCCGCGACTTGGGATGTCTCCATCCCCGCCGCCGGCCACGGCGGCCAGCACAACGAGGTGCTGCAAAACTTCACCGACGCCATCCTCGACGGCGCCCAGTTGGTTGCCCCCGCGCCCGAGGGTATCCACTCGGTGGAACTTGCGAACTCCATGCTGCTCTCGGCCTGGACGCAGAAGCCCGTGACGCTTCCCATCGACGGCAAAAAGTATGAGCGCCTGCTTAAGGCGAAGATCGCCGAGTCCGCCAAGAAGGGCAAAAAGAAGAAGGTCGTCGCCGCCGCTCCGGTCGATTTCAGCAAATCCTTCGGCAAGTGAACCGACTGAATTTAACCACCAATCGTCACTAATGGTCACTAATCCGATCCTCCGAAATGAGTGATCATCAGTGTCCATTAGTGGTTCAAAAAACTCCCCCCCATGAAACTCTCCCAAGTCGCCATCCAGCTCTACACGCTTCGTGATTATTGCAAAACCGCCGAGGACTTCGCCGCTTCCATGAAGAAGGTGCGCGAGATCGGCTACACCGCCGTGCAGGTCAGCGGCGTCGGCCCGATTCCCGAGGCCGAACTCGTCGCCATGTGCAAGGCCGAGGGCCTGACCATCTGCGCCACGCACGAAAATGGCGCGAAAATCCTCGACGAGACCGACGCCGTCATCGCGCGTCTCCAAGCTTTGGATACGAAGCTTACCGCCTACCCGTATCCCGCAGGCGTCGACTTCGACAACCCCGAGCACGTGGACACGCTCATCAGGAAGCTCGACATCGCGGGCGCGAAGTTCCGCGCCGCCGGCATGAAGCTCGGCTATCACAATCACGCCAACGAATTCTACCGTCCCGCCGGCGGGAAGACCTTCTTGGAGCGCGTGTATGACGAGACCTCGCCCGAGAACATCGTGGCCGAGCTCGACACCTTCTGGGTGCAGCGCGGCGGCGGCGACGTGGTCGAGTGGGTCAAGCGCGTGGCCGGCCGCACGCCCTTCATCCACCTCAAGGATTACAAGGTGAATCCGGGCGGCGAGAGCACCTACTGCGAGGTCGGTGCGGGCACGCTCGATTTCAAGCGCATCATCGCGGCGGCCGAGGCCGGCTGCTGCGAATGGTTCATCGTCGAGCAGGACGTCTGCCCCGGCGATCCCTTCGTCTCGATCAAGCATAGCTTCGACTACATCAAGGCGAACCTCGTCGGCTGAGGTTTAAGGGTAGGCGGGACCGCCGGGCCCGCCGCCATACAGCGCAAACTCGGACGGCCGGCGGTCCGTCCCCACCTTTTACTCCTCCGCCATGTCCTCCGCCTTTCTTCACGACGATTTCCTGCTCACCACCGCGACCGCGCGTCGCCTCTACCACGACGTCGCCAAGGCGGAGCCGATCTACGACTACCACTGTCACTTGCCGCCCGATCAGATCGCGGCGGATCGGAAGTTCGAGAACCTTACGCAGATCTGGCTCGCGGGCGACCATTACAAATGGCGCGCCCTGCGCTCGGCTGGCGTGAACGAGGACCTCATCACCGGGAGCAACACGTCCGACTACGACAAGTTCCTCGCCTACTGCCGCGTCGTGCCGCAGCTCGTGCGCAACCCGCTTCACCACTGGTCGCACCTCGAACTACGCCGTTACTTCGGCATCGATCTTCTCATCAATGAGGCCAACGCGCCCAAGATCTGGGAACTCGCCAACGCCAAGCTGGCGCTGCCCGAGTTCAGCACGCAGGGCATCCTTACCGCAAACAAGGTCACGGTCGTGTGCACCACCGACGATCCGGCCGACTCGCTGGAGCATCACGTCGGCATCGCGAAGAGCGGGCTGAAGACCCGCGTCTACCCGACCTACCGCGCCGACAAACTCATGGCCGTCGCCGCGCCCGCCGTGTTCAACGGCTGGTGCGACGCGCTCGCCGCCCGCGCCGAGACGCAGATTACGGATCTTGCCGCTCTGCTCGCCGCGCTCGACAAGCGTCACGCGTTTTTCCACTCGCTCGGCGGACGTCTCTCCGACCACGGCCTGGAAAATCTGCCCGACGTCGATTGCACCGAGGCCGAGGCGCAGGCGATCTTCGCGCAGACGCGCGGTGGTCGCGCCGCCACGCCCGAGCAGACCGCCAAGTGGGTCTGGTATGTGATGGTGTTCCTCGGGCGCCTCGACGCGAAGCGCGGTTGGACGAAGCAGCTGCACCTCGGCGCGCTGCGAAACAACAACAGCCGCCTGCTCAAGCGCCTCGGCGCGGACGCGGGCGTGGATAGTATCGGCGATTTCCCGCAGGCTCGCGCGCTCTCGCGCTACCTCGACACGCTTGATCGCGAGAACGCGCTGCCGAAGATCGTGCTCTATAACTTGAACCCGGCCGACAACTACGTCTTCGCGACGATGATCGGCAATTTCCAGGACGGCTCCGTGGCCGGGAAGATCCAGTTCGGCAGCGGCTGGTGGTTCCTCGACCAGAAGGAGGGCATGGAGTGGCAGATCAACGCGCTGTCGTCGCTCGGCCTGCTATCGCGTTTCGTGGGCATGCTCACCGATTCGCGCAGTTTCCTGTCGTATCCACGTCACGAATACTTCCGGCGCATTCTCTGCAAGCTTCTTGGCGAGGATGTGGAGGCGGGGCTTATACCCGATGACGCGGCGGCGCTGGATGCGCTGGTGCGGGATATCTGCCACCGTAACGCGGCCGGATTCTTCGCGCTCGAACTGGCGGAGAATTGGTAAGCGGCTCGAGGAGTCTCGCTTCTCACGAAGCGAGCTACCGACTTCGGGCACACTCCGGCGATACAGGCTACGTGCTTCGCGCTCCGGCATCGTCGCCCGAGGCTTTCCATTCGCGACTGCGATCCACGGCGCGCGTCCATTCGGCGAGGCGGAATGTGCGGGCGGCGGGGGATATTTGGGGTTCGACGCGGACGTCGAGGGTCCAGTTGGCGGCGAAGGTTTGCGCGTCGATGGCACCCGCGCCTATGCCGGCGAGGGCGGCGGCGCCGAGGGCGGTGGTCTCGCTGACGGTGGGGCGGAGCACGGCGCGGCCGAGGAGGTCGGCCTGGATTTGGAGGAGCGGGGCGCTGCGGCTCGCGCCGCCATCGACACGGAGTTCGGCGAGGGCGAGGCCGGAGTCTTTTTCCATAGCGGCGAGGAGTTCGGTGGTTTGGTGGGCGATGGATTCGAGGGCGGCTCGGCAGAGGTGGGCGCGGTTGACTCCGCGGGTGAGGCCCACGAGCGCGCCGCGCGCGTAGGGGTCCCAGTGGGGCGCGCCGAGGCCGACGAAGGCGGGGACGAGGAGGGCGCCGTTGCTGTCGGGCACGGAGGCGGCTAGCTGGTTGAGTTCGTCGGCGCTGGCGACGAGCTGGAGTTCGTCGCGCAGCCATTGCACGACCGCGCCGGCGACGAAGACCGCGCCTTCGAGGGCGTAGGTGATTTTGCCGCCGATGCGCCAGGCGGCGGTGGAGAGCAGGGCGTTTTCGGAGCGCACGACGTCCGCGCCGGTGTTGAGGAGGAGGAACGCGCCGGTGCCGTAGGTGGCCTTGGCCATGCCGGGTTGGAGGCAGGCCTGGCCGAAGAGGGCGGCTTGCTGGTCGCCGACGAGGGCGGCGATGGGCGCGCCCGCGCCGGGCAGGCCTTCGGCGACGACGCCGAAGTCGCCGGCGGTGTCGCGGATCTCGGGCAGGATGGAGGCGGGGATGTTGAAGAGCTTGAGCAGATCGGCGTCCCACGCGCCGGTTTGCAGATCGAGGAGGAGGGTGCGCGAGGCGTTCGATGTATCGGTAGCGTGGATACGGCCGGCGGTGAGGTTCCAGAGCAGCCAGGTGTCCACGGTGCCGAAGGCGAGTTCGCCGCGCTCGGCGGCGGCGCGGGCGCCGGGCACGTGGTCGAGCAGCCAGGCGAGTTTGGTGGCGGAGAAGTATGGGTCGAGGCGGAGGCCGGTTTTGGCGGTGACGAGCGGCTCATGGCCGGCGTCGCGCAGGCGGGCGCAGGCGTCGGCGGTGCGGCGATCCTGCCAGACGATGGCGGGGTGGACGGGCGCTCCGGTGCGGCGGTTCCAGAGCAGGGTGGTTTCGCGCTGGTTGGCGATGCCGACGGCGGCGAGATCGGCGGCGGTGGCGCCGGCGTTGGCGAGGGCGTCGGCGGCGCAGTCGCGTTGGGTGTTCCAGAGGTCGGCGGGGTCGTGCTCGACCCAGCCGGGTTGCGGGTAGTGTTGCTTGAATTCGCGCTGGGCGGTGGCGACGGGGCGGCCGGCGAGATCGAAGACGATGGCGCGCGAGGAGGTGGTGCCTTGGTCGAGGGCCAGGAGGTAACGGCGGGGCATGGGCGGAGATGTTGCGCGGCGCGCGCTTTTTCGCGAGCGCGGATGCGTGATGGCGGGGATTGAAAAGATAGGGCGCGACCGCCGGGCGCGCCGAAGCAGAGTCGTGGGATGCGGAGAGGCACCGCGGCGGGCCCGGCGGTCCCGCCCTATCTCGAGCCCGGTTGTTCGACGGATCAGAGTTTGAAGGCGGACTCGAGTTTGCCGAGGAGCTTGGCGGCGGCGGGGCGGACGCGGACGACGCGGGGATTCCAAGCGAGCACGAGTTCGCGGCTGAGGCCGCGCAGGGGCGCGCCGCCGATTTCGACGAAGCTCTTGGGCGGGAGGTCGGTGGTGGCGAGGACGGGGAGCACGGCCGCGAAGCCGCCGGAGCGCACCGCCGCGAGGGTTTGCGGGAAGGACTGGCAGGCGAGGGCGTGGCGCGGCTCGATTTCGAGACTGTGGGTGAGGCGGCGCATGCGCTCGGCGAACTGGCCGTCGGTGGTCTGGGCCGCGATGGGCAGGCGGCCGAGCACCTCGGCGGGCGTGGGCTTGGTTTTTTTGCCGATAAGGGCGGTGGGGACGACGAGGGCGTAGTGCCAGACGCCGAGCGAGGCATGCTTAAGGCCGGCGACGACGGCGTCGCGGCGGATGATGCCGAAGTCCACGCGGCCGTCGGCGAGTTGTTGCACGATGTCGTTGGTGCGGAGGTTGGTGGTGGCGAAGCGCAGGCCGGGGGCGGAGGCGAGCAGGCCGCCGAGGCGCGGGATGACGAGCCAGTGGATGATGCTGTCGCCGGCGGCGAGGGTGTAGTCGATGGCGTCGGCGGCGCACTCGGCGCGAAAGTCGTCGAGCGCGCGCATCTGGGCGCGGGCGAGTTCGGCGAGGCGCGCGCCTTCGGGCGTGAGCTTGAGTAGCTTGCCTTTGCGGCGGGCGACCTCGCAGCCGAAGAATTCGGAGAGTTCGCGGAGCTGGCGGCTGTATTGGCTTTGGCGGATCGGGTCGCCGGGCGCGGCCTGGGCGATGCTGCCGGCGTCGTGCACCTCGACGAGCACGCGCAGGCGATCAAGGGAAAGGCCGCGTTCGGAGAAGAGTTTTTCAAACATGACTGATTGGTCAGGTATCCTGCGTCCTTCGGCATGGCAAGCGTTGGAGCGGTCTGCTAAAGTTTGTCTGCTTCAACACAAACCCTCGTCCTTTTCGTCCACCGTGAATTCCATCCTAAAAAGCTCAAATACCGACCACCATGACATGTGGTCGTTGTGTGCGTCGCGGATGGAAACGATCCCGACGATTGCAGGCGGAGAAACCATACTCGGGTTCCGACCCGGTTATTTTCGCCTTGATGGATGCGGTGCCGCCTAGCGCCGGGGACTAATCGTAGTCTTCGAGCCAGCACGGCCCGCCTCCTTTTCCGGAAGCGGGTTTTTTGTGCCCACGCAGGGTGTGACCTGCCTCCGGAAATCCGAGCCTCATGACGGTTCGTTCGTATTTCCAGATTCCCAAGCGGCTTCATCGCTGAGCCCAGAGACAATCAGCCAAGGCCCGCATAAAATCCTGCGGCCGCCCAAACCGTTTCCGACTTCCTTGTCGGACGAGAGGGGCGACGGTGTGTGTTCTTTTTTGCGATTATAGAGAGTCAGATATGTCAGATAACAAAACCCCGCGTGGTGCGCATCTTCACGATGCGAAACGGCGACGCCGGCCGCGCGGGGTCATTTTTTACTTAGCGCCACGGATGACGTAAGGTTGTCCGAGGGCGCTTTTCCAACCTGCGGTCACTGAGGGCGGACGTCGGAGAAGTCTTCCGGCGCCGAGCGACCTGAGCCGCAGTTCAATTTTTCACGACGTGCCCGAGTAGTTCAAGGGACCGGTCTGCAAAGCCGAGGTTCGCGGATGCGAATCCCGCCGTCGTGTCCAGTTTACACGTTCGTAGTTCCAGCGAACTGCTTGGTTTCCAAATCCGAGCGGGTGGGTGCGACCCCTGCCGAACGTGCCAGTTTCCCACTGCGGGTAGAACCAGTTGTTCCGCCGGGTCTCATAAGCCTGGGCGAGGTCGGTGCGACCCCGACACCCGCATCCATTTTTTCGGGATGTAGCCTAGAAGTCAGGCACTCGGCTTGGGACCGAGATCACGTGAGTGCGAGTCTCACTGTCCCGACCATTCTTCGGTAGTTCAGCATGCAGAACGTCGGCCTGTTAAGCCGGATGTCGCAGGTGCGATTCCTGCCCGGAGAGCCAATTTCCCCACCGTCCGTCGCGACTGACGAGGCGAACGCCGAAACCTAACCGAGGTTTCGCGGCGGGCGGTGGGGTTTCATTTTCATCAGGTGCGTGGCCCAGTCAGCGGGGCACCGGCCCGTGAAGCCGGGGAAGCGGGTGCAAGTCCCGCCCACCTGACCAGTCTTTCGGCGAGTGGTGAAATTTAGCATACACTCGAGTCTCAGAAACTCGCGGGCGTGAGCCCATGCAGGTGCAAGTCCTGTCTCGCCGACCAAGTTTCGAGGAGTCGCCTAGCAGCAATGGCAGCGCGCTGTAAACGCGCCGGCTTCACGGCCTGCGCTGGTGCAAGTCCAGCCTCCTCGACCAGTTTTCCGGGCAGTGAAGGTGAAGTTACTTCGCTCCAAAACGACCATCCCCGTGCCGCGTGCGAACGTCGGCTGCGAAAACGAGCGTCCCGCCGGGCGTGACAACAAATGGCGGGAAAGGGCTCCAGGGGGACTTCGCCTGGTTTCTCCCGGAATTCATCTTCGGAGGCAGTGAGCGTGCGGTTACTTCTTTGGTAGAAACGGTCCGTGGCGACACGAGGCCGGCGGGTTCAAATCCCGACAACACCGCGCGCACCGTTCTCCTCCGTTCCTCTTTGGTGGGTAGTGAGTCTGCGGATACTTCTGGTCGGCGGTTCGAATCCGCCCGTGCCGCAAGGCGCGTAGCTCAGTGGGTAGAGCAGAATCGGTAACTCCGGCTCCGCGGACACTTTTCTCCCATCATCTTTTTATCGCGCGTCGATTTTCCCGCCGCGCCCAAACCATAACCCGCCGCGCCGCCGATTATATCGGCGCGGCATATTCCAGAAAGGCAGCCATCATGGCCAAGTTCAGTATTCTTCCCTCCCTGCGTCGCTCCGCCTCGCCCGCGCCCGACGCCGTCAACCTCGCGGGCGGGCGCGCCCATGCGCAGTCGGCGCGGCTGGAACTCGTTTCCCTGCTCGTCACCACGTTTCTCGAGGACGAGTTTTATCGCACCGAGGCGCAAACCGTCGCCCGCCTGCGCAAGCTCATCGTGGAGGTGGCCGACCCTCGTTTTGTCGCGCAGGCCGCGCTCTATGCGCGACAGGCCTGCGGCATGCGTTCGGTGAGCCATCTGGTGGCAGGCGAGCTCGCCAAGTCCGTGAAGGGCGCGGAGTGGACCAGGCGTTTTTACGCCGAGGTCGTGCGCCGCCCCGACGATGTGCTGGAGATTCTCGGCTACTATCTCGCGGTGCATGGCCGCCCGCTGCCGAACTCCCTGAAGAAGGGACTCGGCGCCGCGCTCGGTCGTTTCGACGAGTATCAACTCGCGAAGTATCGTCGCGACCACGCCGCGTTTAAGCTCGTGGACGCGGTCAACCTGGTGCGTCCGCGCGCCACGCCCGCGCTTTCGAAGCTGGTGCGCGGCGAGCTGGCTCCCGCCGACACGTGGGAGACTCGTCTCGCCCAGGCCGGCGAGGCGGCGACGCCGGACGCGGTCAACGTCGCCAAGTCCGACGCGTGGGGCGCGCTGGTGAGCGGGCGCAAGCTCGGCTACCTCGCGCTGCTGCGCAACGTGCGCAACATCCTCGCGCATGCGCCGGAGACGGTGGATGCGCTTTGCGAGCAGCTCGCGGAGCCGGAGGCGGTGCGGCGCGGGCGGGTGTTCCCGTTCCAGTTCTTCGCCGCCGTGGACGCGCTCAAGCGGGGCAACCTGCCCGGCGCGGACCGTGTGCTCGACGCGCTCAACCAAGCCGTCGATCACTCGCTGGCGAACGTGCCGCGCTTCGAGGGCCGCACGCTCGTGGCGCTCGACTCGTCGGGTTCGATGGCGGGGCGTCCGCAGCAGATCGGATCGCTGTTCGCGGCCGTTCTGGTGAAGGCGAGCGGGGCCGACCTCATGGTGTTCAGTGACGACGCGGGTTACCATACGCTGAATCGCCGGGATTCCACGCTGTCGGCGGCGGCGAGCATCCCGTTCGCGGCCGCGGGGACCAACTTCAACGCGATCTTCGAGCGCGCGAACCGCGCCTACGAGCGCGTGGTGATCCTGTCCGACATGCAGGCGTGGATGGGCGGCGGCGCTCCGGTGGAGTCCTTCGCCGAGTATCAACGCCGTCACCGCGTCGAGCCCCGGGTCTTCAGTTGGGACCTGAAGGGGCACGGCACGCTTCAGTTTCCGCAGGAGCGCGTCTATGCCCTCGCGGGCTGGAGTGATCGCGCGCTGGAGCTGATGGAGCGGCTTGACCGCGATCCGCGGGCGCTGCTGCGCGAGGTCGAGGCCATCCCGCTCGGCGCATAGGCGTCGGTCGGCTCGCTTGAGTCGTCGTCCGAGGCCGGTTCACCCAGGTGGACCGGCCTCGTTTCATTTTCATGGAGGGAGAATCCGCCGAGGCGCGGACACCGTTTCGAAAACGGCAGGACCGGCGAACCCGGTTGGGGCGCGAGACCTCCTCCCTCCGCCATTTAGTCTATTTTTCCGTGGTGCAATAGAAGCATGCGGCCGCGCGAAGGCCGCGATCCGGGTGCGAATCCCGGCGGGAAAACCAGTTTCGAGAACCGCAAAAAAAGAACACACACCGCCGCGTCCTCCGTTCGCTCCCATTTTTCTCCCGTCAATTCCATGAACGCCGCACTCCTCGATCAACCCTTCGTCCTTTCGCTTAACCGCGCGTGGCAGGTCATCGGCCATCGCACCGTGAAGCAGGCGCTCGTCGCGCTCAATGGCGGCGACGCCGGCCAGCCGCCCGCGCTCGGCCTCGACATCGTGTATCCACAGAACAACGACGGCTCGTTCGACTTTGCCCGTCCGCTCTCGCTGCGCCCGGTGCCGTGGAGCGAGTGGGTGACGCTGCCGGTGCGCGAGTTCGACCTCGTGGTCCACACGCCGCGCCAGGCGATCCGCGTGCCCACCGTGGTGATCGCGACCCGCTACGAGCGAGTTCCCCTGCGGGTGCCACGTCTGAGTCGCTCGGCGATCTTCGCCCGCGATGGCGGGGTGTGCCAATACACCGGCGAGCGCGTGGGCTGGAGCGGGGGCAATCTCGACCACGTCGTGCCCCGCTCGCGCGGTGGTCGCGACTCGTTCGAGAATCTGGTGTGGGCCAAGCGCGAGGTGAACTCGCGCAAGGCCGACCGCCTGCCGCACGAGGCGGGGCTGCGTCTGCTGCGGCGTCCCCGCGCGCCGGCTCCGATGCCGTTCGTGGCCGCCAACCGTGTCGTGCGCCATCCGGACTGGCGGCACTTTTTGCCGTAGGTCCGTTTTTCGGCCCGGCGCATTCCTGACTGCTTGGTCAGGGATGCGAGGGGCTTACCTCTTTTTGCCATCATTCAAATTTCCTATAATCCACCCATGTCCATGAATGTTGAAATCAAAGCCCGTGATCTGCTCGCCGCCGGTTGGCACGAGGGGCGTCGTCTTGGCGCTGCGCTCCGTCGCGCCCGCGAA
>DAIPIP010000046.1:12218-18143 GCA_036770725.1 Opitutaceae bacterium
TTCTTCCCGGCCAACCATCCGGTGGGCGAGCTGATGGATCATCTCCAGGCGGTGACGCATTTCGGCGCGGGCGGGCGTCCACGCGGCAAGCAGTTCGCCTCGGCGGTGCTCGACGAGCCCGTGTGGGACAATCCTTTCCTGAAGGGGCTGCGCTCCCGCGCGCAGGATTTTCTCGGCACGCAGGGCGACGGCAATCACTTCGCCTACGTGGGGCGTATCCGTTTTTCGGATGCGCAGCGCGCGGCGCTGGCGGAGGCCGGCCATGCGGCGCTCGCCGAGACGGTCGCGCGCCATGACGGCGAGTTTCACGTGCTCGTGACGCACCACGGTTCGCGCGGGATCGGCGCGGATCTTTACAAGCGCGGCCAGGCGGCGGCGCGTCGTTGGTGCGACGAGAACGCGAGCGGCGTGCCCGACGCGGCGTGCTGGCTGCCGGCGGACACCGACGAGGGGCGCGCGTATTGGGAGGCGCTGCAATTCATCGCGCGCTGGACGCGCGAGAACCATGCGGTGTTGCACGATGCGTTTCTGCGTCGCGCGGGGCTGCGTGCGCTCGCGCAGTTGGGCAACGAGCACAATTTTGTGTGGAAGCGCGGCGAGACGTTCCTGCACGGCAAGGGCGCGACGCCGGCGTGGCGCGATGCCGAGGGGCGTCCGCTGCTCGGTCTCATCCCGCTGAACATGGCGCGCGAGATCCTGCTCGTGCTCGGCGCGGACAACGCGGATTACCTCTCGTTTTGCCCGCACGGGGCGGGGCGCAATCTCTCGCGCACGGCGATGCTGCGTCCGTTCAAGGACGCGGACGGCGAGCTCGATCCGGCGCGGGTGAAGCAGGCGCTGGCGGAGACGACGGCGGGGCTCGACGTGCGCTGGTTTAGCGGCGCGCCGGATCTCTCGGAGTCGCCGCTGGGCTACAAGGACGCGACGAAGGTGAAGGCGCAGATCGCGCGCTTCGGCCTGGCGACCGTGGTGGGCGAGATCGAGCCGCTGGGCTGCATCATGGCGGGCGAGCAGGAGGAGCCGCATTGGGCGAAGGCGCGTCGCGAGAAGCGCGCGCGGCACAAGGCGGCGCGTCGCGAGGATGCGGCGGAGGTCGCGGACGGGTGAGCTCGTCGAGGGTGGGCAGCCCGGCTTTGGCGCGGCGGTTCCGACAAGCTGAAACACGAAGGGCTTCAGGAGGAACTGCCGCGAATGACGGAGCCGGGTTCGAGGCGGGCGGCGCGGCGGGCGGGGAAATAGCTGGCGACCATGACCACGATGACGGCGATGACGGCGGCGCCGACGTAGTGCCAGACGTCCCATTGCACGACGAAGCGGTCGCTGGCGAAGATGCCGCGGATGCGGATGGGGATATTCGAGAGCGCGTAGGTGCCGGCGGCGGCGGCGGCGCAGCCTAGCACGACGCCGATGGCGACGATGATGCCACCTTGCAGCATGAACACGCGCGTGATGTCGGAGCGGGTGTAGCCCATCGAGCGCAGGATCGCGATCTCGCGGGTCTTATCGACGACGATCATCACGAGCGTGTTAAACATGCCCAGGCCGGAAATCAGGATGATGGTGGAGATGGTGAGCGCGGAGGAGATGCGCAGCACGCGGAAGACTTGAAGCCAGGTTTTTTCGCGATCCTGCCAGCCCATGGTGGCGTGGGAGACGGCTTGTTCGATGCGGTCGGCGTAGGCGGGGGCGTCGGCCGGGTCGAGGAGGTTGGCCTGGATAAACGACACGCCAACGGGGCGGTTTAGCAGGGTGCGAATGGCGGGAAGGTGGAGGTAAACGCGTTCGCGGTCCACGAGGTCTATGCCGGTTTCGAAGAACGCCGCGATGCGGTAGCGCTGCGGCTCGCCTTGCGCGGCGAGCAGGATGGAGTCGCCGACCGAGAGGCCCATGCGGCGGGCGACGCGCACGCCGACGATGACGGCGTAGGGGTTTTCGGCGAAGGCGGCGAGGGAGCCGTCGATGATTTGGGTTTCAAGGTCGGAGACGTTGACGAAGGAGGCGAGGTCGATGCCGTAGGGCTTGGCGTCGTATTCGCGGAAGTTGGCCAGCAAAGTCGCGCTGCCGCGGATGACGGGCGAGGCGGCGGTGACGCCGGGGAAGCCGGCGAGCGCTTCAAGCACGACGTTGGGGTGCTGGATGCCGGGGATGTATTTCACGGCGCCGTCCACGCGGATGGCAAAATCGCTGTCGCCGCCGGCGGCGAGGGCGGGCGCGCGCTGGATGCGATCCTCGACGCGCACCATGCCGTTCACGCCGAGGATGGTTTTGATGAAATAGGATTCGAAGCCGGCGGTCTGGGCCTGGGTGACGACGAAAAAAGCGACGCCGAAAACGATGCCAGCCAGACTCATAAGCATGGCGCGCTTGCGTGCGCCGAGGAAGCGAAGGGCGATGAGTAGAGAGGTGGACATTCGTTGACTGTAAGATGGGGGAGTTGGCGAAGGTAATAGAGCGGGAGCCACGCGCAATCATGGGAAGCGGCGGAAAACGGGGTTGGTAGCGTGGCTTGCCCCGGAAGACATCCCGAACACCCACGTGAGATTACGCATCCGGATGGTGGCTGCGGGCGGACGTGTTTCGCGGGTTCGGTTTTTTTGCGGCTTGATGGTTGCCCCGGAACCCCGGTGCGACACCCCTGACTGACTGCTTTTTCGCGTTTCACGTTTTAATTTTATCTTCATGCGCACCGCTATCATCGGCACCGGCATCGCCGGTCTCGGCACCGCTCACTTCCTGCATCGCGCGGGCGATGAGGTTACCTGTTTCGGCCCGGAGGACTATCCCGGCGGGCACAGCAACACGGTCGAGGCGATCGAGCCGGATACGGGGCGTGCGCTGCCGATCGACACCGGGTTTATGGTGTTTAATCGCGTCACTTATCCGCACCTGTGCCGCTTGTTCGACGAATTGAAGGTCCCGGTGAAGCCGACCGACATGAGCTTCGCGGTGAAGGATATCGACACCGGTCTGGAGTGGTGCGGCTCGTCGCTCAACCACCTCTTCGCGCAGCGCAAAAACCTCTTCAGTCCGTGTTTCATCCGGATGCTGATGGCGGTGAATCGCTTCAACAAAGAGGCGGTGTTGGCGTTGGAGAATGATCCGGCGATCGAGCACGAGAGTCTGGCGGACTATGTGCGGCGGCGGGGTTACGGGCGTGATTTTTGGGACCTCTATCTGGTCCCGATGAGCTCGGCGGTGTGGAGCACGCCGCCGGAGCGCATGATGGAGTTTCCGGCCGCGTCGTTGCTGCGGTTTTTTCACAACCACGGATTTCTCGGCCTGCACACGCAGCATCCCTGGTGGACGGTGGACGGCGGTTCGCGCGAATACGTGAAGCGCCTCGTGGCGCCCTTCGCTGATCGCATCCGGCTGGGTTGCGCGGTGTCGCGCGTGGTGCGGCATGGCGCGGGGCGCGGGGTGACGGTGCTGACGGCGGACGGCGGCGAGCACGCGTTTGATCGCGCGGTGGTGGCGACGCATGGCGACCAGGCGTTGCGGCTTTTGCTCAACCCGACGCCGGACGAGGCGCGGCTGCTGAGCTGTTTTAAATATCAGAGCAACGTGGCGACGCTGCACACTGACTCCTCGGTGATGCCGGCGGAGCGGCGGGCGTGGGCGAGCTGGGTGTATGCGATCCAGCGCGACGAGCTCGGGCATGTGCGACCGGCGACGCATTACTGGATGAACCGCCTGCAGGGCGTGAGCGAGCGCGAGCAGTATTTCGTGACGATCAACCGGCCCGAGCTGGTGGATGCGGCGAAAGTGATCAAGCGCATCGACTACACGCATCCGTTGTTCGACGGCCCGGCTCGCGCGGCGCAGGCGGAGCTGCCGACGCTAAACGAGGCGGCGCGCGGGACGACGGAGACGTTTTTCGCGGGCAGCTATTTCCGCTACGGGTTTCACGAGGACGCGTTCATGAGCGCGGTGCAAGTGAGCGAAACGATGCTCGGGCGCGATCCGTGGGCGTGAGGGCGGGGAGGCAGGGAGTGACCGCCGGGCGCGCCGTTCAGTGCGGCGGACGGCCCGGCGGTCCGTCCCTACCCTCGGATCACAGGCAAGAATTCCTGTGCCACCCCGGTTCTACACCTCGGCGGCTTCGTCGCGTGAAAGTTGTTCGGCGAGGCTGATGGCGCAGACGGCGCGGCGGCGCTTCACGGATTTTTGGAAGAACAGGTTGTTTGGGATCTGGATCAAGGTGCCGTCGGTCTCGCGCAGGGTGGTATAGAGGAAGTTCAAATCCACGACCTTGCCCTTCACCGGCTCGCCCGCGAATTCGATTTCATCGCCCACGGAGAAGGGGCGGAAGAGAAGGATGATGATCGTGCTCGAAACGTTGCTCAGCAAACTCCACACCGCGACGAAACCGATGGCGACCATGGCTAGGATGGTGGAGAGGATGGCCCAGAGGCCGCCGAGGTTCACGCCGAAGATGGTCAGGATGAGGATCGAGGTGACGAGATAGAGGATGCTCTTGAGGATTTTCTTGAGCGGTAGGATGTCGGCGGGGCGCAGGCTGGCTCGGTTGGCCACGAGGTTCAGGCCGCGGTTCAGGATGTATTGCACGACGCCCGCGCCGATGAGCACGAGGAGCGCGAGCGGCAGAACCTTGATCGCGGTTTGGATGATGGGTTGGAGGTCGGGAAGAAAAGAGGTGTCCATAGGTGTGAGGGTGGTGGCGGATGGGTTAAGGTTGGCGGGAATCAGGAGGCGGCGACAGGAGTGCCGCCGTTCCTTGGATACGCCGGGGTGGCTCCGCGTTTGGTGGCGATCCATTCGCCGTGGCGGCAGGCGCGGGCGAGGAGTTCCTCGTCGGAACTCCCGCCGGAAATCAGATGAGAAAGAAAATTGGCGAGGAAGCCGTCGCCCGAGCCGATGGTGTCGGCGACATCGACCTTGCGGCCCGGTTCCCAGGTCCAGAGCAGGCCGTCGCGCAGAAGTCCGGCGCCGCGTTCGCCGGCGGTGACGAGCACGAGGGGGCAGCCGTGGCGGGCATGGAGGGTGCGAGCGTGGGCCTCTTCGGCGCCGGGGAATTCGCTGTCGGCGTCCTCGGCGAGGCGGGCGGCCTCGAGGGCGTTGAGTTTCAAGAGGGTGGCGCGCGAGGCGAGGGAGCGGGCGAGGTCTAGGTCGTCGTGTGGGGCGCGCAGGTTGACATCGAAGACGCGGAGGGCTTCGGGGGGAAGGACGGCGAGGAGGCGATCGAGCGCGGCGCGATTAAAGGGGGAGCGTTGCGAGAGGCTGCCGAAGACAAGGGCGGCGGCGGTGGTGGCAAGGAGGACGGCGTCGGGGTCGGCAGGGATTTGGTCCCAGGCGACGCTGGGGGTGATCTCGTAGTGGGCGTCGCCGGTTTCGCCGAGGGTGGCGACGACGTTGCCGGTGGGCAGGCCGGCGCTACGGGCGATTAGCGATGTATCCAAATTCCAAGCACGCAGGCGGCGGAGGGCTTCTTCGCCAAGGATGTCGCGGCCGACGGCGGAGAGGATGCGCGCGTCCTGGCCGTGGCGGGAAAGGTGGTAGGCGACGTTGGCGGGCGCGCCGCCGAGGAAGAGTCCGTCGGGGAGGAAATCCCAGAGGATTTCGCCGTAGCAGAGGATGGGAGGATGTGGTGGTGTCATTGCGAGGGAGTGAGGGAATGAGGGAGTAAGGGGATGGGGGCGGATCAATCCGCGCCGAGATGCTCGGGGTCGGCCTCGAGCTCGTGGCAGGCGCGGAGGAAGCTGGCGGCGGACCAGGCCTGGAAGGCCTTGCCCATGGGGCGTCCGGTCTGGCCGTGGGCCCACTCGTTGAACTCCCATTCCTGGTCGCGGCCGAGCTGGCAGAGTTTGGCGAGCTTGAGGAGTTCGCCGCAGGCCACCTCGTGGAAGCCGAGACGGTGGATGAAGCGCACCCACATGCCGCCGATGAAGGGCCAGACGCCGCCGTTGT
>DAIPIP010000047.1:0-18056 GCA_036770725.1 Opitutaceae bacterium
CCGGCAAGAACGCCGGCAAGATCATCCAGGCCCTCGCCGCCCAGCTCGACGGCAAGGGAGGCGGCCGCCCCGACTCCGCCATGGGCGGCGGCAAAGCCATCGACAAACTCCCCGCCGCGCTAGCCTCCTAATTCAAATTCGCGTTCGAGTTGAGCCTCTGTGGGTAGGGACGGACCGCTGGGCCGTCCGTGTTCCGTCAGGCTCATCTTGAACGCGAATTGGAATAAGCCGTAACCCTCCAACTGAATAGTTACGGCTAAACGTAGCGAAGCCCGCTCCGTCTCCGCCTTCCAGCCGCGCCCCCAAGGCGCGGCTTTTTCGCGTCCCGACCTCTCCGCCATTGCCAGACGCAATTCCCCAACCCTAAGTCCCATTCCACCGCTTCGCTCACATGTCCCGCCATCTACGCGCCACCCTGCTCTGCCTCGCCCTCGCCTCGGCGTTGATCGCGCCGCTGCTTTTCCGCTCCACCCCGCCCGAGTCGGTCTCCCCTCACGCATCCACCGCGCCCTCCTCGCCCTCCGCCGCGCTTCCCCTTTTCACCCACGCCGCCGCGCCTCAAGCCGCGGCAATCGCCGCCACCTCGCCCGCTTTTTATCCCGAGTTCTACCGCCGCACCCGCCCGCTCCAACTAGACCCCGCCATCGCCTCCGCCGCCACCCGTGATCCCGCCGCGCAAATCGGCCAGCGCTGGCGCTTCGAACTATTCGACGACATCGCCTGGGACGGCCTCGTCACCCGCGCCGAAACCGTCGGTCCCGACCGCGTAAACCTCTACGGCGAACTCGAAGGCGTCGCCGGCTCCGATTTCATCGTCACGCTCAACGGCATCGAAGCCGCCGCCATGAGCTTCACCACTCCCGGCTTGTCGGGCCGCTACCAAGTCCGCACCGCAGCGCCCGGCCTGCTGCTCGCCATCGAACTCGCGCCCGAACTCCTCCCACCCTGCGCCCACGATCATACCACCGTAGCGCCGCCCGATCCCGCGCTCGCGCACCAAGCCCGCCAACACGCCGCCCTCCTCGCCCAACATGCCGCCGATCTCAACCTCCCCGGTTCCGGCTACGGCTCCTTCGGCCAGCAAGGCGGCGCCGCCGACGGACTCACCTTCACCAACGTGGACGTCATGATCGCCTACACCGTCCCGGCCCGACTCGGCGCCGGCGGCGAAGCCGGCGTGCTCGCGCTCTGCGACCACATGGTCGCCCGTGCCAACGCCACTTTCATCAACTCCCGCGTAGGCCTCCATCTTCGCCTCGTCCGCTTCGAACAAGTTGATTATATCGAATCCAACAACATCGATACCGACCTTGATCGGCTAACGGAGACCAACGACGGCCAACTCGACGCCCTTCACGCCATACGCAACGCCGTCGGCGCCGACCTCGTCACTTTGCTGATCGAAAACGCGGGCCCTAGCGCCGCCGGACTCGCCTGGCTTTATGACGGCACAGGCAACGATCCCGCCTACGGTTTTAACGTCGTCGAACGCGCCGGTTGCGAGAGCACCTATGTCCACGAGATCGGCCACAACCTCGGTTGCCAACACGACCGCGATAACGCCTCGGACAATCCGCTCTACCCCTACGCCTACGGCCACCGCTTTACCCCCGCCGGCTATGGCCAACTGCGAACCGTGATGGCCTACTCGCCCGGCGACCGCGTGCCCTATTTCTCCAACCCCGACGTCGCTTATTTGGGCACCCCCACCGGCGTGCCCATCGGCCAACCCGGCGAAGCCCACAACGCCCAAACGCTAAACAACACCAAGGCCGCCATCGCCGCCTTCCGCGCCCCCGCCGGCAACCAGCCGCCCGTCGTCACGCTCACCGCGCCGACCGCCTCCACCTCTCTCATCGCGCTTCAAGACATCACCCTCTCCGCCACCGCCTCCGATCCCGACGGCTCCATCTCCTCCGTTCGCTTCTACCGCCTCTCGTCCGACGACGAATGGGATTTTGCCAACGTCCTCACCATCTCCCTCGGAGGCGACGCCACCGCGCCCTACGCTCAAATCGATCCCGCCGCCCGCGCCGGCTACGCCACCTACGCCGCCGTCGCCATGGACAGCGCGGGCGCTGTCGCCACCTCCACCGTCAGCGTCACCATCAATCCTTGGTATCGCCGGGAATCGCTGTCGATGCCCCCAGGCTACGACGCCTACATGGATCTCAACGCCATCAACACCGCCGGCCAGATCGCCGGAACCTCGTATTCGGAGGACAACTACTGGCGGGCCACCCGCTGGACCGGCACCGTGCCCACCATTCTGGCCCCGCTACCCGGAGACGTGGACAGCGTGGGCTTGGCCATAAGCGAGGACGGCACCGTTTACGGCACCTCCTACGACGTCAATTTTGTGGGACGCGCCGCGCGCTGGTCTCCCGCCGGCACCGTCACCAATCTCTCCACCGCCGTGCCCGGCCAGATCGTGGCCGCGGCGCTCGGCAGGGACGAAGCCGGCCGTTCGCTCTACGCAAAAACTGACGAACGAGGATACCGCGATAACGCCCCGCTCCCGAACAACTTCCTGGCCAAGGCCATCGCCTCGTCCGGCATCGTCGTCGGAGCCGATTACGACCAGTGGCCCGGCGCGTGGCGCGCCGCGCGGTGGAACGGCGGCGCCGCCACCATGCTCACCCCCTTGCCAACCTACGTCTCCAGCTGGGGCTGGGCGACGAATCGCGCGGGGGCCGTCGCGGGTGACAGCACCCCGACTTCCGATTTTTGGGACAGTGCCTCCTCTCGCGCCACCTACTGGCCCGCCGGTTCGACCACCCCGGTCGATATCGCGCCCGCGCTCACCCCCAGCACCACCGAGTCCATAAACGACCACAACGAAATCGTGGGCTACTTCGGGTCCGGCTACAGCCAGCCCTTCCTCTGGCGGCCCGGTCTCGGGGCGATAAATCTGGAGCACGTCGTGTTGCCCTCGCCTGGCGTCTATCTCGATCGCGCCAAAGCCATCAACAATCGCGGCGTCATCGCGATCGAAGGTTGGGATGGCTCAATCGTTCCCGTCCGCCTCACCCCCGTGGGCGGCCTCTCCCATCCGCACTGGACAAGCGCCCACTTCTCCCTCGCCGAACTCGACTCCGCCCTCCTCACCGGCGACGACGACGATCCCGACGGCGACGGCCTCCCCAACCTCATCGAGCGCGCCTTCAACCTCAATCCGCGCGTCGCCGAAGCCTCGTATTCATCCACCGGATACCCCGCGCTCGGCTTCGACGAGGTCGCGCAAAAACTCACCCTCACCTTCCGCCGCCTCCGCGCCCCGAGCGATGTCGCCTATACCGTCGAGGCCACGAGCAACCTCGCCGCCGCCTGGTCTTCCGCCGGCGCGGTCGAGGTATCCCGCACCGCCATCGACGCCGACTGGGACGAGGTCGTTTATCGAAGCGTCGCCAGCCCCGCCCCCGGCGCCCCCGTCTTCCTCCGAGTCCGCGTCGGCCGCTGATCCTCGCGAGGCTATCTACACCCCGCTCGCCGCCGCCCGGCAAAACCGCGCCCCGGCCTCGGCGAGCTTCTCCGGCGCGAGCACGCCGAAGCTCAACCTCACCGTGTTTTTCGGCGCGTCGTCGCCGTGGCATAGCTCGCCCGGCACGTAGAGCACGCCTTCGCGCAGACACGCGCGGCAAAACGCCGACTCGCCCCCGGTGTCGAGTCCCGCCGGTCCCTCCAACCACAAATACAGCCCGCCCTCCGGCACGCTCCACCGCCAGCCGCGCGCACGCAGCCCGCCCGCCTCCAACGCCGCGTTCAGCGCGTCGCGCTTTTCCCGATACGCCCGACGCAGAATCGCCAGCTGCGCGTCAAACGCCCCGCCCTCCAGCGCGCGCTCCAACAAGGCCTGCGCGAAGTTCGCCGTGCCGAAATCGTGGTGCCCCTTCGCGTGCAGCATGGCCGAGCGCCAGCCGTCGTGGTCGCAAACCCCGTAGCCGACCTTCAACCCGCTCGCGAAGGGCTTGGTCAGCGTCGAGGTGTAGAGCCGGGGAAAGCCTTCCCACGCCGCGTCGCCCAACACGCCGGGGCGGATGCGCGCCGCCGCCTCATCGTATCCGAGTTCCCGATACGCCGCGTCCTCGATCACCGGGATCACGCAATCCTCGGCGCGCAGCGCCTCCGCCAGCTCGCGAGCTTGCGCGGCGTCGAGCGTGCGGCTGCTCGGGTTCGAGAACCAGCTCACGAAATACACCGCTTTGAGCCGCGCCCGCGATCCATCCGCCCGCATCGCGGCGAGTTTCGCGCGCAGCGCGGTCGCGTCGAGTCGCCCGGCGGGGTCAACCGGAAGCGAACGCGCCTCGACCCCGAGCCCGCCCAGCAGCTCCAAAAACACAAAATAGCTCGGCCGGTCCACCAGCACTATGTCGCCCGGCTCGCAGAGGGTCTGGATCGCGAGGTAAAGCGCCTGCTGCGATCCGTTGGTCACAAAAAACCGCCCGGCCAACGCCGCGACCGCCGCCGGATCCGCCGCCGCCTCATCCCGACCGTCCTGCCGCAGCAACCGCGCCGCCAAAGCCGCGCGCAACCCCGGCCGCCCCGCGTTCGTGCCGTATTGCAAAAACTCCTTGTCCGCCGCGCCCGCCGTCAGCCCGCGCAGAGCTTCCGCCACCTCCGTGGCCGGCAGGGTCGCGTTGTCCGTAAACCCCGCCGCCAAAGACAGAAGACCGGGCGTCTCCAACGCCGTTTTCATCAAAGCCGTGATCGCCGGCGGACGCGCCCGGCGCCCCAAGACCGACAACCCCAAATCAACAGACCAATCGGTTTGCATAGGTCTGAGCACAACCATCAAACCAACTTCGACAAGCCGCCAGGCCATCGAAATCACATCATATTAACCTAATGTAAGGGTGCATGTTGGCATTACTGCCATACTCTTCCCTTGTGGTATGGCATGCATGCCATACCGCTCTTGCGCATGAAAATGACGATGCACATCGATGCCGCCGTGCTCGCGGATGTCATGGATCTCACCGGAGCCGCCTCCAAAACCGAGGCGGTCGAGATTGCCCTGCGTGAGCTCGCGCGCCGCCATCGCCAGCGCCGCGTCTTGCGCGAGGGCTTGGGCCTCACCGCCGCCCGGCGGGATGCCGCCTCCCAGCCCTCACCTTCCGATGCAATCGACGCGCCGGATATTGATCACGATGCCGTGCGGCGCGCCTTGGCCCGCCCCCCGGCTCGGCGCGGCGGCGAGTTTCGCGGCTACGCCGCCGAGGGCGACGCAAGCGCACGAGACATCAGGGACTGAGCACGACCGCCCCCAAAAACGTCCCGCCCCGCCGCCCATCGCGTTAACCCCGCCCCAGCCATGTCCGCCCGCGGCAACCCCATCCTCATCGACAGCAGTTTTTATATCACGCTCCTCCAGGCTAAAACCGATCCGCTTACTTGGCTGGAGGAGCGTTGTTCGGGCGTTTACGATTACGATTTCGCCACCTGCGGCATCGTGTGGATGGAGGTGCTTCGCGGCCGATCCGACCCGCTTCTGCGCGACCGCTTCGCGCGTTTTTTTCAAACCTCGATTTTCCTCGATCCCACGCCAGCCACCTGGGAGCTGGCCGCCCGCATCGCCTGGACGCTCGATCAAAAGGGATCGGTCATCCCCGCCACCGACATCGCCATCGCGGCCTGCGCCCTCGAACACGACATGCCCGTGCTCACCTTTGATAAACACTTTGCCCACATCCCCGGCTTGCTCGTGGTCAACACCCTCCCCTGAGCCCATGGAGCCGCCCGCCTATATCGGTCGCCTCGCGCCCTCTCCCACCGGCCGTCTGCACCTCGGTCATGCACAAACCTTTCTAGTCGCCGCGCAACGCGCCTGCTCCGCCCGCGGCAAGCTGCTCTTGCGCATGGATGACTTGGATCAGGCTCGCTGTCGGCCCGAATTCGCGAACGCCGCCCTCGAAGACATGCACTGGATCGGGTTGCGTTGGGCCGAACCCGTGATCGTGCAATCCTCCAGGCTCGATCTTTACCGCGCCGCGTTAAAACGCCTTCACGCCCAACGTCTGATCTATCCATGCCACCGTTCCCGCCGCGATCTCGCCGAAGCCCTGTCCGCTCCGCACGAGAGATCGCCGCACCCAACAACCGCCGAGACCCCGGATTCGCCCAACACTTCCGCCGCTCAACCCCTCCAGCAGGATGAACCGGTGTATCCCGCCGCCTGGCGCCCCGCCGCAGACTCGCCGACCCCGCCCTTGGACGCGACCGGCTGGGCCACCAACTGGCGCTTCCGCGTTCCGGATGGCCGAGAGTTGCACTTCTCCGACGGCTTTTTCGGCCCCCAAGCCGCCACCGCTGGCACGGACTTTGGCGATTTCCTCGTTTGGCGAAAAGACGGCTTCCCGAGCTACCAACTCGCCTGCGCGGTGGACGATGCCGCGCTCCAAATCACCGAAGTCGTGCGCGGCGCGGATCTGATTCGTTCCACCTTCCGCCAAATCCTTCTGCTCGAAGCCATGGGTGCACGGGTCCCCGCCTATTTTCATGCCCCACTCATGACCGACGACCAAGGCGCTCGTTTGGCCAAACGCCACGACGCCCTTTCCCTGGCCGCCCTTCGTGAACGCGGCCACCCCCCTCCCGCGCTCAACCCCGCGACCGGCGTGCTTGCATGGTGACATTCCAAGCAGACGCCCTTCTCGCGACCCGTAAGCCCGGACACGCGACCCGCGAACTCGCGACCCGCAAACGCGCAAAAACTCGCGCCCAAAATGAAGCGAATCACCGCGAAACTCCACGCCACCCGCAGGCGTCCTGAAAAACACACCGCCACGATTCCCCCAATTTTTTCATCATTCTCGTTTTCCCGCCGCGCCGTTTTCCCCACCGTCCACCGTTCATGTCTTTTCGTCCCCGTCGTCTCCTCTTTCCCCTCTTCCTTGTCGCGCTCGCCGCCGCCGCTTTTTTCTGGTGGCGCGAAAATTCCCGCCCCGATCCGGTCGCCTTTCGCACCGCCACCGTCACCCGCGGCACGCTCACCCAGACCGTCACCGCCAGCGGCGGCCTTCAACCGGTCGCCACCGTCGAGGTCAGCTCCCAAATCTCCGGCCTCATCACCGAGGTCGCGGTGGACTACAACACTCGCGTAAAAGCCGGCGACATCCTCGCCCGCCTTGACCCCGCCTCCTACGAGACCCGCCTCCGATCCGCCGAGGCCGAATACGCCAACACCGCCGCCAATCACCGCCTCGTCGTCCTAAACGCCGAACGCATACGCTCCCTCCACGAGCGCAACCTCGTCTCCCAACAAGAACTCGACCAGTCCATCGCCCAACTCGCCCAGGCCGACGCCCAACTCCAAATCCGCCGCGCCGCCGTCGAGACCGCCAAGGTGGACCTCGCCCGATGCGATATCAAAGCCCCCATCGACGGCATCGTCCTTGACCGCCCCGCCATCGCCGGCAAGACCGTCTCCGCCAGCACCTCCGCCCCCGTCCTCTTCGTCCTCGTAAACGACCTCCGCCAGATGCAAATCGTCGCCTCCGTTTCCGAGGCCGACATCAGCAACATCCGCGAAGGCCAAACCGTAAACTTCACCGTGGACGCCTACCCCGGCCAAGCCTTCCGCGGCACCGTCAGTCAGATTCGCAACAACCCCACCCGCGAGCAAAACGTCGTCTCCTACTCCACCGTCATCTCGGTCAACAACGACGACCTCCGCCTCAAACCCGGCATGACCGCCGACGTCGCCATCGTCGTCCAGGAACGCGAAAACACCCTGCTTCTCCCCAACGCCGCCCTCCGCGCCCGCGTGCCCGAGGAAATTATCCTCCCCATCGCCGCCACCGAGGGCGACCCCGCCGCCCCCTCACCCTCCGCCGACCCGTTTCAAGACTTGCTAAAAGAAGTCGGCCACACCGAGGGCCGCCCCACCGCCGCCGTCATGGAACGCGTCCGCGCCCTCGCCACCGAACGCGGCATCGTGCTCGAAAATCGTCGCGGCCGTCGCGGCCGCTCCCCCGACACCAACGCCGAAACCACCCGCACCGTTTACCTCCCCGCCGGCACCCCCGTCGCGCCGCGCGCCCAATCCGCCAGCGTCCGCTTGGGCATAACCGACGGCATCAACACCGAGGTTATCTCCGGACTCGACGATAACACCGAGATCATCGTCTCCGTCATCGAGGCCGCCGAACTCGCCACCCGCTCTGCCAATAGCCCCTTCGGCGCCCCTTCCCGTCGCTGATGTCCGCCCACGCCACCGATCTCGTCGTCAAGATCAGCGACATCCGCCGCACCTACACCAACGGCGAACTCCAGGTGCATGCCGTGCGCGGCATATCGCTCGATATCCACGCCGGCGAATTCATCGCCATCATGGGCGCCTCCGGCTCCGGCAAATCCACCCTCATGAACACCCTCGGTTGCCTCGACCGCCCCACCTCCGGCACCTACCTGCTCGACGGCGTGGACGTCGCCTCCCTCGACCGCGAGGCCCGCGCCGACCTGCGCAACCAGAAACTCGGCTTCGTCTTCCAAGGCTTCAACCTCATCGCCCGAACCAGCGCCCTCGAAAACGTCGAGCTCCCCATGCTCTACGCCCCGCGCCGCATCGCCACCACCGAGATGCGCCGCCGCGCCATGGCCGCCCTCGACATCGTAGGCCTCTCAGCCCGCCACGACCACCTGCCATCCCAGCTCTCCGGCGGACAACAACAACGCGTCGCCATCGCCCGCGCCCTCGTCAACGAGCCCCGCCTCCTCCTCGCCGACGAGCCCACCGGCAACCTCGATTCCAAAACCTCCGTCGAGGTCATGGGCGTTTTCCAACGCCTCAACGAGCAGGGCATCACCATCGTCATGGTGACGCACGAGCTCGACATCGCCCACTACTGCAAACGCATCCTCGTCGTCCGCGACGGCCTCGTCGTCCGCGACGAGCCCGTCGCCGACCGCCTCATCGCCACCGAGGAACTCGCCAAACTCCAAGCCGCCGAAGCCGCCGCCAAACTCACATCCGCGCCTGAAGGCGCGAAATCCTAAATCCTGGAACCTAAATCCTAAACCCAAGCCACGATCCCTCAATCGTCCCCCAAACGCCTCCGTCCCCTTTGGGATTTAGCCGCTTAGGATTTAGGATTTCTCCCCCATGCGCCTCCTCGCCACCACCATCATCTCCCTGCGCGCCCTTCGCCGGAACAAGATGCGCTCGTTCCTCACCGCCCTCGGCATCATCATCGGTGTCGGCGCGGTCATCACCATGGTCAGCATCGGCAACGGCGCCAAAGCCCGCGTCGAAGCCCAGGTCGCCTCCCTCGGCCGCAACGTCATCACCGTCCTCCCCGGCAGCGCCACCACCTCCGGCGCACGCGGCGGCCAGGGCAGCTCCAACAGCCTCACCGTCGAGGACGCCGACGCCATCCGCCGCGAGATCGCCGGCGTCGTCGCCGTAAGCCCCGAGATTCGCCAGGGCTGGCAGGTCATGGGCAACGGCCTGAACTGGCGCACCAACATCTACGGCTTCGCCCCCGAGTTCACCAGCATCCGCGCTTGGAACGTCGTCGAGGGCCGCATGTTCACCGACCTCGAAACCCGTAGCACCGCCAAGGTCTGCGTCATCGGGAGCACCATCGCCCACCAGCTCTTCCCCGACGTGGACCCCGTCGGCCAGACTTTGCGCATCCGCAACGTCCCTTTCCGCGTCCTCGGCGTGCTCGATTCGAAAGGTTTTAACGTCTATGGCCAGGATCAGGACGACGCCGTCATCATTCCCTACACCAGTTTCATGACCCGCGTCTTCCGGTGGCGAAACGTCATCAACAACATCATCGTCGAGTCGCCCTCTCCCGCCGCCATGCCCCGCATCCAGCTCGAGATCGCCGACCTTCTCCGGCAACGTCGCGGCGACTCCGAACCCGACTTCACCGTGCGCAACCAGCTCGAACTCGCCGAGAGAGCCAACGAGGCCAACCGCACCATGACCCAGCTCCTCGCCGCCATCGCCGGCGTGTCCCTCCTCGTCGGCGGCATCGGCATCATGAACATCATGCTCGTCTCCGTCACCGAGCGCACCCGGGAGATCGGCATCCGCCTCGCCATCGGCGCGCACGATCGCGATATCCGCGTCCAGTTCCTCATCGAAGCCATGATCCTCAGTCTCCTCGGCGGCGCGCTCGGCGTGCTCCTCGGCGTCGGCCTCGCCGAACTCCTCTCCCACCTCAACGGCTGGGCCACCCAGGTCTCCACCGCCTCCGTGGTGCTCGCGGTCGGCTTCTCCGCCTTCGTCGGCATCGCCTTCGGTTTCTACCCGGCCCACAAAGCCGCCCAACTCGACCCCATCGAAGCCCTCCGCTTCGAATAACGTGCGCTCTTCGCGCGAAATCCCAAATCCCCATGTCCCAATCCCAAATCAAAGCCCCCCCGACCCGCCCCGGGGCCGCTGCTTTTTTGGGATTTGTCCGGTTTGGACTTGGGATTTTCTCCCTGACGCTTTCCGCATCCGAACCTCCACCTGACTCCGCCACCGCCGTCCTCGCCGCCGCTCGCGCCCTCGTCGAAGCCCAACGCCTCCCCGAAGCCCGCGAACCCCTTGAACAACTTCTCCTCCGCGACCCCGAAAACCTCGAGGCCGCCCTCCTCCTAGGCCGGGTTTACGACCGCACCGGCCGCCGCGACGAAACCATCGAACTCCTCGAACCCTTTGTCGCCCGCCACCCGGACAACGTCCGCGTCCTCGGTCTCTACGCCGGCTCCTGCATGCTGCGCGCCGGCGAACTCGGCATCGGCTTCCGCGCCCTTCGTCTCGCCCGCCGCGGCCGCGAATACATGGAACGCGCCGTCACCCTCGCCCCCACCGATATCGCCTACCGCGAAGGCCTCGTGGATTTCTACCGCCAGGCCCCCGGCGTCGCCGGCGGCAGCATGGCCAAGGCCCGCGAACACGCCGACGCCATCGCCGCCCTCGACCCCGTGCGTGGCGCCGCCTGGCAAGCCTCCCTCCTTCTCCAGGATAAAAAAATCCCCGAGGCTCTCGCCGCCTGCGACGCCGCCCTCCGCGCCCGGCCCGACGATTACGTCGCCCTCTTCACTCTCGGCAAAACCGTATCCGAAAGCGGACTACGCCTTGACGACGGCGAAGCCGCCCTCCGCCTCTGCCTCGCCGCCGTGCCCCGCCCGAGCGAGCCCAGCCACGCCGGCGTGTGGTATCGCCTCGGCCGCATCGCCGAGCACCGCAAAGACATCCCCGCCGCCCGCGCCGCCTACCAAGAGTCCCTGAACCTGGAACCCCTTTTCAACCGTCCCGCCGAAGCCCTCGCTCGGCTCGACCAAAAGTAGGCTCAGCGAAAAAACCGAGGACCGAGTCTCACAGTCCGCCCATGTCGGCGAATTGCGAGGCGGGAGACGCCTCCGCCGCCTCGGGCCAGAGGATCATGCCGGCGCCGACGGTCGCGTTGGTGAACTCGTCGATGAGGATGAAGCTGCCCGTGGTGCGGTTGCGCTTGTAGGAATCGATCATCAGCGGCACCGCCGTGCGCACTTGAATGCGGCCGATGTCGTTCATGCCGATGCTCACGTCCTCGGACTTTTTGTGAAGCGTGTTGATGTCCACCTTGTAGCGCACGGCCTTGATCGCGCACTTGGTCTCGCGGGTGGTGTGGCGCAGCACGTATTTGCCGCCGAGCGCCAGCGGCTTGGGCGAGAACCAGCAGACCATCGCCTCGATGTCCTGCGACACGACGGGCTGGTTGTGCCGCTTGGCCAGCAGGTCGCCGCGCGAGCTGTCGATCTCGCGGTCGAGCGTGATGGCGACCGACATCGGCGCGAAGGCCTCCTTCAGTTCGCCCTCGGGACCGTGGATGCTCTTGATGATGGCGGGCAGGCCGGAGGGCAGCGACACTACCTCGTCGCCGGGCTTGAACACTCCCCCGGCGATGCGGCCGGCGAAGCCGCGGAAATCGTGGTGCGCGTCGTTGTTGGGCCGGATGACGGTCTGTATCGGGAAACGCGCGTCCACGTGGTTGAGGTCGCTGCCGATATAGACGGTCTCGAGCGTGTAGAGCAGCGAGCCGCCCTGATACCAGGGCGTGCGTATCGAAGGTTCCACTACATTGTCGCCGTGGAGCGCGCTGATCGGGATAAACTTCACGTCGGCGATGTTGAGGCGCGAGGCGAACTCGGAGTATTGCGCGACGATCTCGTTGAAGCGGGCCTCGGAGAAGTCCACCAGGTCCATCTTGTTGACCGCGACCACGACGTGCGGGATGCCGAGGAGCGAGGCGATGAAGGAGTGGCGGCAGGTCTGCTCGATCACGCCCTTGCGCGCGTCGATCAGGATGATGGCGAGGTTGGCGGTGGAGGCGCCCGTCACCATGTTGCGCGTGTATTGGATGTGGCCGGGCGTGTCGGCGATGATGAACTTGCGCTTGGGCGTGGCGAAGTAGCGGTAGGCGACGTCGATGGTGATGCCCTGCTCGCGCTCGGCGCGGAGGCCGTCGGTGAGGAGCGCGAGGTTGAGGTTCTCCTCGCCGCGCTGTTCGGTGACGCGCTCGAGGTTTTCGAGGGTGTCCTCGAAGATGGCCTTGGAGTCGTAGAGCAGGCGGCCGATGAGGGTGGATTTGCCGTCGTCCACGGAGCCGGCCGTGGTGAAACGGAGCAGATCCATGGAGAGGTAGTGTTCGTCGGTGTGGACGGGAGCGGGAGCGGAGGCGGCGGACATTTTAAAGGGAGCGATGGGTTGCGTAGTCGTTGGATGGATACAGCGCCGGCGGCTTAGAAATAGCCGGCCTTCTTGCGGTCCTCCATGGCGGACTCGGAGCGCTTGTCGTCGGCGCGGGTGCCGCGCTCGGTGACGCGGGCGGAGGCGACTTCCTGGATGATCTCGGCCATGGTCGCGGCGGGCGACTCGACCGCGCCGGTGCAGGTGCTGTCGCCGACGGTGCGGTAGCGGACCACGCGCTCCTCGTATTTCTCGCCTTCGAGCAGGGTGATGTAGGGCGACTCGGCGAGGAGCACGCCGTTGCGGTTAACGACCTTGCGGGTGTGGCTGAAGTAGATGGACGGAATCTTGAGGTTCTCGCGGGCGATGTATTGCCAGACGTCCATCTCGGTCCAGTTGGAGAGCGGGAACACGCGGAAGTGTTCGCCCAGGCTCTTGCGGCCGTTGAACAGGTTCCAGAGTTCGGGACGCTGGTTCTTCGGATCCCACTGGCCGAATTCGTCGCGATGGGAGAAGAAGCGCTCCTTGGCGCGGGCTTTTTCCTCGTCGCGGCGCGCGCCGCCGAGGCAGGCGTCGAATTTGAACTCCTCGATGGTGTCGAGCAGGGTGATGGTTTGGAGACCGTTGCGGGAAGGATTCGGGCCTTTTTCCTCTTGGGCGCGGCCGGCCTTGATGGAGTTCTCGACATAGCGGACGACGAGGCGCGCACCGATGTCGGCGGCGAACCAGTCGCGATATTCGATGGCCTCGATGAAATTGTGGCCGGTGTCGATGTGGACGAGCGGGAAGGGAATCTTGGCGGGCGCGAAAGCCTTTTGCGCGAGGCGCGCCATCACGATGGAGTCCTTGCCGCCGGAGAACAGAAGGGCCGGGCGCTCGAACTGCGCGGCCACTTCGCGAAGCACGAAGATCGCCTCGTGCTCAAGCTGGGCAAGGTGGGTGAGGTTGTAGGAGGACATGTCGGAAAGTGTGGGAAAGTCGGAAAAAAGTTATGGTTCAGCCAACCGAATGCGCGGTAATACGGCGGCGAGCAGCACATCCAGGCAGACCTCGGGCGAAGCCGCCTCGGTGTCGATGATCAGCGTGGCCGCATCGTCGGCGAGCGGCTCCTCGAAGGAGGAATCCTTGCCGGTGAATTGCCCTACCCCGCCGGCCGCAGCCTTGGCGTAAAGTCCTTTGGGATCACGCGCGGCGCAGGCCGCGAAACTGGCCTTTACGTAAACTTCGAGCAGGTCGCCCGCGCCGATGATCTCGCGCGCCGAGTCGCGCAGCGCGCGCAACGGGGTGATGAAGGAGCACAGCGTGACGAGACCGGCGTGCGCGTGGAGTTTGGCGACCTCGGCGATGCGGCGGATGTTTTCGGCGCGGTCCGCGTCGGAGAAACCGAGACCGCGATTCAGGCCGGTGCGGATGTTGTCGCCGTCGAGAAGCTGGGTCGCGAAACCCTCGGCGTGCAGACGGCGCTCAAGCGCGATGGCGAGGGTGCTTTTGCCCGAACCCGACAAACCGTAAAGCCAGATAACCCGCCCGCGCTGACCGAGCCGCGCCTCCTTGTCCGCCCGCGGCAAAACACGGTCGAAGATCGGATGGATATTGGCGTCGGTGCTCATTTGTTGAGTAAACTGGTAAACTCACTAAAGATAAGTTTACGACTCAAGTTAAAAGTAGTGGAAAGTAGCGGGAGCATCCTGCTCCCGTCGCGGGGAAGCGCAGATTGAACAACGGACGTCTGCCGGCGGTAAAGGGGAGCAGGATGCTCCCACTCCTGTGGCTACTGCTGAAAGCGCCGGGCGAGGGGAATGGAAAGTTCTTCCTCCAGCTCGCGAATGCGTTCCAACACGATGGGCGCCTGAGCCATCATGTCGTCTTTGGGCAAGCTCGGGTAAAGCTGCTTGAGAAACGCATAGGCTTCCGGCTTTCGCTCCAACCGGCGGAGCAATTCGGCATAAATGCGGGCCGCGTAGTAGGGCGCGTCGGGATGCTTGGAAGCACGCAAGTAATACTTGGCGGCGGTCTCGTCGTCCTTGAGGCGATTCAGGTGAACGTTGCCGATTTCCAGCACGAGCAGCGGGTGCTCGGGGTGGAATTCGAGCGCGCTCTCCAGATACTCCACCGCCACCTTGGATTGCTCCTCGTCGAAACGGCGTTGCACGTGCTCGGGCACTGCGTCGTAGCCGCCTGCTTTTTCGATGCGCCAGTTGGGCATGTCGTAGGCGATGATGCGGCTGCCGTTCTGCCAAAAATAGAGCGGACGCGGATCGATGGCCGTCACGAGTTTGATCGAGGTCTGCGTTTTTGGCAGATCGTAGTCCTCCCAAACCGCGTGGGTGCGAATCCAGAAAAAATCCGCCACGATGGCGCGGAAGCCGCCGAGCAAGCCCACGGTCACGCCCTGGCCGAGCGCGTCCTTTAGCGACTCGAGGCGCAACGCGGGCTGGTTGGCACGCACGCGTTCCCACGCGGGCCCCTCGATCAGACGCAGCGCGATGCCCGCGACCAGCAGACCGAGCACGACCACCAAGCCGGTGCGCAGGGGACGATAGGCGGTGCGGTTAAATTTCACGGTTGCGGAAGCTGTAAACGGCCAGGCCGCCGATCACGCCGATGTAGGCCAGCCCATAGGCCGCCACGCGCAGGGCGACATCGGCGGAAACGCCCGTGCCCTGCCCAACTTCGTCGGCGAGGTTGAAGAGTTGGAAATTCGGAAACACCAACCCGAGCGCGCGCACGCCGAGCGCGGCGACGGCGTTGTCCACGTTGCCCCAAGCGTCGCGCGCAAGGTATTGGAGATGGCAGATCACCAGCACGAAAAAACCGGTCACCACGGTGAAGAGGTTCGTGTTGGAGAAGCTCGCGATGAGCAGCACGATGGCGGTGAGCACGCCGAACTTCAGCCACTGCAAAAGTCCGACCACGATCAGGTCGCCATACGCCACGATCCGCCCACCCTCGAACGCGTCGGGGTTGGTGTCCATCAGCTGGCCCTCGCGATGTAAGAGCAGCACCAACATAAGCCCGACCGTGAGCGCGCAAAACACGCCGATCACCGCAAACACACCGAGAAACTTCCCAAACACGAACTCCGCCCGCCAAAGCGGCTTCGCCAGCAAGGTCAGCGCGGTGCGGTTCTCGATCTCGGAAAAGAAGAGCTGCGCCGTGGTCGCGATGGTCAGCGCCGAGCCAAAAAACACCAGCGCGCCGAAACCGAAGTCCGCGATGAATTTCAGCTCCGACGAACCAAAGTTGAATTCGCGGAAATACAGCACGCTCGCCACCAGGCCGATGGCGAGGAAGAGCAAAAACAGAAACAGCTTTTGCCGCACCGCCTCGAGGAAGGTGTTGCCGGCGATCAAGCCGAGTCGGCCAAAGGAAAAAGGGACGGAATTATCGCTCATGCGCGTGAAAGTTTCAAGGGGGATGGGATGTCTATGCCGGGATCAGGCGCCTCAGGACTTCGGTTTGTCATCGAGCGGCACCTCGTTCGAGCCCACGCCCGCCGAGACTCCGCCGGGCGCGCCGGGACGCGAAATCTTGCTGAGAAAAAGTTGGTCAAGCCGCGCGCGCGGCTGCTCCACCGCGTTGAGCGAATGGCCGCGCGACGCCAGCCACGCACGCAACGCCTCAATCTCGCTCGCCGGCAAGGGGTCCACGATCAGCGCCTGCTTGTCGCGCTGGCCCACGAGTTCGTCGAGCGAGCCCTCCACGATGAGCCGCCCGCGATCCAGAATCGCCACTCGGTCGCACACGTCCTCGATCTGCGCCAGCAAGTGCGAGGTGATGAGCACCGTTTTGCCCTGCTGTTTCAACTTGCGGATGAGTTCGCACATCTCCGCCGAGCCCACCGGGTCCACGCCCGCCGTAGGCTCGTCGAGCACAACCAGCTTCGGATCATGCACGAGGGCCTGCGCGAGCCCGATGCGTTGCAACATGCCCTTAGAGTAGGTGCCCACTCGCCGGTCCGCCGCGCCCGAGAGACCCACCCACGCGATGACCTCGTCCACGCGCGCCTTCAGCGTCGCCTTCGGCACGCCGCACACCCGCGCGTAAAACCGCACCAACTCGCGCCCACTCAAATAACGATAAAAATACGGCGCCTCGGGCAGGTAACCCACGTTGCGCCGCGCCTCGACGCGGTTGCTCGGCACGCCGAAAACCCGCACGTCGCCCACTGTCGCCTCCAGCAGGCCGAGGATGATTTTGATCGTGGTCGATTTGCCCGACCCATTCGGCCCCAGCAGCCCAAAAACCTGCCCCTCGCCCACCTCAAGATTGAGCGCATCCACCGCGCGAAGTTTTACGCCGCGCAAAGTCACGGCGAAATCCTTGGTCAGGCCTTTGATCGAGATGGCGGGAACGGCGGCGGCGGATGAAGGAGAAGGCATGGGGCGAAAAAAGAAATGGGGACTAAGGCTCCGGAAAAATCTATTCACCGAATAACAAAACCTTGGAACTGCGAGGCGCGCGTTTGTTTCGCGACCTCCGTCTTGCGCACATAACCATGCATGCGCTCGACCACCGCCGCCACGAAGGCTTCGACCTCCGCCGCGCGCCCTTCGACCTCAAGCAACACGCGGCCGTCGAGCAGGTTTTTTACGTGGCCCGCGACCTCATATTCCTTCGCCACCTGCAACGTGGTGTAACGAAAACCCACGCCTTGAACATGGCCCGTGAAGTGGACGGTCGCGTATAAAACAGAGTCGGACATCGGGGTAGAGCCGCTTGTAAAAGCCCCAAAACGCCACGATTTCAACAAGTAACCCCGCGCCGTCCCCGCTCTTTGGCCGAACCGCAAATCCTTCGCCAACTTCGAGCCTTTTCCCGTTGCCATCGCCATGCGCAAGAGCACGTTCTTCGTCAGGGTTTCGACCCGCACTTACCAATGGGCAACACCAACTCCGAAAACCCCTCCGATCATGACTGGGAAGATCGCGGGGAGCTCGTCTGGAACGAATTTGATTGGGAACGCTACCTGCGCGCGCAGGACGAGGGCGTCCTCCGCTACCTGGCTTTTTACGAGCAACTCCGCACCCACCCCGAGCGCCTCGACGAGGCCGCCCGCCTCATGGGCTGGGGCGTAGAGGAATGGACCAGCGAAGGTGTTCTCGCCAACGACGACGATGAGGATGACGACGAGGACGACGACGATTCCTCCGACCACGACACCGGCGACCTCGACCTCGGCGACGAAGAAGATCCCTACACCCTTCACAAAAACCCCATCTACGTCGCCTCCCGCGCGCTCTTCATGAGCCTCAAGCGCGCCTGGGAACAACTCGCCGACGCGCCCGATAAGATTCCCTCTCGCCTGGCGCTCTCCTACTACGCCGCCCTCGTCCGCACCGAGGATCAGGCCATGCAAGCCATCTCCGCCCTCGATTTCGGCGACTAC
>DAIPIP010000048.1:0-18051 GCA_036770725.1 Opitutaceae bacterium
GTTGCCCCCAAAAGTTATATGCAAGTAGACGGACGCGCCATTATATCGCGCTCAAAGCCAAGGTTGCGAATTGAGATTAAAAGAGCTTGCAACAAAGTGGAATCATTCTTCATGTTATCTTTTTTACAACTTTACTCAATTTGGGAAACAATTATGAGCTTACTTAATAAAGCAGCATTTACCAGCGTCTTGGCACTTTCTGCGGGAGCTTCGTTGCACGCCGCAACGGTTCCGCTTGGATTCACTTCAATCGGTGTTGAGATCGGCTCTACTACTACTTTCTCTAACGCTGGTGACGTTTGGAGAGCCACTAATGTCCGTCTCGACGGTGGTCCCCAAGCTGACGCCATTTTTACGTTCACTGGTGCACCTGGTGCTGACCCCTCTTCCTTGGCTTTTGTTAACGAACCTGCCCGCGGAAATAACATGCGAGTTCGTATGAACGGCGTGACCAATGCTTCCGTTTTCATCAATGTTAGTTTTGTGAATGCCGGAACAAACGACGCTTATTCTTGGGGAGTTGGAGAAACTTTGGTCGCACAGTTTAGCGACCTTGATTCGGATGCTGGCGCCAATCGCGCAGACTTTGCGGGTGTCCAAACCTCCCAATTTACGGGCGCGAGCACATCGGGAGCCACCAGCCTTTTAAATTTGATTGCGAGTCCCTCCTATGCTTCCGGTTACACTGTTGGTATCATGGAGGAGCCGTGGGGACCTCAAGCTAACGTAAGTGAAACCGACGCGGTTAGCCAGTCTCCCGTGACAGCTGCTTTCAGCTTAACTGGTTTGCAATCTTTCAATCTTGTTGTTGGTCAACGCCACGGTTCTGGTGGCAATGCCAACCGTCACGTCGACATCGATATGACTCCTGACTTCACCATCATTCCAGAACCTTCGACCTACGGTCTGCTTGTTGGTCTCGCTGGTTTGGGTGCAGTTGTTACGCGCCGTCGTCGCAAGTAATTAGTTTTCTTAACTTTAGTATTTTCTATCAGCCGTCAGGATTACCTGACGGCTTTTTCATGTTCACGCCTTGTCTTGTGAAGTGAACAACGTCTGTGTCGAGCGGCAGTGGCGCAGTTTCAAATACGAGTAGGTTTACCTGAAGCGCTACGAGTCTGTGTTGGACGCCCACAGGCAAATCGACGCCTACCTCGCCTTCTATAACGACCGCCGTCCGCACTCCGCCCACGGACACGCCACCTTGACCAACGTCGCGAACCAAGAATTAACCTAAATTCCGCAGTTGAGCGGTGAGGTTTTTTGGCAAGTGGATGATGGCTGGAGTCATGAAAGAGACAACGGAGCTGTCTGGTGTTCACCCGGCGGGCGAAGGGGTATTCACGTTTCCGACCGCGGGAGGTCGGGTGCGTTTGTCGGTTAGCGACGATGCGCTGACGCCTTTCGGCGGGCTCGTGCCTTGGGCGGCGTTCATCAAGCACGTCGAGGTGGCGGAGCGGCTGGCGGAGGATTGTCCGGTCAGGCGCACCAGCCCAAACGCGGCGCCGGTTTACGATGTGATCGAGTCGTTCATGTTGACCGCGCTCACCGACGGGCGGCGGTTCTCGCATATCGAGCGGCTGCGGGAAGACCCGATGATCCCGGAGCTGTTCGGCATGGAGACGGTGGTGGGCGACGACACCGTCCGGCGGTTTTTCAAGTCGGTCGACCCGGTGGCGTGCGGCGATGGAGGACGCCCGGCGTTGGCTGGGCCGGGCGGGGTGGTTCAACCGCGGCGACCTCGGGCTGGGCCACGACGCGGTGATGTCGTGGGCACGAGTAGGCGGAAGATCGGCCGAGGTTTTTGTTCAAGCTGAAGCTGACGGCGGGGGTGCGCGCGGCGCTGCACGCGCTGCCCGAGGGCGACCGGCGGGGCCGTCGGCGCAAGGGGCCTGGCAGTTGGCCTGAGGGGCGGTTGCGGCTCTCCGGATGGAAACAAGAGCGTCGGGAGGTGTTCGCCCGGCAGCTGCAAGGCATTTTGCCCTCGGGCAAAAGCGGCGAGTTTTGGGACCGCAACAAACACGAGTTCGCCGTTTACGTCACCAACCTGCCCGCCGCCTACAACGCCTGGCAGATCCAGCAGCTGCATCGGGAAAGGGCGGACGCGGAGAACGTCTTCGACGAGCTCAAGAACCCGTGGGGCTTCTCCTGCTTTTGCGCCAAGGCCCGCCTCCACCACCAGCTGGCCGCGCGGCTTTTGCTCCTGATCTGCAACCTGTGGGTCTTGTTCGTGCGCTTCATCGTGCCGCACAAACACACGGAGGCCAGACGCGGGCGACGCTGGTTGCTTTTGATCGCCGGCAGGCTCGTCCAATCCGGGCGTCAGAAAGAGGTGCAAATCTCCTTGCGCGGCGGCCGGGCCGAACAACTTCGCGACGGCTGCCTGCGGCTCCACGAGTGGATCCGATCAACTGCGCCGCAGTTGAAGGTCGTCATTCCACTCCACTCGCAAAATCAGGCCTCCAGCGCCTACGCCACGTCGTAAACCCGCGCCTCAACTGCGGAATTTAGGATGAAGCGGGACGATCTTTGAGAGCGGACGGAGCGGTTTGCACAGGATGTTCGTCGTTGGATTCGGTCTGCGCCGCGCACGGAGTCCAATCGCGAGGATTTGAAGCAACTGGTCCGCGCCTCCGGCTCGGTCGCCGCCAACCAGATCGAGGCGGACAACGCGTTGGGGGATCGCGATCAACTCATGAAGTTTCGCACCTGCCGAAAAGAGGCCCGTGAATCGGGTTTGTGGCTTCGTCTTATGGATGCGGTTTCGGATGCGGAAATCCAGACAGAGCGGGACCGGCTCGCTGACGAAAGCCTCCAGCTTATGCGCATATATTCGGTCATCATTCGCAAACTCGGCGGCGAATAGATTATTTTAGGATTTAGCCGCTCAGGATTTAGGATCTTTCATCGTCAGATGAACAGTATGACTGGATTTGGGCGTGGTTCGGCGGCACTGGGTGCGGCCACCGTTTCCGTGCGCGTCACGTCGGTGAACCGCAAAGCCTTCGATCTAAAAGTTTCGCTACCCGAGGCGTGGACCGAACTCGAATCTGCCATTGCCGACGAAGTGCGTAAGGTCGCTTCGCGCGGCGCGATTCAGCTGCGCGTCGAACTCGCCGCCTCGAGCGGTTCGGGCGAGGCCGACTTCGACGAGGTCGCAGCCGCCGCCTGGCTCGAACGCCTGCGCAAATTCGCCGCCGCCCAAGGCCACGCGCTCGAACCCGACGCGCAAACCGTCGCCGCCATCGCCGGACAATTTCGCCGCCGCATCGAGCCGCCCGCCGCTGCCGAGGCCCAGCCCGCCGTGCTCGCGGCGGTGCGTGAGGCGCTGGAGGGCTTCGCCGCCATGCGCGCGACCGAGGGCGCGACTTTGCTCAAGGATTTCGAGACGCGGCTCGCCTTGATCGCGACCCACATCGAGGCCGTCGCCGCGCGCGCGCCGGAGGTGGTGAAGTCCGCCCGCGAGGCGCTGCTCAAGCGCCTGCGCGACGCCGGCCTGGAACTCCGCGTGGACGATGAGCGCGTGCTCAAGGAAATCGCGCTCTTCGCCGACCGCTGCGATATCGCGGAGGAGCTGACCCGTTTCCGCAGCCATCATGGGCAGTTGAAAAAATTGCTCGGCGGTAAAGGCGAGATCGGCCGCAAGGCCGAGTTCATCCTTCAGGAAATGGGCCGCGAGGTGAACACCACGGGCGCTAAGGCCAACGACTACGAAATCGCGCGCTTGGTCATCGAGCTGAAGAACGAGCTCGAACGCATCAAGGAGCAGATCGCCAACGTGGAGTAAAGTAGCGCAGGCGTCCCGCCTGCATTCTGTTCGGATGCAGGCGGGACGCCTGCGCTACTTTGCCAGCAAGAACGCCGCCCGCGCCACGCGGCGGCCGTTGACCTGCAGCTCCACGCCGTGCGCGCCCGGGTGGTGTTTCCTGGTGGAAAAATCCCGGATCGTCTGGCGCTTCGTCAGAACCACCGTCTCGCCCGGCGCGAGCGTAAGCGTGGTCCACTTAAAAACTTTTTCCGAGGCCCGGCCCGAGGCGCGGGCGTAGTGGACGACGTAATCGACGATCAACTCCTGCGCGCGGCGCGCGGTCGAGGCGAGGGTGGCGGAGATTTCCAGTGTATCGCCAAGATGGATACGCTTCGGGCGCGTTGAAATCGTCGTCTCGATCTTCGCCGCCGAACCCGCGCCGAACAGGGCGAGCGCGCGGGGGTGGCCTTTTTTCACCAGCGTGCGCAGGCCGTGTTTCACGATCCACGCGGTGCGGGCGTCGGAGCGGTCCCAGTCGGCCACGAAGTCGAGCACGCGCTCCGGATGATCCTTGGTGATGTCGTTCAAGTGGTTCGCGACCGATTTTCGCACATACAACGCAGGATCGGCGCGCAGCGCGCTCAGCAAGGGCAGGGTGGCGGACGGATCGGCGACAAGTGCCTGCAAGCGCAGGCCCCAGGGTAGGCGCGGTCGCGAGCCCTCGCTGGCGAGGCGGCGCACGTGTTCGTCGTCGGAGTGCGCCCATTCGCGCATCACCGCGAGCGTGCCGGGCAGATCGCGCACGAGAAAAGGACGCACCGCGAACTCCGCCGAGCCGTAACGCGTGAAATCGCGCAGCGCGGGTAGGGCGAGGTCGGGTTGTTTCAGGCCCTGCGCGGCGACGTGGGCGGAGGGCCAGATGCCGATGAAGTTGTGTCCGATTTGCGGCGCGTGAGCGCGCAGCACGTCGAGTTGTTCGGCGAAGGAAAGCGGCAGCGCGGCGTGAAACGCCTCCGCGGTGCGGTTCAGGCGCGCCATGAGTTCGCGTTGGTCGAGCCCGTCGAGGGCGTGGGAGAGAAAACGGTCGGCGTCGAAGCGAAGGTGCAAGCCAGCGAGTTGCTTGGCGGTGCGGCGGTAGAAGGCCTTGTTGAACCAGTTTTTCATGGAGCAAATGCGTCATGCCGGAGAAGGATGGTGTCGCGGGCAAAAACATTTGGAGTGCGGCGGCTTGACGCCGCTCTGGACGGGCCGGCTTGACGGCCCGCCATCCGGGTGTCGGTGCGGCGAGTCGAGCCTCGCCGTCAAAAGCGGCTGCGCCCTTCGAAGCTTTAGCGAAGTGGGGCGTCAAGCCGCAGCACTCCAAAGTAGCCGTCCGCCGCCTTGCCATTGGACGGCGCGCGTTTCCTTTCCCTGCACATGCCCGAACGTCTCATCCTCGCCTCCGCCTCGCCCCGCCGTCGCGAACTTCTCGCCGAACTCGGCGCGCGTTTCGACGTGGTGGTGGCGGATGTGGTCGAGCACGAGGACCCCGCGCTGGATCCGCGTGTGATGGTGGCGCGCAATTCGGCCCTGAAGGCTGACTGGGTGGCCGCGCGCCATCCCGATTCCTGGGTGCTGGGGGCGGACACGACGGTGTTTATCGACGGCCACGCGCTCAACAAACCCGCCGATCTTGCCGAGGCGCGCGCGATGTTGCGGCGCCTTTCCGGACGCACGCACACGGTTTTCACGGGAGTCGCCTTGCGGCATGCCTCGCGCGGGGTGGCGGAAAATCTCGGTGTCGCCAGCGAGGTGGATTTTCATCCGCTGACCGAGGAGCGCATCGAGGCGTATCTCGCGCGCGTGCATGTTTTTGACAAGGCTGGCGGCTACGCGATCCAGGAGCAGGAAATTCCGCTGGTGGCGGCGCGGCGCGGAGAGATCAGCAACATCATGGGGCTGCCGCAGACCGAAGTAAGAGAACTTTTGACCCGGCATGCGGTCCTGAGCTGACTGCGTTTCCCGCTCGCCCGCATGCCCACTCGTCAACCCACCCCGCCGCCCTCGCCGCCCAAGCCTCGTCGGCGCGCGCATGCGTTGGACGAGCCTAGCAACCCCGCCGCCCGCCGCGTCGGGTTGGTCGGCACGGTGGCAATTCACGTGTTGCTCGTGGTGGTGCTGTGGAACCTGCCGAAAGACTTTCTTGGTGGGGATAGCATGCTGCCTGCCGCCGACGCGAACCGCGCCTTCGAGATCGAGCTGAGTCCGGAGTTGAATAATCAAACCGAGCTTGAAGAGATTCTAAAGGAAGTCGCAAAGGCCCCGCCGCCGGAGCCTGACCTCACAGAAGAAAACGCGGTAAAAAGTTTTGTCCCAATAAATCCTGAGGCACCAGTGAATTTCCCGGACAGGACATCCTTCATTTCACGGCAGGATCAGCAAGCGGCTCAGCCGGATGAGTCCACGCTGGCCAACTCGCCTTTTCCCTATGTTCGCAATGATGATTTAGATCCCGGCAATGCTATTATTACCGGCAGCTTATTTCAACAGCGCGCTTCGCTTGCGGACCAGTTCGAGGGCGTGTTTGAAAAGAAGCAGGAAGAGGCGGCGCCGAGTGAAGCGTCTCCCGATCCTAAGCTTCAAACCGAGGCTCGAAGAGGAACTGCCTCAGAAGGGGAACCCGCCCGGAGCTTAGATGCTACAGCCACTCCGGAAGGCATTGGAGGACAGGGCAATAACGCAAAATCAGAGCAAGGGGTCGAAGAAGGTAGCGTAACTGGACAAGGTTATTTCGCCCGATCTCCTCGCATAGATCGCACACGACCGATGCAGAGACCGCGAATTATGTCGGACAATATTCCCGAAGCCGCTCCGACCATTCTTATGGATAACGATCGGGGTGCGTCCAGAGTGGGCGTGATCGCGGCAGATGCGCGGTGGACCGAATTTGGCGATTACTACGCGCGCATGTGGGACAGCATCGCCCTTGAATGGGAAAAGAATCTAATGAACACCCGTATGTTGCCCGTCCCCCGCACGAGGGTGAATGTTAAAATCGTATTAAACCGTAAAGGCGAAGTGACGGAAATCCTTGAGGTCAGTGGGGACGCTACATTGACGGCAGAGTATCTATGCGTAGCAGCCATCACCAATCGTGCTCCTTTCGGTGAATGGACACCAAGCATGGTAAGAATCTTCGGTGAAAAAACTGAAATGACCTTTGGATTTCGTTTTTAATGAACATCGCGAATATCGAACTTCCCCTGGGCAGCGGCGTGCGCGTGTTGATCGATGCCCCGGGCGGTTTGATCGGCTTCGACAAGCCGGCCGGCGTGCTCTCGCACCCCAACATGCGCAGCGAGCAGGCGCGCGCCTTGCTGACCTGCGATTACACCATCGAGGGCGAGTGCTTTCGCTGGACCGATGCCGCGGGCAAGGAGCGAACGCTCTGGCTCCTCAACCGGCTCGATTCTCACACCTCGGGCGTGATCCTTGGCTCCTTGGACGAGGAGTTGGCCAAACGCATCCGCGCGCTGTTTCGCGAGAAGCACATCGAAAAAACCTACCACGCGCTCGTCTTCGGAAAGACTCCGCTGACCACCATGGTTTGGAAGGACCGCCTCTCCATTTCGAAGCACGCCGGCCAGGTGCGCACGCGCGCAGGCGACGGCATCGCGAGTGAATCCCATGTGCGCGTGCTGCGCCAGCGGCGCGACACCGGCTCGCCCATGGCCCTGATCGAACTCGTGCCGCGCACCGGGCGCAGCCACCAGTTGCGCGTGCAGTGCGCGCATCGTCACCTGCCCGTCGTGGGCGACGCGACGTATGGCGACTTTACCCTGAACCGGGCGCTGGCCAAGGCGACCGGAATCAAGCGGCTCTGCCTGCATTCTCACTCCACGCGTTTCGACTACGAGCACGCGGGCCGGGTGGTGAAGTTCAGCGCGACCGCGCCGACTCCGGCGGAATTTCTGAAACTGCTCTGAGCGCGATGATTTGGAGAGCGGGGCTCCGTCCCCGCTGATTGACGCCCGGACGGCGAAAACGGCGGGGGCGGAGCCCCCGCCCTCCAGCGAGGAGTTTAGGGTCGATCTCCGAGGGGCTCTATGCCCGCGTCAGCAAACCCAGTCGTTCCGCCAGAGAGGTTGCGGTGCCCTCGGCCCATTGTTCGCCCTGCTTGGGCGTGGCCAGGGTGGCGTCGCCCATCACGCCGTGCGGGGATATGTCACGCGTGGTCCAGGCCAAGGCGAGCGCGGAGCCCTCCGGGCGGAGTTCGCCGGCGTCGTCGAGTTGCGCGGGATAATGGCAAACTGCGCGCGCCCGGCGCACCAGCGAGGGCGCGAGCGCGAGCATCAGAGACGTCTCCCACTCGCCGGCGTGGAAGCCGTAGGCGGCTTCCTGCGGGCTTTGCGCCGCCCGGTAGGCGCTTTGCAGCATGCCGATGCGCAGACCGGGAAAGGACGTTTGCAACTCGCGGATGACGGGCACGAGCACGGCGCTGTTGCCGCCATGTGTATTGGAAAGAGCAATACGTCGAAAACCGAGCCGGTGCAGTTCGCTCACCTGAGCGCGCACGAGCGCGGCGAGGGTGCGCGCGGTCAGCGAGAGCGTTCCCGGCCAGTCGGCGTGCTCGTTGCTTTTGCCCACGAGGATGGGCGGAGCGGTAAACACCGGCGCGGAATCGGGCAGCTTGGCGAGCGCGCGCACGAGCATGCCCTGACCGAGGATGGAGTCCACGCCCACCGGGAGATGGGGTCCGTGTTGTTCGACCGCACCGGTGGGGACGACCGCCACCGCGCCGGGATGGGTGGCGGCGGCGAGAAGTTTTTCGCGAGTGAGCGAGGGCAGGTGTCGGGAGCCGAAGGGGCACCAAAGAGGGGCGGGTTCGGATATGAAAAACGTCTGGCTCGGGACGGGATACGAGCCGGTGCGATGCCAGGCGGCCTCGATGATCAAGCGGGCCAAGCGTTCGGCGGCCTGCTTTCGCACCAACTCGGCGGCGACCGTGCGCTCCTCGCCCACGGGACCGGCCGGCAAGGGCGGGGCATGGACCCAGCGACCGGGGCGGAAATTTTCGTCGCCGGATTCCTGCCGCGTCGAAGCCACGGGCGTAAAGCCCAGCACGGAGGCGCCGAGCGCCTGGGTGCCTAATCGGATCGAGTGCGACGCGGCGGGATGAAAATCGAGGCCGAGCGATGCCAGGTGGATACGGTAAACGGTCAGTCCGGTTTCGACGCGGGCATCGCGCGCGGCGGCGTCGAGCCACTCCCGGTGCCACGGGCAGGTGGAAAAAATCAGGAGCTTGGTGAAGCCCGCGAATTTCACGCCTTGCGCGATCTCGCGCACGAGATCGTGGGCGACCTCCAGCGGCACTCCGAACCAGGACGATTCGGGGCAGGGGGCGGGGCCGAAACGCAGAGGAGGCAGCACAAGCGGCGCGCAGTTACCCGAGGCTTCGGCCGAGGCCGGCGCCAGCAGGGAGTCGCCGACGGCTTCGGCGACGTTGAGCGGGAGGCCCATGCCGTGGTCGGCGCAGCCATGCACCGGCAAGATGGCGATGGCGCCGGGTCGGGCGCACCAGCCGGGAAAATCCGTGGTGGGTAGATGGGCCCAGGCGGTGTCGGGGTGGGCTTGGGCAAGCCATGTCATGGTCATTGCGCGCAGATTGGAAAAGCTCGCGCCGGCGGCGAGGGCATTTTCGTGTGATCAAGCCTTTGCGATTGGTTCGTAAATCCGTTGCCCTCTGCTGTTGAACGGTTAGCTCCTTTGGCGTTCAGCCCTTTGTCCCTACCAATCTATCTATGAAAATCCCATCGCTCCTGACTACAGCCGCCGTCGTGGCCGGTTCGCTATTGTTTACCGCCTGTTCGCCCAAGGCCGCTCTCCCGGAGGCACCCGATGCCGCGATGCGTAAAATCGCGGACGAACTCGGCGCGGGCAACGCCAACATCCTCTGGCTCGCGACGCCCGAGACCTACCAGAAAGATGTTAACGAACTCGTGCAGCTCGCGGGCACCAAGCTCGACCCCGAGGTGTATGATCGCGGCTTTGCGCTTCTGACCAAGCTTTCCGACGTGCTAGACAAGCAGCGCGCATTCATCCTTGCCAGCGAGATGGCCGGGCAGATGACCAAGAATCCGGAGGTCGAGGCCAACTGGAGCTCGGGCGTCGCCATGCTTCGCAGCCTCGCGACCAGCAAGCTCGCCACGGTTGAAGGCCTGAAAACCTTCGACGGCGGGGCCTTCCTCGATTCCACCGGCGACGAAATCCTCGGCCTCGCCCACAAGATGAGCGCCAACTCCAAGGAGGGCCCGCTTGCCGATCAGATCAAGAAGACGATTTTTACGGTGGAAAACGTGACCGACACCTCCGCCAGCCTTACGGTAAAGTCTGGTGACGGATCCACCGAGACAACGTCCCTCACCAAGGTGGACGGTCGCTGGGTGCCTACCGAAATGGCCTCCGAGTGGACCGCCAAAATCGCCGAGGCCAAAACCAACCTCGCCAAGATGAGCCCGGAGGAAATGGCCAAGAACAAACCCCAGTTTCTCGGCGGCCTCGCCATGGCCGAGGGCGTTTTGACCCAGCTTGAAAACGCCAAAACCCAGGCCGAGTTCGACCAGGCGCTGCAAGGCGCGATGATGCCCATCATGGGCCTCATGATGATGGGGCAGGGCATCACCGGCGGGATGTAACGCGTTGCCCGTATCTTTGGCCGAGGTCTTTGGGCCTCGGCCTTTTTTGTGTCCGGACGGGGAGGCTCCTCTTGCGTTCCGCCAAGCATGGCGCTTTTTGCGCGCGTGTCCGCTTCGCCCATGCCCGCCGCTCCCGTTTTGGTCTGGTTTCGCAAGGATCTGCGCCTTGCCGACAACGCCGCGCTCGCGGCCGCGCTGGCGCGCGGCGGGCCGGTCGTGCCGGTCTTCGTTTACGATGAGGTCGGCGAGGGCGAATGGCCGCTAGGCGGCGCGTCGAAATGGTGGCTGCACCGCTCGCTCACGGCGCTGGACGCCGCCCTGCGCGAGCGCGGCTCGGGGTTCGTCGTGGCGCGTGGCGACTCTCTCGGCGCGCTGCGCCGTCTAGTCGCCGCGACCGGCGCGGTTGCGGTGTATTGGAATCGTCGATACGAGCCCGCCGTTCGCGAACGCGATACCGCGATCAAAGCCGACCTCGCGGCCGACGGGGTGGAGGCGAAAAGTTTCAACAGCGCGCTGCTTTTCGAGCCGCACACGATCAAAAACAAGCAGGGCAACCCGTTTCAGGTTTTCACGCCCTACTGGCGGCATTGCTCGGCGCTCGGGTTTCCGGAGCCGGTGAAGAGCGACTCGGGCGCGATTCCCGCGCCGACGAAATGGCCGGCGGAGCACGGTGGTGCGGGTATCGAGGCGCTGGGGTTGTTGCCCACGATTCCGTGGGACGCCGGTTTCCCCGCGATGTGGACGCCGGGCGAGGCGGGGGCGCAGGCGCGGCTGAAGCGGTTTTTGAAAGACGACGTGGTGCACGGCTACGACGATCAGCGCAACCTACCCGATATTGACGGCACTTCGGGGCTCTCGCCGCATTTGCACTGGGGCGAGATCGGCCCGCGTCAGATCGTGGCGGCGGTGCGGGGGCTGGGCGCGAAGGCGGGGCTCGATCCGGCGAGCAACGGCGCGCGGGTGTATCTGAGCGAGATCGGCTGGCGCGAGTTCGCCTACCACCTGCTGTTTCACTTCGAGCACACCCCGACGAAACCGTTGCGCGCGGATTTTGAGAAATTTCCCTGGGCCGAGGACGCCGATGGCGCGAAGTTGCGCGCCTGGCAGCGCGGGCAAACCGGCTACCCGATCGTGGACGCGGGCATGCGTCAGCTCTGGGCTACGGGGTGGATGCACAACCGCGTGCGCATGATCGTGGCGTCGTTTTTGGTCAAACACCTGCGCCTGCCCTGGCAGCACGGCGCGGCGTGGTTTTGGGACACGCTGGTGGATGCCGACCTCGCGAGCAACACGCTCGGCTGGCAGTGGAGCGCGGGTTGCGGGGCGGACGCCGCGCCGTATTTTCGCATCTTCGCGCCGGTGACGCAGGGCGAAAAATTCGACGGCGCGGGTCGCTACGTGCGCCGCTGGGTGCCGGAGCTGGCGAAGATGCCGGACAAGTTTATCCACGCGCCCTGGACCGCGCCGGCCAACGTGCTGGAATACGCGAAGGTCGATCTCGGCGGAAATTACCCCGCGCCCATCGTGGACCACGCGAAGGCGAGGGCGGAAGCGCTGGCGGCGTTCAAGACGCTGCGCGGAAGCAAGGCGGAGGCGGAAGGAGCGGAGGAATAAACCGCGAAGAAGTAAACCAAGAGACGCGAAGTTCGAGCCATTCCGATCTTCGCGTCCTTCGCGGTTACTTAAAAATCATGAATACACGAAATCTGATTATTGTTCTCGGCGACCAGTTGAACGCGGACGCGTCGGCCTTTGATGGCTTTGATGCGAAGCGCGATGTGGTGTGGATGGCGGAAGTCGCGGAGGAATCGGAGCACGTGTGGTCGAGCAAGCCGCGCATCGCGGTGTTTCTCGCCGCCATGCGCCACTACCGTGACGCGCGGCGCGCGGACGGCGCGACGGTTCATTACACCGAGGTCGATGCGAAGGGGAACACCGGCACCTTGGCGGGCGAACTGGCGCGGACGGTGAAGAAAGTTAAACCCGAGCGACTGATCATGACCGAGCCCGGCGACTGGAGGGTGTGGCGCGCGCTGGAGGCGGCGGCGGAATCGCTTGGGCTGCCCTTGGAGGTGCGGGTGGACCGGCATTTTTTCGCGAGCATCGCGGACTTCAAGGAGCACGCTGTAGGGAGAAAACAACTACGCCTGGAATTTTTTTACCGCGAGCTGCGGCGGCGCGAAAAGGTGTTGCTTGATCCGAAAGGCGAGCCCGAGGGCGGGCAGTGGAATTTCGATCACGACAACCGCGGCAGCTTCACCAAGGCCGGGCCGCAGGGCGTGCCCGAGCCGGTGGCATTCAAGCCGGACGAGCTTACGCGCGAGGTGATCGCGGTGGTGGAGAAACGTTTCGCGAAACATCCGGGGCGGCTGGAGAGTTTTGACTGGCCGGTGACGCCAGAGGCGGCGCGGCGGACCTTGAAGGATTTTATCGAGAATCGCCTGGCGGATTTCGGGCAGTATCAAGACGCGATGTGGACGAAGGAGCCGTGGCTTTATCACTCGCGCTTGTCGGCCGCGATGAACCTGAAACTGCTCGATCCGCGCGAGGTCGTGGCGGCGGCGGAGACGGCGTATCGAAAGGGCAAAGTATCGCTCGCGAGCGCGGAAGGGTTTATCCGCCAGATCCTCGGCTGGCGCGAATATGTGCGCGGCATCTACTGGCATTTCATGCCCGAGTATCTGGAGAAAAACGCGCTCGGGGCGCGCGAGGCGCTTCCGGAGTTTTATTGGACAGGCGAGACGGAGATGGCGTGTTTGCGCGACGCGATCTGGCAGACCTTGGAGCATGGTTACGCGCACCACATTCAGCGGCTGATGGTGACGGGCCTTTACGCGCTGCAACTCGGGGTGGAGCCGCAGAAAGTCCACGAGTGGTATCTCTCGGTTTACGTGGACGCGGTGGAGTGGGTCGAGCTGCCCAACGTGCTCGGCATGTCGCAGTATGGCGACGGGGGCATCATGGCCTCGAAGCCGTATGCGGCGACGGGCAAATACATCCAGCGCATGAGCAACTACTGCGCGGGTTGTCGCTTTGATCCGGCGAAGGCGACAGGGGAGAACGCATGTCCGTTTACGACCCTGTATTGGGATTTTCTACTGCGGCACGAACGCGTGCTCGCGGCCAACCAGCGCATGGCCTTGCAGGTGAAAAATCTCGCCCGCTTGAAGCCGGCCGAGCGCGAGGCGATCTCGGCGCGAGCGACGGAGATTCGCGCAAACGGTGGCAAGCCTCCGGTGGCGAAAATCGCGGGAGGTTTGTTTTAACCGGCGGGTTGGGCGAATCCGGTGGGGGCGAGTGCGGGGGCGGTCGGCGGAGCTGTTTCCAGTTTTTATAACAGGTTTTTAAACGTCGTTTATATTTTGCGAAGTTGCGCGTTTGGATTCGGACGTGTCAGTTTGGGCGGACCATGCAAACCATCCAAAAACGTGCGTTACCCTGCTTTGTCTTGTTTTTCCTGGGCTTGTTGGCGGCACCGCTCGGTGCAACCGAGGGCGCTGAAGGCGCGGTGTTGGACGACGGCGCGGTGATCGCGGCCGAAGTCGAGCAGGCGGAAACCGAAGTGCAGGTCGCGGCCGAGGCGGCCGAGGTGCAAATCGATATGGAAGAAGCGGCGGCGGAGGCTGTGGCCGTGGAGGCGTTGGAACAGGCTAGGCCGCAGGATGCGGTTGTGGCCGAAGCTCGTCAGGGTAAGTTGAGCGAGCTGCGTGCGGAGCGGAAGCGGAGCACGCGTGCGTGGTTAAAAATGGCTTTTGGGGCGTCCGACCCCACGGACTACGCAGATGGTCTCGGGCTGGGAGAATCGTCCCAGAGACAACTAGCCGACAACCGCCGCGAGTGGCTGCGGTTCGCGTTCGTTTTTGGTGAATGAACGGGGGAGGCGAACTTGGGCTTGAGCGGTGTCAAACCGGCCAGTTGTCGCCGAGCTTAGGGCGCCCCTCGAGATCGCGCAGGTAGAGGTAAACCCAGGCATGGGGCGGCGAGGAGGCGGGGACGGTTTCGGGCCAGGCGGAGAGAGGGATGTGGACGCGGGCGTAGAGGCCCTCGTCCACGCCTTCGAAAGCATCGAGCCGGGCGAGGGCGGGGGCGTCCACGGCCCAGAGTTCGCCATGCACGCCGTCGAGATCGGCGGGGTCGGCGACAAGGCCGGGGTATTCACCCATTGAATACAGGGCGAAGCCGGGCGCGGTGCGGGCGGGACCGAGGAAGCGTTGGTCGGCCAGGCGAGCGTGGTTGGAGCCCCCGCGTTTCAGGGTGCCGTAAACAAAGACGAGGGCCGGGGGGGCGGAGGGGGGCATGGGTCAATCGATGGCGGAGTCGGCGGCGGCCGGGGCGAGGCGCGGCGGAGGAGGGGAGTCGGCGGCGATTTCGATGACAATGGCGGTGAGGTTGTCGCGGCCGGAATTTTCGAGGGATTCCTCGATGAGGCGGAAGGCGGCGGGTTGGTGGACGCTGGCGGCGGAGGGGGTGCGGATGATGTCGTCGAGCCGGTGGTCCCAGAGGCCGTCGATGACGCCGTCGGAGCAGAGCAGAAAGCGGTCGCCGGGGCGGTGGGCGATGGCGCCGATCTGGGGGTTGATGAATTGATTGCCGGCGCCGAGGGATTGTTGGAGGGAGCTTTTTTGGGGGTGCTCGCGGGCTTCGCGTTCGTTGATGCGGCCTTCGCGGCGCAGCCAGCCCACGTAGCTGTGGTCGTGGCTTAGCTGGCGAATGCCGCCTTCGCGCGGGAGGTAGTAGAGGCGGCTGTCGCCGATGTGGGCGAAGTAGAGCCACTGAGGGGTGAGCCAGGCGAGGGTGAGGGTGGCGCCCATGCCGGAGCATTCGACATAGCTGCGGCCTAGGCGGAGTAGTTCCTCGTGAATGGCGTCGAAGAGTTCTTCGAGGACATCGTTGAAGCCTGCGTTCATGCCGGCGGCGGAGAGGCGGTAGGCGCGGGGCAGGAGCCGGGTGATTTTGTCGATGGCAACGCGGCTGGCGAACTCGCCGGACCGGGCGCCGCCCATGCCGTCGCTGACGGCGAAGACGAAATCGCCGGAGTCGAGGCCGGACTCGCCGGTTTTGCCGAGGTAGCGCACCTCATGGCCATCGAAGGAGAGGGCGAGAAAAGTGTCTTCGTTGTTGGCGCGGATTTTGCCGCGATGGGTGGTGCCGGACCAGTGAAGGGCGACGGAAGGTGTTTCGGACATACAAATAAGGGCGGCGGCGAGGGGGGCGCTGAATTTTTCAATCACCACGCGGACCGTCGGGCGTGGGAAGATCGAGGGCGGGTCCGGGAGGCACGGAGGGGTCCAGGATGGTGGCGAATTCGAAGTCGATTATGCAAAAATTCCCCATCTGCGTCGAATAGGTGATGTTTCGCAAATAGGGGTCTTCGTGGCGAACGGAGAAGCGCGTTTCGAGGTCGGTATAGATTTCGCGCACGCGTTCGTCAGGGATGTGTTCCGCGCGCTGGCCGCAGCTGGTGGTCACAAGGCGCAGCTCGTCGTCGTGGGACTCGATCACGCGGGGCACGAAATCGCAGTTTTTCTCCTCAAGGTAGCGCAAGACGCGTATCTCGTTTTCGAATCGTTCCCGTGCTTGGTGGCCGCGGAAAGTCTTGTGCACCCGGCCGTCGTAGCCGATGCGCACCAGAGCGCGGCGTGTATCCTTCATTTGCTGCATGATGATCGAAAATAGTCAGCATCCGCAGCTTGGCGGATTCCGCAAGCGCGAGGCTCGGCCGAAGTGGTCAAAATTGACCCGCAAACGCCGTGCCAGATGCGGATAACTGGCAATACGGGTGAGGATTCGGTCGAAGTGAGTTATGGCAGCAATTTTTTTCATTGCTGGCATGCTGGGTGCTAAATGGTGGTTCAGGGTTTCTTGGGATGATTGTCGCATCCGCGCTTTTGCGGAACGCAGGTCTGCCTGAACCCAATTTCTCCTAACATCCAAACCCATGGCTAAATACAAACTCGAATACATCTGGCTCGATGGTTACAAGCCTGTCGCCGGTCTGCGCGGCAAGACCCAGATCAAAGAATACGCGAGCTTCCCCAAGCTCGAAGAGCTCCCCTTGTGGGGCTTTGACGGCAGCTCGACCCAGCAGGCTCCCGGCGGCAGCTCGGATTGCATTCTCAAGCCCGTGGCCGTGTATCCGGATTCCACCCGCAAGAACGGCGTCCTGGTCATGTGCGAAGTTATGAACGCGGATGGCACGCCGCACATCTCCAACTCCCGCGCGACCATTTTGGACGACGAGGACACTTGGTTTGGCTTTGAGCAGGAATATTTCCTCTATCAGGACGGTCGTCCGCTCGGTTTCCCCGAGGGTGGTTATCCCGCGCCGCAAGGTCCCTACTACTGTGGTGTCGGCTACAAGAGTGTCGGCGACGTCGCCCGTCAGATCGTCGAGGAGCATCTCGATCTCTGCTTGGACGCCGGCATCAACCACGAAGGCATCAATGCCGAGGTCGCTTCCGGCCAGTGGGAATTCCAGATCTTCGGCAAGGGCTCCAAGAAGGCCGCCGATGACGTCTGGATGGCGCGTTATCTCTTGATTCGTCTTTGCGAGAAATACGGCGTGGACGTTGAGTTCCACTGCAAGCCCATCCGCGGCCCTTACAACTCGCCCCTCGACTGGAACGGTTCCGGTATGCACTCGAATTTCTCGACCAAGTATATGCGCGAAGTCGGCGGCAAAGCCTACTTCGAGTCTCTCATGGCCGCGTTCTCGAAATATATGTCGGAGCACGTCGCGGTGTATGGTCCGGACAATCACTTCCGCCTCACCGGTCTGCACGAGACCCAATCCATCGACAAGTTCACCTATGGTCTGGCCGACCGCGGCGCTTCGATCCGCATCCCCCACAGCTTCGTCAAAGACGGCGCCTACAAGGGTTACCTCGAAGATCGTCGTCCGAACTCCGCCGCGAATCCCTACGAGGTTGCTTCCCGCATCCTCAAGACGATCGCCAGCGTGCCGCTTCCTGCCTAAGTGTGTTCTCCAAAAACTCGGGCCGCGTTCGCGCGGTTTCAGGGTTGAACCGCCGTCCTTCGGGACGGCGGTTTTTTGTTTTACATGGCAACGTGCGGGAAGGTTTGCGCGGGGAATGCCTGCGGGGAATGCCCGAGTCTGCAATTGGATGTGGCGCGCTTCTTGATAGGCGGGACAGGGTGCTTGAAATCTCGCTTCTAACGAAGCGGGCCACGCGGTCGTCGGATCGAACTCCAACTTTTCACGAAGCTGGACACGCGGATAAACGTCCCGCTTTTCACAAAGCGGGCCACGCGGGTGCTGAATTTCAGGCAGATTTATGCGTGATGAGAAGAAGGGTTGACAGGCCTGCTCGGCTCTTACGTTTTCTCCCTCCCTCTACGGCGGCCATAGCTCAGTTGGTTAGAGCACTAGATTGTGATTCTAGGGGTCGCGGGTTCGAATCCCGTTGGCCGCCCCATTTTTTGGTTCGAGGGTGAAGACGTTTGGTTTCTCGGTATGCGAGGAAACCAAACACGAAAACGAGGGCTTGACGCGTTGGCTCGAAGCGTAATGTTCCGCGTTCCATTTTGGTTTCGCCCCTATCGTCTATCGGTTAGGACAGGAGATTCTCATTCTTCAAAGCGGGGTTCGATTCCCCGTGGGGGCACCAA
>DAIPIP010000218.1:0-4207 GCA_036770725.1 Opitutaceae bacterium
GTGATCGAGATGAATCCCCGCGTGTCGCGCTCCTCCGCGCTCGCCTCGAAGGCCACCGGTTTCCCCATCGCCAAGATCGCCGCCAAGCTCGCCGTCGGCTATACCCTCGACGAACTGCGCAACGACATCACGCGCCTCACCCCGGCCAGCTTCGAGCCCACCATCGACTACGTCGTCACGAAGATTCCGCGTTTCACCTTCGAGAAGTTCAGCGGCGCTGACACCACCCTCACGTCCGCCATGAAGTCGGTCGGCGAGGCCATGGCCATCGGACGCACGTTCAAGGAGTCGTTCCAAAAAGCCCTGCGCTCCCTCGAAGTCGGTGCCTTCGGTTTCGGCGGCGGCAAGCTCGGCGGCGACGAACTGCCCGACGACAAGACCATCCGAACCAAGCTCGCCACGCCCAACAACGAGCGCGTGTTCTACCTGCGCTACGCCTTCATGGCCGGCTACACCGTCGAGCAGATTTTCGACCTCTCGAAGATCGATCCATGGTTCCTCACCCAGCTGAAGGAAATCTACGACCTCGAGGTCGAGTTGAAGGCCTTCGATCTCGCCTCCGTTCCCCTTCCTCTCCTCCGCCAAGCCAAGCAGGCCGGCTTCTCCGACGCCCAGCTCGCCGGCATCTTAAAGGCCCCCGATCTCTTCGCCGTGCGCGCCGCCCGCAAGGAGCGCGGCCTCGGCACCACCTACCGCCTCGTCGATACCTGCGCGGCCGAGTTCGAAGCCTTCACGCCCTACTACTATTCCTCCTACGGCGACGAGAACGAGGTCATGCCCGCCAAGGGCAAAAAGAAGATCATGATCCTTGGCGGCGGTCCCAACCGCATCGGCCAGGGCATCGAGTTCGACTACTGCTGCGTGCACGCCTCCTTCGCCCTGCGCGAGGCCGGCTTCGAGACCGTCATGGTCAACAGCAACCCCGAGACCGTCTCCACCGATTACGACACCTCCGACCGCCTCTACTTCGAGCCCCTCACCCTCGAGGACGTGCTCGAAATCTATGAACAGGAACAGTGCGAGGGCGTCATCGTGCAGTTCGGCGGCCAGACTCCGCTCAACCTCGCCACCGCCCTGAAAAAGGCCGGCGTCAACGTCATCGGCACCAGCCCCGAATCCATCGAGGCCGCCGAGGACCGGAAGCTCTTCTCCGCCATCCTCACCGAGACCAAGCTCAAGTCGCCCGCGCACCGCACCGCGATGTCCGAGCCCGATGCGCTCGCCGCCGCCCACGAACTCGGCTTCCCCGTCCTGCTTCGCCCCAGCTTCGTGCTCGGAGGTCGCGGCATGTTCATCGTGTATTCAGAAGATGAATTCAAGGCCGTGGTCCGCCAGGCCTTCGACGTCATGCCCGACAAGCCCGTGCTCATCGACAAGTTCCTCGAGGACGCCATCGAGCTCGATGTCGATTGTATCAGCGACGGCACTACGACCGTGATCGGCGGCATGCTCGAGCACATCGAGTTCGCCGGCGTCCACTCCGGCGACGCCGGCATGGTCATGCCCCCGCACACCCTCGGCAAGGCCATGCTCGACGAGGTGCGTCGCGCCACCCACGACCTCGCCAAGGCCCTCAAGGTCGTCGGCCTGATGAACGTGCAATACGCCATCAAGGACGGCCAACTCTACGTCCTTGAGGTCAACCCCCGCGCCTCCCGCACCGTGCCCTTCGTGGCCAAGGCCATCGGCGCCCCGCTGGCCAAACTCGCCGCTCGCGTGATGACCGGGAGCAAGCTCGCCGACCTCGGCTTCACCCAGGAGCAGACCCCGAAGCACTGGTGCGTGAAGGAGGCCGTGTTTCCCTTCGCCCGCTTCCCCGGCGCCACCATCGTGCTCTCGCCCGAGATGCGCTCCACCGGCGAGGTCATGGGCATCGACGCCGACCTTGGCGTCGCCTTCGCCAAGGCCCAGGCCGCCGCCAAGCCCGGCCTGCCCACCTCCGGCAACGTGTTCCTCTCGGTCAAGGATTCCGACAAGCCTCGCGTGGTGGACATCGCCCGCCAGCTCGTCGCGCTCGGTTTCAACATCTACTCGACCGGCGGCACGGTAAAAGTGCTCACCGAAAACGGTGTGCCGGTGAACCACATCGCCAAGATCGACGAAGGCCGGCCCAACACGGTGGACATGATCAAGAACGGCCAGATCCAGCTCATCATCAACACGCCCGCCGGCCAGATTCCGCGTCAGGATGAAAACAAGATCCGCGCCGCTGCCTATGCCCACAGCGTGTGCATCATGACCACCCTCACCGGCGCTCGTGCCGCCCTCCAAGGCATCAAGGCGCTCCAGTCCGAGAAGGTCGGCGTGAAGCCCATTCAAGGTTACAAGGGCAACGTCGCCGTGGTCGGCTGAGTTCTCCTCATCCGAATTCTCCGACGCGCCTCGACCAGCTCGTTTGGTCGGGGCGTTTTCTTTTCTCCATGTTATCTTTTCCCTCGCGTTTCGCCCGCTACGTCGCGCTGGGCGACAGCTCGACCGAGGGCATCGACGATCCCGATGGGGACGGCGGCTATCGCGGTTGGTCGTCCCGCCTGGCCGCGCGGATCGACGCGGCGCAGGGCGGGGGACTGCTCTACGCCAACCTCGCGGTGCGCGGCCTCACCACCGCGCAAGTGCGCGAGCGCCAGCTCGTCGCCGCGCTCGCGATGCGACCGGATCTGGCGACCGTGTTTTGCGGCACCAACGACGTCACCGCGTCGCGTTTCGACATCGCCCGCGTGGCCGCCGACATCGCCCACATGCAGCGCGCCCTGGTCGAGGGCGGCGCGACCGTGCTGAGTTTCACGCTTCCGGACCTCACTCCGCTGATGCCGCTCGCACGTTTGATCGCGCCACGCATCGCCGCGCTCAATCGCGCGCTCGCCGAAAGCTCGCGCGCCACCGGCGCCATCCTCGTTGATTTCGCGGCGCACTCCGTCGCCACCGATCCGCGTCTCTGGAGCGAGGATCGCATCCACGCCAACTCCGCCGGACACGCCCGCATCGCCGACGCGCTCGCGCAAGCTCTCGGGCTTCCGGGTTGCGACGCGAGCTGGAGCGCGCCGTTTCCGGCACCTTTCGCGCAAACTCGTCTCCAATGGTGCGCGGCCGAGCTGCGCTGGACGCGGCGGCATTTGTTGCCCTGGGTGTGGCAGGGTTTACGCGGCACGTCGTCGTCGCAAGGGCGCGAGCCCAGGCGTCCGGACCTGGCGCCGCTGTGATCAGCGCCGCGACAAGAAGCTTGCGCCGGACGTCGGGCGCGGCGTGCGTAAAATAAACCAGCCCTTAACGCCGCCGTCCTCTCCGTTTCATTCGCCTTACTCGCCATGTCCGATACGCCTTCACTCGCCGCTCTGCTTCACGGTCCCGACCAGCCCGGTCTGGTTGCGCGCGTGGCGGGTTGGGTTTTCGAGCGCGGGGGCAACATTCTCCACGCCGATCAGCACCGCGACATGGAGGCGAACGTGTTTTTCCAGCGCGTGGAATGGATTCCCGCCGACATCGCCCACGCTGCCGAGTCGGCGCGAGCCTTCGAGGAGTTTGGTCGCTCGCTCGGCATGCACACGCGAGTCGCGAACCGCGCTATCCGGCCGCGCGTCGCGATCTTCGTTTCGAAGTTCGACCACTGCTTTCACGATCTGATTCTGCGCTGGAAGACCGGCGACTTCGCGGCCGACTTCGTGGCGGTGATTTCCAACCACCCTGATCTCGCCGACGCGGCGCGCGGCTATGGTTTGCCCTACCATCATATTCCGGTGAGCGCCGCGACCAAAGCCGAGGCCGAGGCGCGTCAACTCGCCCTGCTGCGCGAACTTCGGGTCGATCTGGTCGTGATGGCTCGTTACATGCAGGTCTTGTCGGCGGATTTCTTGGACGCTAGCTCGGCGGCGGTGATCAACATTCACCACTCGTTCCTTCCCGCCTTCGCGGGCGGCAGACCCTACCATCAGGCCTATGAGCGAGGGGTGAAATTGATTGGGGCGACCGCCCACTACGCCACGGCGGTGTTGGACGATGGCCCGATCATTGAACAAGATGTGGCGCGGGTGACGCACCGGCACGACGTGGCGGATCTCATTCGCATGGGCAGGGACCTCGAACGCCTCGTTTTGGCGCAGGCCGTGCGAGTGCATTTGGAGAATCGGGTGCTCGTTTACGGCAAGCGAACGGTTGTGTTTGATTGATTTTACATAAATTATTGATAGAAAGCGTTATAATTTAAAATAAA
>DAIPIP010000219.1:0-4200 GCA_036770725.1 Opitutaceae bacterium
ATAGGGTGATAGCGCAGGGTTTGGGCGACAGGAGTGTCGCCTTCGGCGCACAAGGGTCGCCGCTCCTTGGGGGCAGATGACGCGGAGGGCTTTGGGGCGGCGAGTCGAGCCTCGCCGTCCAGAGCGGCGTCAAGCCGCCGCACTCCAAAGGGTGGGACGGGCTTTTGGGGGCTCGCGCACGGGGCCGAAGCGCCAGGCGAGGATGCGGGTGTGTTTTTGGCCGTGGCGCATAGGGATGACGCGCACTTCGGTCGCCCTAGCGATGGCGAGGGCGGATTGCAGCGCGGGGAGGTGGGCGCTTTTGGAAACGAGGGTCGTGAACCAGCGGCAGAGGGTGGGGCGGATGGCGCTTTCCGCGATCATGCGGCGGAGGAAGGCGGGTTCGCCGCCTTCGCACCAGAGTTCGTTGGCTTGGCCGCCGAAGTTGAGCGCGGGTTGGCCGGCGGCGCGGTGGCTGCGGCCGGCGGCGAGGTTGCGGAGTTTGCGGGTGGTGCCGGCGGCGGCTTCGGCGGCGGACGCGTGGAAGGGCGGGTTGCAGAGCGAGGCGGCGAAGGTTTCGCCGGGCGCGGCGATGTTTTCGAATATGGCTCGGGGGGAGGGTTGGTGGCGCAGTTTGATGAGGTCGGCGACGGCGGGGTTGGCGGCGGTGAGGCGGCGGGCGGAGTCGAGCGAGGCAGGGGAGGTGTCGGCCCCGATAAAGCGCCAGCCGTATTCGCGCGCGCCGAGGAGGGGGTAGATGGCGTTGGCGCCGACGCCGATGTCGAGGATGCGCAGGGAGGGGCCGCGCGGGATGGTGTGTTCGGGAGTGGTTTCGGCGAGAAGGTCGGCGAGGTGGTGAAGGTAGTCGGCGCGGCCGGGTATGGGCGGGCAGAGGGCGCCGGGCGGGAGTTCGTAGCGGTGGATGCCGTAGTGGTGGGCGAGCAGGGCGCGGTTGAGCGCGAGGACGGCGGCGGGGTCGGCGAAGTTAATGGTGTCGCCTTCGACGGGGTGAGGGGTGAGGAAGCGGGCGAGGGCGGGGTGGGCGGCGATGAGCGCGGGGAAATCGTAGCGTCCGTGGTGGCGGCTGCGCGGGTGCAGGGCGGTCGGAGGCGGGGAGGGGACTTTGGGCGAACGGGGCATGTGGCGTGGCGGCGTGGGCTCAGTAGCGGCGCGATTTGCGCGGCGGGGGCAAGCTCGCACCGTGAGCGGATGTCGTCGGATGGAGCGATGCTCGAAGTAGTTTGGTTCAAGCGCGACCTGCGGGTGGGGGATCACGCCCCGCTGGCGGAGGCTTGCGCGCGGGCGCGGGCGACGGGCGGGTGGGTGTTGGGGTTTTATGCGGCGGAGCCGAGCGTGACGGGTGCGGCGGACTATGCGGGGCGGCATTGGGAGGCGACGCGGGAGGCCTTGGTGGAGTTGCGGGAAAATCTCGGGCGCATCGGGGTGCCGTTGGTGGTGCGGCGGGGCGAGGTGGTGGAGTTGTTGGAGCGTTTGCGGGCGCATGCGGCAGGGCGGGGCGCGCGGGTGGCGTTGTGGTCGCACGAGGAGACGGGGAACGCGGTGACGTATGCGCGGGACCGGGCGGTGGGGCGGTGGGCGCGGGAGCGGGGGATCGAGTGGACGGAGCGGGTGCAGTCCGGGGTGGTGCGGCGGCTGCGGTCGCGGGAGGGCTGGGCGGCGGCGTGGGAGGAGCGCATGCGGCGGCCGGTGGCGGCGACGCCGGAGGCGGGGTCGGCGCGGGGGTGGCCGGCGGTGGCGGCGGGCGAGGTGCCGACGGCGGGGGAGCTGGGGCTGGCGGTGGATGTTTGTCCGGGGCGGCAGCGGGCGGGGGAGGCGGAGGCGCGGAGTTTGCTGGGAAGTTTTCTGGCGTATCGGGGAAACAACTACAGCCGGGAGATGTCGAGCCCGCGCACGGCGGCGGAGGCGTGTTCGCGGTTGAGCGTGCCGCTGGCGTTGGGGACGATCTCGCTGCGCACGGTGGCGCGGGCGGCGTGGGCGCGGGCGGAGGAGCTGCGCGAGGCGAGGGCGGCGGGGGATGGGGGCGCGTTTCGGGTCGGTGCGGTGCGGTCGTTTACGGCGCGGCTGCACTGGCGTTGTCATTTTATGCAGAAGCTGGAGGACGAGCCGCGGATCGAGGGGCAGGCGTTTTTGCCGGCGCTGGACGAGCTGAGGGCGGGGGACTGGACGGCGGAGCGGGAGGCGCGGCTGGAGGCGTGGGTGGAGGGGCGCACGGGGTATCCGTTCATCGACGCGTGCATGCGTTCGCTGCGGGCGACGGGGTGGATAAACTTTCGCATGCGGGCGATGTTGATGTCGTTCGCGAGCTATGATCTTTGGCTGCCGTGGCGGGAGTCGGGGTTGCGGCTGGCGCGGATGTTTACCGACTACGAGCCGGGGATTCATTGGCCGCAGGCGCAGATGCAGAGCGGCACGACGGGAATCAACACGCTGAGGATGTATTCGCCGCTGAAACAGTCGCTGGATCAGGATGCGCGGGGGGAGTTTATCCGGCGCTGGGTGCCGGAGCTGGCGCGGGTGCGGAACGTGTTTGTGCACGAGCCCTGGCGAATGCCGACGGCGGCGCAGGCGGAGTCGGGGTGCGTGATCGGGGGGCATTATCCGGCGCCGGTGATCGACCACGCGGAGGCGGTGCGGCATGCGCGGGGGAGATTCACGGAGCTGAAGCGGCGCGCGGAGCATCGGGCGGCGGCGCGGGCGGTGTTTGAGCGGCATGGGAGCCGGAAGCGACCGGGCACGGAGGTGGTGGAGCCGCGGTGGTTCGAGGGGGCGGAGCGGGCCGAAACGGGGGAGGACGGGAGGGACGGGCAGTTGGAGTTGGGGGTTTGAGGGTGGTGGGGAGTCGAGTTGGGTGGCAGGGTTTGCGGTTTGGATAGGTGTTTTTTTGACCGTTGGTTGCGGAGTTTTTGCAAAACCGCGAAGTCGAGCCGAAGGGACGCGAAGTTTAGGCACCGGGTGAGTTGCTGAAGCCCGGTTCTCACGAACCGGGCTACGGGGCGGATGCAGTTGGGGGGCGGGAATTAGGCGGCGCGGCGGGGATTGAGCATGGTGGGCAGGACGGAGCCGGCGACGATGAGCAGGCCGCCGACGAGGCCGTGCCAGCCAAGGGTTTCGCGGAAGAAGAGGATGCCGCCGGCGGCAATGCCAAGCGGGACGAGGGCTTGGATGAGCGTGCCTTCGGCGACGGTGAGATCGCGGAAGGAGCTGGTCATGGCGAGTTGTCCCACGCCGGCGAGCAAGCCGGCGGCGATGAGACCGAGGCTCGCGGCGGGCGAGGGCAGGGTGCCCTGGGCGATGAGGAAGGGGACGCAGAGCAGCAGGCCGTAAACGCATTGGGAGGCGAAGATGGTGGCGGTGGGCACGCCCTCGCGGTGGAGCTGCCGTATGGCAACGACGACCCAGGCGGCGGCGAAGGCGCAGGCGATCGCGACCAAATCGTAGGGGCCGACGCGTAGTTGACCGAAGATGGCGCCGGTAAGCAGGCCGAGGCCGACGAGCGCGGCGAGGGCGCCGGTGGCAAGGGCGGGGCGGAAGCGTTCGCGCAGCATCCAGACCGCGAGGAAGGCGGACAGGATAACGTAGGTGTTGCTCAAGAACACCGCGCGGCCCGCGCCGATGTGGATGATGGCGAGGTATAGGCCGTAGGTGCCCGCGCCGCCCACGAGGCCGCGCAGAATGAGGCGAGGGCGGGTGAAGAGGGCGACGGGGTCGAGCGAGCGGTGTTGAAAAACGAGGCAGAGGACGAGCCCGGCGGCGAAGCGGAGGGCGGTGATGGTCCATACGTCGCCACCGCCCTGGCCGAGGGCGCGGATGAACAGCACGTTCGCGACGAAGCAACCGGCGGAGAGCAGCATGAGCCGACGACCGGAGTGGGGGACGGCGGGGAGGTTGGTGGTGGTGGACATGGCGGTTTGGGCGCCCGTCCGGTGCGAAAACAAAAAGGCCGCACCGGGGAGGGTGCGGTCGGCGTTTTTCTGTTTTGGCTGAGGGGTCGTTTAAATCGTCTTCAGCAAGCAGCGGCCAACAAGCACCCGGGTCCGACCCAGAGGATTCGGACCATGCGAATGGCGGCGGCTTTTACGTGAAGAGACATGCGAGGAGTTGGAGTGGTGTCGGGGGTGGGCGGGGTGGGCAAGGCGCAAGTTAAAGCGGGCAGACAGGCCCCTATACATCCTGACCCAGGGATGAAGACGAAGAAGGTGG